>JAISDC010000141.1 GCA_031265105.1 Verrucomicrobiales bacterium
CGACGGCTCGACGGCTCGACGGCTCGACGGCTCGACGGCTTCAGCCGCCAGTGTAAAACCAAAAAGGTTTTACATAGCGAGCCGGGTCTTTTTTTACAAGCGAGTTTTTCCATCGGGGACGCCAACTTCACTGTCAGCGGCGTTTATTCCAGCGATAAAATATCAATTCCGCAAGCGCGATTTTCACCGCTGTCAGCGGGCGAATTTTTTTTCAATTACAACGCCGGCACCGGCAGCGGGAGATTTTGATTTATGAAAATATTCATCACCGGCATCGCCGGATTTTTGGGCAGTCGCATCGCGGCGGATTTGCTCGCCAAAGGACACGAGGTGTCGGGTTGTGACAATTTAATCGGCGGTTACTTGGACAATGTGCCGGACGACGCGGAGTTTTTTCAGGTGGACTGCCAGTATTTGAACGCGATGAAAAAACTCATTCGCGGGCAGGACGCGGTCATTCACACGGCATGCACCGCCTACGAGGGACTGAGCGTGTTCTCGCCGCACGTCATTACGCACAACACCTTTCAAATTTCCTCCACCGTGTTCGCCGCTTGCGCCGACAACCGCGTGCGGCGGGTGGTGAATTGTTCCAGCATGGCGCGGTACGGGCATCAGGAAATCATCCCGTTCCGCGAGGACGCGCAGCCGGTGCCGGTTGACCCGTACGGCGTGTCAAAGCTGGCGGCGGAGCAGGTCGGGCGCGTGTTGTCGGAGGTGCACGGGTTTGAATTTGTGAACTTGGTGCCGCACAACATCATCGGCGCGCACCAGAAATACGACGACCCGTTTCGCAATGTGGCGTCCATCATGATTAACCTGATGTTGCGCGGCAAGCAGCCCATCATTTACGGTGACGGTCAGCAGAAGCGGTGCTTTACCGACGTGCGCGATATTTTGACGTGCTTCGACCAGGCGCTCACCAGCAGCGCCGCGGTGAGTGAGACCATCAACATCGGTCCTGACGAGGAGTTTGTGACGATTCTGGATTTGGCGAAAATTGTCGCTGAAGTGGTGAATTTCAAAAACCTCGACCCGCTCTTCGTCGCGCCACGCCCGCGCGAGGTGAAATACGCCACGTGCAGCTCGGACAAATCCAGAAAAATTTTCGGTTACCAGACCAAACACACGCTGCGGGAGAGCATTGAGGAAATGGCGCGGTGGATTGAGAAACGCGGCGTGAAAAAATTCCGCTATCACCTCGACGTGGAAATTATCAATGAAAAAACGCCGAAAACGTGGACGGAAAGGTTGTTCACATGAACGTCAGCGGCAAAAAAATCGTGGTCGTTATTCCCGCTTATAAAGCGGCGCTGACGTTGCCGAGCGTGCTGGCGCGCATCCCCGCTGACGTTCACGAGCAACTGTTCAAAATCTTGGTGGTTGAAGACGGCGGCGAGAAAGTGCCGCGTTCCACTGACGCTGAATTATTGGCAAAATATCAGAAAATTGAGGTGTTGTTTCACGAGCATAACCGCGGTTACGGCGCGGCGCAGAAAACCGGTTACCGCCGCGCGCTGGAACTGGGCGCTGACATTGCGGCGATGTTGCACGCTGACGGTCAGTACGCGCCGGAGGAACTGCCGCGTCTGCTGGAGCCGTTGGTCACCGGCAGCGCCGACCTAGTGCTCGGCTCGCGGATGCGGAGCTGGCGCTCGGCGTTGCGCGGCGGGATGCCCAAATACAAGTTCGTCGCCAACATCTGCCTGACGCAATTGGAAAACCTCGCCTACGGCCTGCGTTTTTCCGAATACCACAGCGGCTACATGCTCTACAGTCGCAAGGCGCTGACGGTGGTGCCATTTGAGAAACTCAGCGACACCTTTCACTTCGACGGCGAGATGTTGCTGGTCGGCGCGAAGAAAGGGCTGCGCGTGGCGGATTTGGCCATCCCAACGCACTACGGCGACGAGGAATCGCACCTCAAGCCAATCAAATACGGCTTCGAGGTCCTCGGCGTCATCCGCGATTACTGGCGAGGGAAATATGATTTTCCAGGCGAATAAAGGTCGGTGACCACGGGGATTGTATATGCGCCGATTATTCAAAATTTTATCGTCACCGCCGGTTTTATTATTGTTGCTGGCGATGATTTTTCTCGGAGACCTTTTGCTGGGCGGGAAAATTTTTCTGGCCCGCGACGCGTTGCAGGATTTTTTACCCGCGCGATTATTCGAGGCGAAAAGTTTGCTGAGCGGCGAGTTTCCGTTTTGGAACCCGTATTTGGGCGGCGGCAAGCCGTTTATTGCCGAGCCGCAATCGCAGGCGCTGTATCCGGTCAATATTTTGTTTTTGTTATTCAAACCGGCGGTCGCGTTGAATTTATACTGGCTGGTCCATTTATACATCGGCGGTTTGGGTGCATGGTTTTTCTGCCGGCAAATCAAGGTCTCATCGTCAGCGGCGTGTCTTGCCGCAATATCGTTTATGCTGGGCGTGTGGCTGCTGGCGCAACTTGAGTTTCCCAACAACGGCGCCGCCGGCGCGTGGATTCCGCTGATTTTTGGCGTGCTGGCGCGGTTTCATGCCGCGCTGCCGGTGGCGCCGCGACCTTTCGCCGAATGTTGGCGGCAGCGGCGGCTGGTTGGCGCGCTGTCCATTTTGTTCGCCGTGCAATTTTTTGCCAATTTTCCCGAATTCATCATTTATCCGTGCGTCGGTTACGCGCTGTATATCGGCGTCGCGGCGGTGATGGGAAAAAGCTGGCGCGTCGCGGCGACGCTGACGTTGCTGTTCATGGTCAGCGGCGCGCTGGCGCTGCTGATGACTTTGCCGGAAACACTGTCCACGGCTGAATTGGTGCCGTATTCCGAACGGGCGGGCGCGTTTGACACGCGTTTCAACATGGCGTCAATGTCGCTGACACACTTGTTATCGGCGATATTCCCGTTCATCGGCGGCTTCCCCGGATTTCCTGACAAACATTGGGAAGCGGGGTTGTTTGAATTTTGGATTGGCGCGTTTTACGCGGGCGCGGTGCCGCTGATGGTGATGCCGTTTGCTTTTGGGCGGTGGTCGCAAAAAAAGGTTGGCGAGAAAATTCCCGCGCTTGCCGCCGGGGCGATGATTCTCGTCGGTATCGCGCTGGCGCTGGGCGAAAACACGCCGCTGTATCCGTGGCTGCACGCGCACGCGCCGTTGTTGGGACATTTCCGCTTTCCCGCGAAATTTTTAATTTTGGTCGTGCTCGGCGCGCTGATGCTGGCCGCGCTCGGCGCCGACGCGCTGGCGAAAAAACGCGCCGCGTCGCTGCCGCTGCTGGTGACGCTGGGTTGCGTGGTCGCGGTCAGCGGTCTCCTCGCGCTGATACTGTGGCTGGAACCGGCTTGGTGCGTTGACTTGACCGGGGCGGCGGGCGCGCAGGGTTCGCCGCTGATGTTGGAACGCGCCGGAAAATTCGCTATGGTCGCGTGGCTGTTTCTGGCGCTGGCGTTCGTCTGGGTGCTGGCGCTGGCAAAGACCAAAATAAACACCGCGGCATTGCTTGGCGCCGGCGCGCTGCTGACGTTTATAAACCTGTTGGTCATTTCACGCCAACTGCATCCCGCCGCGCCCGCTGCCGACACGCTGACGCTGGCCGTGCCGCCCGCGCTGGAGCGCGTCGCCGCCGACCGGGATTACCGCGCGGTTTCGGTTTATGCCGGCGTGCAGCAGTATCTCTACGCCGACCCGCGACCGGAAATTTACCGCTGGGCGGGGCACGCCGGCAGCGGCGGCATGTGGGCGCAACTCGGCATCCGCCAGCAATACTCGGCGCTGCTCAAGCTGCAAAAATACCACCAACTCACCGCGCTAATTTACGGCGACAACGCCGCGTTGAGCAATCAGGCGTTGGATTTGTTCGGCGTGAAATGGCTGATTGTCGGCGAACCGTGGCAGCGGATTTTGTGGGGGAACGCCGGCCGCGATTTGAAAATTGCCGAGCGGCCGACCGCGTTGCCGCGGTTCAAACTATACGCCGCGCCAACACCAGTCGCTGACGATGGCGAGGCGTGGCGACGCATCATCAGCGGCCAATTCACGCCCGACGCGCCGCTGGTCGAACCCGTTTGCCTGCGGGACGGCGACATCACAACCGTTCCGCTGACCATGATCAACGCCGCTCCCGCTGACGCTGACAAGCTGAACGTGGTCGCGGAAACATCAAATAAAATTACCTTGCAAACCGAGACGCTGGGCGCGCGCTTACTGTGGTTTGGCGACACCTGGTATCCCGGCTGGCGCGCTGCCGTTGACGGGCGTGCAACACCGATTCACCGCGTCAACTACATGTTCATGGGCGTCGAAATCCCCGCCGGCAAACATACCGTTGCATTCAAATTTTATCCGCGTCATTTTACCGTCAGCCTATCCGTCGCGTTGGTTGCGCTGGGCGTCTCGCTGACGCTGTTGCTGGCGCGAAAAAATAAATCCCGCTGACGGTGAAGTTTTTCGCCGCTTGACGGTTGTGCCCAAATGAGGCTATTATGTGCCTCTTGTGAAAACCGCCACTGAACAACTGCGCATCCGTGTTCCCGCCGCCCGTGCCCGCAAGGTGCGCGCCATCCTTGACAAACTCGGCACTGACACCGGCAGCCTGGTTAATATGCTGTTCGCGCAAGTTGTCATGCGCCACGCCATTCCGTTCTCAATCACCGAGACTGACCCGGAGACCGAGGCAATCCGCCGCGACCCCGCGGCGATGGCTGTCATCAATGACCATAAGGCGGGCAAAATCAAACATTGGTATTCGATGGAGGATGTTTTTGGTGAATAATTTTATCCTGCGTTTATCCGGGCAGGTGAGTGATTACATAGCCACGTTACCACCGGATACAAAAAAACAGTTTAACCGCGAACTCCGAAAATTGTCGCAAGATGAAGGTGACACACATCCGCTGATCAACGGGCTAGCAGGTTATCATCGTCTTCGCATTGGCTCCCATCGAGTCATTTATTATCACGCTCCCGGTAGGATTATCGAATGCGTTTTTGCTGACCACCGAGCGACGGTCTATCAAACTTTCGTTCCGCCGCGGACAAATTAAAAGGCCGGTTCGTCAGCGGTTGAAAGTCCGCTGACCGTGAAGTCAGCGTCAGCGGGCGCGGTGGCAAAAGATTGAATCCTGCTCTATCTCCAATTCCCTCTCCCTTCGCGGAAGGGGAATTTACTACGCTGATCATGGCAAAAAACCGAATAAAGGTTGCCGCTGACGGGTTTTTTTGCGAAAATTTTTAAAATATGTCAGACAAGTATGACGCCTCAAAACTAGGCAAACTCGAAGGGCTGGAAGCGGTCAGGAAGAAGCCCGGCATGTATATCGGCGGCACGGACGAACGGGCCTTGCATCATTGTGTTTCGGAGGTGTTGGACAACTCGGTGGACGAGCATCTGGCCGGGTTTTGCGACAAAATCGAGGTGACGATTCACGTTGACGGCTCCATTTCCGTCCAGGACAACGGGCGCGGCATTCCCGTGGACATTCACCCGCAATACAAAATCCCCGGCGTCGAGATGGTACTGACCACGCTGCATTCCGGCGGCAAATACGGCCAGGGCGGTTATAAATTTTCCGGCGGCACGCACGGGGTCGGCGCGAAATGCGTCAACGCGGTGTCGGAATGGTTTGAGGTCGAGGTGTCGCGGGACGGCAAGGTGCATCACATGGCGTTTGAGCGCGGCAAGACGACCAAAAAACTGGAGGTCATTGGCAAGTCCAAGAACACCGGCACGCTGATTACCTTCAAGCCGGACGCGGAGATTTTCAAGGACACGACCGAGTTCAAGGCTGAAATCATCACGCAGCGGTTGCGCGAGCTGGCGTTCCTGAACTCCGGGTTGCGGATCGTGTTTCTCGATGAGCGCGCGGGCGACCAGGCGGCGGCGGAGACGTATTTTTACAAGGACGGCATCGAGGAGTTCATCAAGCAGTTGAACAAAAGCAAGGTGCTGATTCACAACAAGCCGGTGCTCATCACCAAACAGAGCGTCGTCGAGACCAGCGAGAAGCCGCAGGAAATCCATCTTGAGGCGTGCATGATGTACAATGACGGGTTTACCGACCTGGTGTTGTGTTACACCAACACCGTGCACAATCCCGACGGCGGCACGCATTTGTCCGGGTTCAAAACCGCGCTCACCCGCAGCATCAACCAGTACGCGAAGTCCAACAACTTGCTGAAGGATAAAGACCCGGCGATCAGCGGCGACGATGTGCGCGAGGGGTTGACGGCGGTGCTTTCCATCAAGCACAGCGACCCGAAATTCGAGTCGCAGACCAAGGTGAAGCTGCTGTCGCCGGAGGTGGAGGGCATGGTTTCCTCGGCGGTGTATGAGGGCTTGATGGCGTTTTTCGACGCCAATCCGTCGGTGGCGAAAAAAATCGTGGACAAGGCGCTGACCGCGGCGCGGGCGCGCGAGGCCGCCCGCAAGGCGCGCGAGGCGGTGCGCAAGACGGCGCTCGGCGCCGGCGGCCTGCCGGGCAAGCTGGCGGATTGTTCTGATCGCGATCCGGCTAACAGCGAGCTATTCATCGTCGAGGGCGATTCGGCCGGCGGCTCGGCGAAACAGGGGCGCGACCGGCGCTACCAGGCGATTTTGCCGATTCGCGGCAAACTGATTAACGTGGAGAAGGCGCGGCTGGACAAGGTGCTGCAAAACCAGGAAATCCGCACGATGATCACGGCGGTGGGCACGGGCATCGGTGACGGCGACGGCGAAGGGGCCTTCAACCTCGCGCGGTTGCGCTATCACAAGATTATTATCATGACCGACGCTGACGTTGACGGCTCGCACATCCGCACGCTGCTGCTGACGTTTTTTTTCCGGCAGATGATGGGGTTGGTGAAACAGGGATTTATCTACATCGCGCAACCGCCGTTGTACCAAATCAAGCGCAAAAAACGCGAGGAATACGTGCAGGACGACGCGCAAATGGCGAAAATCCTGATTCAGCTTGGCACGGAGGACGTGAAACTGCGGTCATTGGCGGACCGCCGGGAATTCAACCAAAAACAACTGACGGAAATCCTGGAGTTGTTGCAACAGTTGGACAAATACGCCAGCAGCGTCCGCCGGTATGGCAGTGATTTTGAGGCGTATCTGGACGCGCGGGACCGGAACACCCTGCAATTGCCGCAGCATTTGGTGCGGGTGCGGTCGGGGAACGAGGAGACGGTGCATTATTTTTGCAGTGACGAGGCGCTGGCGGAATTCGCGCGGGACAACGCTGACCTTGGCATCTTCGGCGATGAGAACGGCGAGGACAACGGCAGCGGCGGCGCTGGCAATGGCGAGAAGAAAAAAGACACGGCCAGCCGCCGGGCGCGTCATGTGGCGCTGACCGAGAGCAAGGCGGTGGCGGCGTTGCTGGATAAATTGGACAAGCGCGGCTTGAAGGTGGCGCATTACGCCGCCCAGGAGCAGCCGCTGTATGAACTGGTCGAGGGCGATGGCGAGGAGGCCAGGGTCAGTCCGCTCCATGCCTTGCCGCAGATTCTGGAGGGCATTTTGGAAATCGGCAAACGCGGGGTACAAATCAAACGGTTCAAGGGACTGGGTGAAATGAACGCCAAGGAACTGTACGAGACGACGATGAATCCCGAAAAGCGCAAGCTGCTGCGGGTGGATTTGACCGACGCGGTCGAGGCCGAGGAAATGTTCACCACGCTGATGGGCGACGAGGTCGGACCGCGCCGCCAGTTTATTGAGGACAACGCGCTGAACGTCAGGAACCTGGACATCTGAGCCGCGCCGCCGGTCACGCGCGCAACAACGCATGGATTAAAACGATTATGGCAGACGACATCATTCCCCCAACTTCACTGTTCGCCCCGAACGAGAAAGTGCAAAAAATCAACGTGGCCGAGGAAATCAAGGATTCGTTCCTGGATTATTCCATGTCGGTCATCATCTCGCGCGCGCTGCCGGATGTGCGCGACGGCATGAAGCCCTCGCAGCGCCGCATCTTGTACGCGATGCACGAGTTGAATTTGTATCCGGGGCGCAAGCACATGAAGTGCGCGAAGATTTGCGGCGATACTTCCGGCAACTACCACCCGCACGGCGAGGCGGTGATTTATCCGACGCTGGTGCACATGGCCCAGCAGTGGTCCATGCGCGACACGCTGATTGACCCGCAGGGTAATTTCGGTTCGGTGGAAGGCGATCCGCCGGCGGCGATGCGTTACACGGAAGCCCGTTTGACCGCCCTGGGCGGCAGTTTGATGGAGGACATGGACAAGGACACGGTTGATTTCGTGCCGAATTATGACGAGCGCCTGACCGAGCCGGTGGTGTTCCCCTCGGCTTTCCCGAATTTGATTGTCAACGGCGGCACCGGCATCGCGGTCGGCATGGCCACCAATATTCCGCCCCACAATCTGGGCGAGGTGATTGACGGCATTTGCGCGGTGATTGACAATCCCGAGTTGAAGCCGGAAGGGTTGTTGAAATTCATCAAGGGGCCTGATTTTCCGACCGGCTGCTCGATTTTGGGCATGGATGGCATCCGGCAGTATTTCAGCAAGGGCAGGGGATCGCTCAAGATTCGCGGCAAACTGCACACCGAGGAAATGAAGGGCGGCCGGGAAATCGTGGTCATTGACGAGATTCCCTACGGGGTGAACCGCGCGACGCTGGTGGAGCGGATTGCCGAATTGGTGAATGAAAAAACCCTGACCGATGTCACCGCCATCCGCGACGAATCCGACGAGAACACCCGCGTGGTGATTGAATTGAAACGCGACGCGGCCATCAAGGTGGTCTGCAATAATTTGTACAAGCTGACCGCGCTGGAATCAAGTTTCAGCGCCAACATGCTGGCCATTGACCAGCGCCGCCCGAAGATTCTCAATATCAAGGAACTCATTGTCTGTTACATCGAGCACCGTCGCGAGGTAGTAATTCGCCGGGTCAGGTTCGAACTCGCCAATGCCGAGAAACGCGCCGAGATTCTGGAGGGGTTCCTGATTGCGCTGGCGCATCTGGATGAGTTTATCCGCCTGATTCGCGAATCCAAAACCCGCGACGAGGCCCGCCTGAAATTGCTGGGTTATGAGTTCACCCGCAAGACCGTGGAAAAATTCGGCGTCATGATTCGCAGTGAAGCGCGGCTGGAAAATGGCCGTTATCTGTTCAGCGAGGAACAGATCAACGCCATTCTGGAATTGCGGTTGTATCAACTGGTCGGACTGGAGCAGGAAAAGATCAGGCAGGAGTACGCCGGCTTGCTGGAAAAAATCACCGATTTGCTCGACATTCTCAAGAGTGAGCAGCGCGTGCTGGGCATCATCAAGGCCGAACTCAAGGCCATCAAGGGAAAATACGCCACTCCGCGCCGCACCCAGATTGTGCCGGATGAGGGCGAGATGGCGATTGAGGATCTGATTGCCGACGAAAGCATGGTCATCACGCTGACGCACAACGGCCTGATCAAACGCACCAACAAATCCAGCTATCGCTCGCAACGCCGCGGCGGCAAGGGAGTCATCGGCCAGACCACCCGCCAGGCCGAATCCGAGGAGGAACAGGATTTCGTGGAGAAGATGT
>JAISDC010000144.1 GCA_031265105.1 Verrucomicrobiales bacterium
GTTCAATCTCAGCGCGTCTTTGACATCGGCGGTGGGGTTGGCTTGCAGGAGTTGGTCGGCGAGTTGGACGGCGTAGGTTAACGCGCCGCCGGTGCTGGTTTCGTTGTTGGCGAGGTTCAGCCTTGCGGTGAAGGGGCGAATGAGGAGTTCCTTGCCGACGGGGTTCCAGGCGGCCTGGTTTTTATTGGCGATGCGCTCGTGATAGACATCGAAGGCGTTGGCGGCGTATTCGCGGGTGTGTTCGTAAACGAGGGTGGAGAAGGAGAGTTGCTGGATCAGGTCGGGGTCGAGTTTGTAGATGTTGGAGAAACGCGGCAACTCGGTCTTGAAGTTGAGGAGCCAGAGGAATGATTGCTCTTCGTTGATTGGCAGGTAGTTACGACGGGCTGGGGTGATGAATTGGGTGCTCATATTACTTTCTGGTTAAGGTTAAGGACAGGTTTTTGCGTGGTTACAAAAGGCTTTTGCAGGGTTACAAAGGGCTTTTGCAGGGTTACAAAGGTCTTTTGTAAGATTACAAAAGGCTTTTGTAAGGTTACCAAGAGCTTTTGCAGAGTTACAAAAGGCGTTTGTAAAGTTACAAAGGTCTTTTGCGTGGTTACAAAAGGCTTTTGTAAAGTTACCAAGAGCTTTTGTAACCTTGCAAAAGACCTTTGTAAGTGGGTATTCAGCCGATGCGCTGCCGCGGTTGACAACCACATCGGGAATGAGGTGGTTAAAATTCTGCCGGGAAATCAAGGAGTCGGGGCAAGCGTCGTGCTCAAAGAGCGAGGGAGCGAGGGAGCGAGGGAGCGAGGGAGCGAGGGAGCGAGGGAGCGAGGGTAACATTACCCGCACGGCGGCCGCGTTGTCAAGCTCGGAAATCATGGAGGGTAAATTAACGAGTTGCCGGGGGATGTCAATAGGGAAATATTTTTTTTAAAACCACGGATGGACACGAATGGACACGGATGTTTTTTAAAATTAACTCTCCGCGCCTCCGCGTCTCTGCGGTTAATTAATCCGCCGGCCATTGCCGCGCAAAATTCCGCTTTCACCGGCAGCGGCTTTGCGCTTAAATGCGTGCCCCACTTATGATGACCTCGGCGCAGCTTCGGCAGAGTTTCTTGGATTTTTTCGCGGAAAAACAGCACGCCATTGTGCCCTCGTCAAGTTTGTTGCCGGATGCTCCCAATCTGCTGTTTACTAACGCCGGCATGAATCAGTTTGTCCCCATTTTCCTCGGCGAAACGGCCTGTCCGTACTCGCCGCCGCGCGCCGCAGACACGCAGAAGTGTATTCGTGCCGGCGGCAAGCACAATGACTTGGAGGATGTCGGCCTCGACACGTATCACCACACCTTTTTCGAGATGCTCGGCAACTGGTCGTTCGGTAATTATTTCAAGCAGGAGGCGATTGCCTGGGCGTGGGAACTCGTCGTCGGGCGCTGGGGCTTCCCCGCGCAACGGCTGTACGCGACGGTTTACGCTCCCGACCGGTCGAAGCACGACCCGGCCGAGTTTGACCAGGAGGCTTACGATGCGTGGGCGGCGCTGTTCACCAAAGCCGGTCTCGACCCGAAAATCCACATCGTCAGCGGCAACAAGCAGGACAATTTCTGGATGATGGGCGACACCGGCCCGTGCGGCCCGTGCTCGGAACTGCACGTGGATTTGACCGCTGACGGTGACACTAACGGCGCGCTGGTCAACCAGGGCGACGCGCGGTGCATCGAAATCTGGAACCTGGTGTTCATCCAGTACAACGCCAACGGCGACGGCACTTACGACCCGCTGCCGGCGCGGCATGTGGACACCGGCATGGGATTCGAGCGCGTGTGCTCCATCATCCAGGGCACGAAGAATTTCACCGATTTCAAGAACGCGCAAATTTCCAATTACCACACCGACGTGTTCGCGCCGATTTTCGCGAAGATTGAAAAACTCTGCGGTCTCAAATATTGCCGCACGCTGCCGGTGAGCGGCCTGACCCGGCTGCGCGGGCAGGAGCGCGTGGACGTGGCGTTCCGCGTGCTGGCCGACCACATCCGCGCGCTGAGCTGCGCCATCGCCGACGGCATTCTGCCGGGCAATGACGACCGCAATTACGTGCTGCGCCGCATCCTGCGCCGCGCGGTGTTGTGGGGGCGCTCGCTGAACCTGCACCGGCCGTTCTTTCACCAACTGGCGCCGGTGGTCGCCGACACGCTCGGCGACGTGTTCCCCGAACTCCGCAAAAACGCGGCGCTGATAGTGTAGGTCATCCACGGCGAGGAGGAAAGTTTCAACCGCACGCTCGACACCGGCATTGATTTGTTCTTCGCCGACGTCACCGCCAGCGTGCTCAAGCAGGCGCGCGCCGAGGGGTTGACCAGGGATTATGATTTGCAAATCACGCGGCTCCACGACGGCAAGGTGTTCCACGCCGCCGAGGAGCACTCGGCCCGGACGCCGCTGGAAATCACCTTCGGCAAAAACGCGCCGGAGATGTTCGCCAAGTATTTCAAATCCGCGCCCATCCTCAGCGGCGCCGACACGTTCAAGCTCTACGACACCTACGGCTTCCCGCTGGACATGACCGAGATGCTGGCGCGCGGTTACGGCATCAGCGTCAACACCGTGCGCTTCGAGGAGTTGATGGAGGCGCAGCGCGCCCGCTCGAAGGCCGCGCAGAAGAAGGAAATCATCACCGTTAGCGAGGTTGACGACGACCAGCTCAGGGCGGAGTTCGTCGGTTACACGCGCAAACAAAACGTCACCGTCAGCGAGTGCCATTACACGCTGGAAGACGGCGGCAAGCGCGCGCGGCTGTGGTTCACGCCGACGCCGTTCTACGCCGAGATGGGCGGGCAGGTCGGCGACACGGGCGAGTTGACCACGGTCAGCGGCAAGATCATCAAGATCACCAACACCGTTCGCGTCGGCGCGCATAGCATCGCGCACCTCACCGCTGACGTTGACTTGCTGGCTGATTTCACCAAGGGGCCGGTGAAGGCCAGCGTTGATTTTTGGCGCCGCAGTTGGATTGAAGCGCATCACAGCGCCACACACATTTTGCATTGGGCGCTGAGAAAGGTGTTGGGTGACACGGCGCGGCAAAAAGGCTCCTACGTCGGCCCCGACCGTTTGCGGTTCGATTTTTCCAGCATTGAGGCGATGAAGCCGGAGGAAATCAGCGAAGTTGAAAGATTGGTGAACGAGAAAATCGCCGCTAACGATAAAGTTGCGCCGCAGGAGTGCAAATACGCCGAGGTCAAGGGCGACGCGAATATCATGCAATTCTTCGGCGACAAATACGGCGAGACCGTGCGCGTGGTCAGCATCGGCGACTACTCGCGGGAACTGTGCGCCGGCACTCATGTCGCCAGCACCGCTGACATTGGTGCATTCCACATCATTCACGAGGGTGCCATCGCCGCTGGCGTGCGCCGCATCGAGGCGATTTGTGGAACCGATCTAATTCTTCCACGTCTTATAGACCAAGCAAAAAAACAAGAACAACAATTTGCTGAACTGGTTAAGCGTAAACCTGATCTTGAAGAACCTAAGTATCCATCCTTAGAGAACTTTAAGGCATTGATCGCTGAATTTAAGGCTGAGGTGCCGGCGTGGGCATTTGAGGCTGCGGTGCAGGTATTGGGGCTGGAAGCAAGAGTTTTTTTACAGAGAGTTTGGATAGACCTTAAAGAGCACAAAGAACAACTAAAGAAAATCGAGGCGAAAATCCGCGACTGGGAAAAAGAACAGGCGAAACACAGACAAGCCGAATTGCAGCGCGCGCTGACCGTCAGCGTCCCCGCATGGCTGGGCGAGGCGGTGACCGTCAGCGGCGTGCCGTTCCTCGCGAAAAACCTCGGCGACACCGACAGCGCCATCCTCCCACTGGCAGTGGGCGAATTGAAAAAACACTGGCAGGGCGTCGCCGTGCTGGCCACCGTCAGCGGCGGCAAAGTCGCTCTCATCGCCAGCGTCGCCCCGGAATTCACCAAGCAAATCCAAGCCGGCAAAATCATCCAGCAAATCGCCCCCATCGTCGGCGGCAAAGGCGGCGGCCGCCCCGACCTCGCCCAGGGCGGCGGCACGAATCCCGCTGACCTTGACCGGGCGCTGGCGGTGGCGCGGGAGTTGCTCGGCTGACCGGACGCCCGCGCATGAGCCGCAAACTCTCGCGTTCATTATGGTTGTGGCCGTTGCTGCTCATCGTCAGCGGCGGCGCGGGCGCGCTGGTGGCGGTCGGCCTGCGCTACCAGGCGTGGGCGGCGCGTTTCGACTTGACCAAGGTCTCGCAAATGCCGTCCATCTCGGTCATCTACGACCGCCAGGGCCGGGTCATCCAGCGGTTGTACGAGCAAAATCGCATCCTGGTTGACCGCGCGCAAATTCCCGACGTGCTATGCCAGGCGGTGGTCGCCAAGGAGGACGAGCGCTTTTTCCAGCACAGCGGCTTCGACCTCATCGCCATCACCCGCGCGCTGTTGCACAACATCGCCGGCAAAAAAGTTTCCTCGGGCGCCAGCACCATCACGCAGCAACTGGCGCGCAACTCGGCGGAAATGTTCGACCGCACCTACGACCGCAAAATCAAGGAAATCTTCCTGGCCATGCGCATCGAGTCGCGTTTTTCCAAGGAGGAAATCTTGACCTACTACCTGAACCGCATTTTTTTCGGCGGCAACATTTACGGCGTCGGCGCGGCGGCGGACGCTTATTTCGGCAAACAGCCGAAGGACTTGAACCTCGCGGAAAGCGCGCTACTGGCGGGCATCATCGCCGGGCCGAACAGTTTTTCGCCGTGGCGCAATCCGGTCCGGGCCAAAGCGGCGCGTGCCAAGGTCTTGCAGCGCATGGTCAGCGCCGGGTTCATCACCCAGCAGGCCGCCGACGCCGGCAAGGCCGAGCCGCTGAAGCTGCGGCCGCTCGCCGCCATGCCCGGCTCCTACGTCACCTTCGCGGTGCTCAACCATCTGCCGCCGGCCATCAATCAGGAAACCTTGTATCGCGGCGGCCTGAAAATCCACACCAGCATCGACCTTGATTTGCAGCGGGCCGCCGAGCAAAAAATCGAGGCGGGGTTGGCCAAAATTGAACAAGGCAAAGGCTACCGGCACGTCACCCGCGCGGCCTATCTGGCCCGCGACGGCGCTGACAGTGAGGAACCGGTCGCGCCGCCCTACCTGCAGGCGGCGTTCGTGGCCATCCACAACCGCGACGGCGGCGTGCTGGCGATTGTCGGCGGGCGCAATTTCGACGAAAGCCCGTTCAATCGCGCGCTGCTGGCCAGCCGGCAAATCGGCTCCACGGTCAAGCCGTTCGTGTACGCCAACGCCTTCAACATCCTTGGGTACAGCGCGTTCACCCTGATTGACCGCAGTGCCTTCGACTTGAAAAATCCCGCTGCCGATGCGGTGCCGGCCGGCCTCGTCCCCGATTTCATCAGCGTGCGCGAGGCCCTGCGCGGCAGCGACAACTACGCCGCCATGCGCACCGGCCTCGCGGCGGGCGTGGACAATTTTTGCTACCTGTTCAAGCAGGCCGCTGACGTTGACGCGCCACCCTATCCCTCCAGCCTGCTCGGCGCCTGCGATGCCACGCCGCTGCAACTCACCGCGGCCTTCACCATCTTTCCGAATGACGGCATCCTGCGCCAAATCTGGTTCATCGACCGCATCGAGAATTTCAGGGGCGAAGTGCTGTACCGCAACCAAGCCGGCCAAAAAATGGTGCTGTCGCCGCAAATCGCGTTCCAAATCAGCGACCTGTTGCGCGGCGTGGTGGACGACGGCACCGCGGCGGCCTTGCGCGGAACCTTCAAGCTCAAGGGCGACCTGGGCGGCAAGACCGGCACCACCAACGACTACAAGGACGCGTGGTTTGTCGGCTATAACAGCGAAATCACCGCCGGCCTCTGGGTTGGCTTGGACCACCCGCAAACCATCATGCCCGGCGGCTATGCCAGTCGGCTGGCCGTGCCCGTCTGGGGCGGCATCATGCAAAGCGCGCTGTCCCGTTACCCGTCGAAAAAGATGCCGCCGCCGCCCGGCCTGACCCTCACCCAGTTGAAAACCGAACAGACCGCGTTTTTCTTTTTCAAATCCACCAGCATCAGCGCGCGCAGCGAATATTTGCGTGACGACCAACTCAGCAACGGTTTCCTGCAACGACTGGACAGCAGCGTAACCCTCAACAACGGCGCCTTCACCGTCAGCGGCACCAATGCCCCGCCGCCGAAAAAGAAATCGTGGTTTGACCAACTGTTTGAGGATGACGGGGAAGAGGAACCGGCGCTGCCGACGGACTAAGAGGGGAATTATTAGCGCCTATCCGTGTCCATCAGTGTTCATCCGTGGTTAAAAAATCCTTATTCCTCCTCTGCCGCCGCGTCACTGTCAGCGGACGGCTCGAAGAAACGGATGAACGCCGGGCCGCTGCCGCTCTCATAGAAAATCACGTCGCAGTCGCGCAAAGTCCGCCGCTGGGCGATGAGCACGGGCATGACGCTGCCGCTGACTTCCACCGTCAGCGTCGTCACCGCCGGCTGGCCGCTGACGGTGAGCATCCCGCCGCCGGCCACGGTCAGCGGCTCCGGTTGGGTGACGAGCCGCAGCGGCGCGGGCAGCAGATTGACCAGCCGATAGCGCAGGCCCGTCGCGCCGGGCGGGCGGGCGCAATCGAGCGGCAGCAGGCGCACGTTCGGCGGCGCGGCCTGGCGTTTGCGCCCGCGCGCCGGGGCCGTCGGCAGTGAGAAATCGCCGTGCACGATCAGCGCCTGCCGCGCGCCGGGCGGGAAAGCCATCGTCAGCGTCCGCTCCCGCCCGCTGCGCGGATCCTGGATTTGGTAACGCACCGTGCCGCTGTCCGTGGCGGAGCCGGCGGTGTACAACCCTTGCGGAAAACGCGGGTACAACGCGCTGCCGCTGACGCTGACGGCGATTTCCGGCACGCCGGTGGCGTTGATTAAATACACGGCCTGCGCGCCGACGGTCGGCGCCAGCGCCAGCCATCCGGCGAACACTGACAATTTACTGGCAATAAACATAAATGATTTCCGGTTGCCAAACCGCCCGCCCGTCACCGTCGGTCACGGGCCGGACGCTGACGATGGCCTCTAGCAGCGAAATAGCGGCCACCGCGCCGTCGGCGGCCAACGCCTGACCGATGGCGTACACGCGGTAGTTGCGCGACTGCGCGGTGACCAGGTTGCAAAACTTGGCGAACGCCTCCTCGCGGGCGCGGTCCATGACCAGCGGCGGCTCGGCGGCGGCCCCCGCGCCGAGTGGGGGCTGGTAGGCGTCGGCGCGGTTGAGCGCGGGCAGGACGCGGCGCAGGTCGGACAGTTTTTTGAACGGCGCGGTGTGCCGCTCGCTGACGATGACATCCGCCAGCCGCGCGGCGTCGAGGCGGCAGGCGCTGCCGCTGACGGTGAGCGCGCCCGCGTCGGCGTTGATGTCGATGCCGTGCAGCAGCGCCGTCAACACCTCGCGCGGCGCGGTGTTGACGTTGACGCGCCCCGCCAGGCGCGGATACTCAGCGTCAGCGGGCGCGTCGTTCACGGTGAAAATGTCCAACAACTCAATGGCGCGCATTCCGTCCCGGTCCCAGTACGCGAACTCCGGCTGGCCCACACGCAGCGTCCGCCCGCCGCCGCTGACAAAGACGCTCGACGGCGTGCCGCCCGCCGGCGCCCGGCCATCGTCAGCGGCCTGCGCGGGGTCGAAAATATTTCCCAGTTCGCCGACGGAAAGCATCCGGCCCTTGCGCGTGAACAGCGGCGCGTTCGGCGCATCACGGTCGGCGGCGTAGGGCGAGGCGGTTTGCGCGGGGCTGACGTTGAGCGCGCCCGGCGGGTTGCCGACCGGCGGATTGGCGCGGACGTAATCGCGCGCCGCCCAGGTGGTGACGAAATCCTGCGTGTGCGGGAACACGCCGTCGCGCGGGCTGCGCCCGTGCCAGAAAGTGCTGTTGGCGTAGGTGCCGTCGGCGCTGCTGGTGACCGGCCAGTCGTAGTTACTTAAAAAAGTGGCGCGCGGGTCGCCGACGGTGTTGCGATTGGCGTAGGTCGGAATAGCATTGACTTGATAGTGAAACTGGTCGCGCGCCAGGGTCTTGGCGTTGCGCACCAGGCCGGCGGTGGCCGCGCCGGGGCCGACCGGCGGGCGGCGGCTCATGTCCGCGCGCGCGCCGTTCCAGAAAAACTCGAACGGCTGGTGGGTGGTCTGGTCGGCGGCGTCGGCGGGCGAGCCGCTCCAGCGCGGGCCGGTGGCGGCGGGGGTCGGGCTGGTGAAGGTCTGGCTCGCGGCGGGAAACTCGATGACCTTGAACTCGTTGGGCCTGACCGTTATCTCACCGTCAGCGGCGGCGTCGTAATCGGCGAGCGGCGTGACGATGCCGCTGCCGAAGCTGACCCGCTGCCGGTTGGCCAGGCGGAACCGCGCCGTGCCGCTGACGTTGACGGTGTACGGATTCCACACTTGCACGAAGACGCGGGTGCGGATGACCGCGCTGTCGTTGCCGCCGGTCCAGAGGTATTGCTCGGCCACGCCGACCACCAGCGGGAGCAAGCCGCGGCCCGCCGGTTCGCCGCTGACGGTGGTGCAGACGGTGTCCGGGTCGATATAATCCACGACGGACGCGGCCAGGCGGCGCAAGTAACGGCGCTGACCGTCGGCGGTTTCGCCGGCCAGACTGGGGTCGCGCCGCTTGAAATCGGGCAGGTTGCGGTCAATGACCGCGGCGATGTTTTCCGCGCGCTGCTCCGGCGTCAGGTCAGGGTCGGCGGCCAGGTCGTTCAAATTGTACTTGGGCCGGCCCGCCTCGGGCAGCCCGGCGGGGATGACATCCTCAGCGTCAGCGCCGCGCAGACCGAACCACGGCCGGAGTCGCTCGCGCCGCTGACGGTCATCCAGCGCCGGGGCGAACGCCAGCGGTGTGGGCGGCAGCGCGGGCAGGGCCAGCAAGGTCTGCATCTCGCCGGCGGTCAGCAGGGCGCCGGCGGTGCCGTCCACGCACAGCGGGATTTCCGCCGCGCTTTGGCCGTATTGCTCGCGGTCGGCGGCGCGATGCAGCCGCGGGTCGAGCCGCGCCTCCTCGTCGAGGATTTGGTAGCCGTATCGCGCCACGGGTTCGTCGCCGTCGGTTAGCTCCAGCAGCTTGACGGTGAAGTCCGCCGCGTCGCTGCCGCTGTCGATGAAGCCGTGGCGGTTCAGGTCGGCGCCGCCGTCGCGCTCGGCGAACAGCGCGGCCACGAGTGCGGCATCGTCAGCGGCGCCGGTTTGCGTCGGCGAGGAAATCAGCGGGTGCATTTTTCCGTCGCTGCCACTGATGATGAGGATGGGCGACAGGCGACAGTCAGCGGGCGGCTCGAGTTGCGCGGTGACGAACACGCGGTCGGCCTGGCCGTCAGCGGCGGTGATGGCCTCGGTCAAGCGCGCCATCGCTTCCCGCAACGCAGCCTGCGCGGCCCAGTCGGCGCGGATTTTGTCGGCGTGCAGCGCGGCGGCGCGCGCCTCGAAACGCGCCAGGGTCAGCGTCAGCACCGCCAGCGCTGTCAGCGCGGCGAGGATGACCAACACCAGCACCAGCGCGAAACCGGCGCGGGGAGTTGCTTGGGCGCCGGCCGTCACTTTCCGCGCTGCGCTCAGGATGACGGGAGAGGGGTTCATATCATTGACAGGGAACGCTGAAGTTGAACTCTCGCGTTGATTCCCGCGTCTTGAACTCCAGCGTGAGGTCCAGCCACGCCGGTTTTTCAGCCGGCGGCCAGGGAACGGGTGCGGTGCCATCGGCGCGACGCGGGCGGAGCCGGAAAATTTTAAGGCCGGTGAGCAACGGTTCGCCGGCGGTCGGCTTATCGGTGTGCGGCCACAGCAGCCGCGCGGGGTCGAGTGCGTGGGGCAGGAAGCCGTGCTTACCGTCAGCGGCCCGCCAGGTCGGCGCGCCGGGTTGGAAATAACGGCGCAATTCGCGCGGCCGCCCCGCCGGCGCGGCGAGGTAGTAACCGGTGGCGCACAGACCGCTGTGGCCGGCGGTCGGATTGCCGGTGAAGAAAAACAGCGCGTCACCGTCAGCGGACGGCGCGAGGTCGGCGGGCGGCAGGACCGTCGCCGCCGGCGGATTGAGCAGCCACGGCGTGTCGCCGCTGACGATGGCGTGGCGGCAATCGGCGGTTAGCGAGCGCGTCGCGGCGCGCAACTGGCGGCTGGCGGCCAACTGCCGGCGGGTCGCGGCGCCGGCGCGCCCGGCGGTTTGCAGGCAGACGGCGGCGGCGCACACCAGGGCGGTCAGCAGTGTGAGGGATACTAACAGCTCGGTCAGTGTAAAGGCGGCGCGGGAATGGGCGAACATGGCACGAGAGTGTGGCAGGCCAGGCGGGCGCGGGCATCGGTCGGCGCGGCGCCGGGCCATTCGACGGTGATTTGCAGGGCGGCCAGGGCGGGAAACTCGGCGTGCCGACGGGCGCGAATCGCGGCGACGAAGGCGGCGGGCCGGTCACCGTCAGCGAAGGCCGCCGAGGTGAGGTCGCGGGTCACGCTGCCGGTCGCGTCCAGCGCGACGTAACTTGCCGTTTCGTCATCCTCGTCGCTGACCGTGAACGCCGTGGCGCGCAAAGTTTCCGCGATAAGACCGGCCATCGCGCGGTGTTCCACTCCGGACTGGATGGCGAACGGCAGCGGCAGCACGGCCAGCAGGCCGGTCAGGGCGACCGTCAGCAAGCCCAGCGCGAACACGGTTTCCAGCAGGCTGAAACCGCCAGTCGCCGGCGGGGAGGATAATGGGGTCATCATCAGCGACACACATTAAAAGGGGAAACCGCCGGGAAGGAAATTCCGAGTTTGTCATTTTTGTGCGTGGATGTCGCACGGGGTAAACAAGATATTTGGACATGGTTTGCACCACTAAGACACCAAGGCACGAAGGCTGCTTTTTGAAACAAAACTTAACCGCAGAGGCGCAGAGACGCAGAGTTTTTTTTTATTAAAACTCCGCGCCTCCGTGTCTCTGCGGCTAATATTGGTGTTTAGAACTGGTGGCGGTAGCCGGCGGTTAGGCCCCAGGGTTTGTCGTACTTGTCGCCGAAGGAGGCTTCGTAGTCGAGGTGGAGTTGGTTGGTGGTGTCGAGTTGCCAGATGAGGCCGGCGCCGAGTTCGGCTCTGGCACCGTCGGTGTTGGCGCGGGTGGATTGGTAGCCGTTGCGGATGGCGCCGCCGGTGCTGATGGTTTCGACGCCGCTGATCTTCACGTAAGGTTGTAATACGCCGCTGTTGGTGAGGTTGATGGTACGGCCAAACACGCTGCCGAGGCGGAGTTGCAGGGCGTCGAGGTCTTGGGCGCTGATGGTCAAGGGAGCGGCGCTGTAATCCTCGGCGAGGATGTGGAGGTAGTTCACTTGGAACTGGGGTTCGATGAACCAATCATCGGTGAAGGTGAACTTGTTACCGATTTCGAGGCTGCCGCCAAGGTTTACGTCGCTGTAGCTGGCGGTGAGTTGGGTGG
>JAISDC010000171.1 GCA_031265105.1 Verrucomicrobiales bacterium
ATGGGCGAACTGCGCTTCAACCACGCCAACCCCGTCACCGTCAGCAGCAAAGACGCCAAAGTCGTCACCACCCTCAGCGCCGACCACCTCATCGAAAACATCTGGCTAAGAAGCTACGGCCAACAACTCAACGTCGGCGGCAAAGTAGCAGGCCGCGCCTACGAACAACTCATCTACGGCGTCGATCTCGGTACCGACCACAAATTCACCTTGTCCGCTGACAGTGACTTGTATCTCGGCGTCTACGCCGGCTACGGCCGCAGCGACCTCGACTACCGCACCCCCGGCACTGACGGTGAACTCAACAGCTACTACGGCGGCCTCTACGCCACGTGGCTCCACAGCAGCGGTTTCTACATTGATGCCACCTTCAAAGCCGCCAGTGTCGATAACGACCTGAAAGCCCCCTACAGCGGCAGTCAAATAACCGCCAAGTACAGCGACGTAAACCTCGGCGGCAGTATCGAACTCGGCAAGAAGTTCATCTTCACCGATGATTGGTTCATCGAGCCGCAGTTCCAAGTCAACTACCTCCACATCCTCGCCGAAGACTATCAAGCCGGCCCCATGAGCATCACCGCCAGCGACCTCGATGCCCTGCAACTCCGCATCGGCAGCCTATTCGGCAGAACCATCAACCTCACCAACGGCGGCGCACTCCAGCCCTACATCAAGATCAGCGGCGTCGAAACCATCAGCAGCGGCGGCACCCTCAGAAACGGCTACCAACACACCCGCGCCAACACTGACGGTGCCAGAGCCGAACTCGGCGCCGGCCTCATCTGGCAACTCGACACCAACAACCAACTCCACCTCGACTACGAAGCCTCCTTCGGCGACAAGTACGACAAACCCTGGGGTCTAACCGCCGGCTACCGCCATCAGTTCTAAACCACGAATGCACACGAATTGACACGAATAAAATACAAGAGGCAACCGCTGACCGTGGTTGCCTCTTGTATTAGTGTGTATTCGCGTCCATTCGTGGTTAAATCAAAATTCTCCATGCCCTCCATGAACTCCCTGTAAAAACACAGTTTCTACTTGAGTTTTCAAGCTTGCCGCTATAATGAGCGCACTCATGAGTACGAATACATCCGAGCCGTTATTGTCCGAATTCGCCAAACCCTCTTATGAGCAGTGGAAGGTCGAGGCGGAAAAATTGTTGAAGGGCGTGCCCTTCGAGAAAAAAATGCTGACCCGCACGCACGAGGGCATCACGTTGCGCGGCATTTATAATCCCGCTGACGTTCAAGACCTCGCCGGTCTCGACGGCAAGCCGGGCTTCGCCGCCTTCACCCGTGCGCGCAACGCCGCCGGCTACACGGGCGAGGGTTGGAAAATCTCGCAGGAATTGCCGCTGGGTTTGCCGGAGGAATTTAACGCCGCCGTCCGGCACGACCTCTTGCGCGGGTTGAACGAAGTCACGCTGCTGCTCGACATCGCCGGCGCGCGCGGGCTGGACCCCGACCACGCCAAGGTCGGCGAAGTCGGCGGTTGCGGCACGTCCATCGCCACCGTCAGCGACCTCGCGGCGGCGTTCAAAGGCGTGCATCTCGACGCCGTGCCGGTGTATCTCAAGGCCGGCGCCTCGGCGCTGCCGCTGACGGCGCTGTTCCTCGCGTATTTGGAAAAAACCGGCACGGACCCGCAGAAGGTCAGCGGTTGCATCGAGAACGATGTGCTCAACGTCTTGCAATCCGGCGACCCGCTGATGGTGAGCCTTGACCAGAGCTACGACGAACTCGCGCTGCTCATCAACAGCGCCGGCCCCAAATTGCCTAACGTGCAATTCATCGGCGTGCAAACGCTGGCCGTCGCCAACGCGGGCGCCAACGCGGTGCAGGAACTCGGCTACGCCATCGCCGCCGGTGCGTCCTACCTCGCGGCGCTGACCGCGCGCGGCCTCGACGCGGCCGAGGTGGCGCGGCGCATCCGTTTCTCCGTCAGCGTCGGCGGCAACTTCTTCATGGAAATCGCCAAGCTCCGCGCCGCCCGCCAACTGTGGTCGCGCGTGCTGGAGGCGCACGGCGTCGCCCCGGCGACGGCGCCGATGTATCTCCACGCGCGCACGGCGATTTGGAACAAGACCCGCGTGGACGCCAACACCAACATGCTGCGCGTCGCCACCGAGACCTTCAGCGCCGCGCTCGGCGGCGTGCAAAGCCTGCACGTCGGCCCGTTCGACGAGGCGTTCTCCGTGCCGGACGAATTTTCGCGCCGCGTCGCCCGCAACGCGCAAATCGTCATCCAGGAGGAAACCGAAATCACGCGCGTCATCGACCCGGCGGGCGGCTCGTGGTACGTCGAGTGGCTGACCGACGCGGTCGCGCAAAAGGCGTGGGCGTTCTTCCAGCAGATTGAACAACAGGGCGGCGTCGTGGCGTCACTGACCGCGGGCTGGTTGCAGGAACAAATCGCCGCCGTCGCCAAAAACAAAATCGCCGCGTTGGAGCAGCGCCGCGAGACGATGGTCGGCGTCAACAACTTCCCCAACCCGAAGGAACAACTGCCGTCGCCGAAGTTGCCCGATTACGCCGCCGTGCACGCCAAGCGCGTGAAGGCGATTAAGGAACACCGCACCGGCGGCGAGGTCGCGGCGGACACCGCCATCCTCGGCGACTTGGGCCAGCTGACGACCGCCGACGGTGACGCCCGGCTCGCCGCCGCCGTCAGCGCCGCGCGGCAAGGCGCCAGCCTCGGCGAACTCACCCGCGCCCTGCGGGCCGGCGACGCCGCGCGCGCGAAGCTGACCGTCAGCCCGCTGCGCATCACCCGCGCGTCGCTCGGTTACGAAAAACTGCGCGAGGCGTGCGAGCGCGCCGCCGCCGCCGGCACCCCGGCGCTGGTGTTCCAGGCGAACCTCGGCCCCTCCCGCGCCTACCGCGCGCGCGCCGACTGGACGACCGCATACTTCAACGTCGGCGGGCTGACGGTGAAGGCGGACCAGGATTTCAACACCATCGAGGACGCCGCCGCCGCAGTCAAAATCAGCGGCGCGAAAGTGGTCATCATCTGCTCGACGGACGACAAATACTTGGAAGTAGTCGAGCCGCTGGCGAAGTTACTAAAAGCCGCTGACAGTGGCGTGACCGTGCTAGTGGCCGGCGCCCCCGGCGACAACGCAACGAAGTGGCAAGCCGCCGGCGTTGACGATTACGTCCACGTCCGCACGAACAACTACGCGATGTTGCAGCAAGTGCTGACCAAAATCGGAGCGTTGAAATAAGCGCCGCCGGTAATAATAAATTCCCCAGTTTTGTCCATCGCGCGAATAAATTCCCCTTCCGTGAAGGGGCATCGCGCAGCGAAGGGGTAGTTTAGCGTTAGGGAGATGCGGGCATGGAACGCTGAACTATCCCGTCGGCTGCGCCGCCACCCTCACGGCAGGGGAATTATCTTCTCCACGTTCTCCATGAACTCCCTGTAAAAAAATGGCGGGAAAAGTCATCGGCCAGACCAGCGAGAATGACTGCTTGCACATCGTCAACCTCACCCGCATTCTTGACATCCGCTCGCCTCGGGAAATAATTGAACCATGAAAACCAAATACTCATACCAATATCCAGAGCCAATCAAAGGTTTTCACACCGTGGAATTCTTTCGTAAAATCAAAACACGGATTTCCAAAGAAATTTCCGGCATGACTTATGATGAGTATCGGGCTTGGGCGGAGAAACACCGAAAAAAATATGCCAGCAGACGCATGATTTGAAGTTTTCAAACATCGGAGCAATTAAATGAGCATTCGCATTAAAGAAATCGCCTTCACCGCCTATCCCGTCACCGACGTCGCGCGCGCCCGCGCCTTTTACGGGCAAACGCTCGGGTTGAAAGAAAGCCTGGCGCACGACTTCGGCGACGGCATGTGGTGGATTGAATACGACCTCGACGCCGGCACCTTCGCCATCACGAACTACACCAAACCGTCCGCCGACCGTAACGGACCGAACATCGCCTTCGAGGTGGAAAATCTCGACGACGCTCTGGTTGACTTAAAAACCAAGGGCGTTCAAATCATCGAATGTCGTCCCGGCGTCACCATCATGGATTGCTCGCCCTGCCGTTTCTTTTTCATCGCCGACCCTGACGGTAACGGCATTAACATTCATCAACGCAAATAACGGGTAACAATAGAAAAAATTGTGAACACAGACACCGCGTACCAATATCCAGAGCCAATCAAAGGCATTCACACCGTGGAATTTTTCCGTAAAATCAAAACCAGAATTTCCCGAAAAATCTCCGGCATGACCTACGAAGAACTCAGGGCTTACTTGGACAAGACCTGCAAAGCATACGACGCCAAACACACGGTTTAAGGTTAAACAACCCTTCCACATTCATCAGCGTAATCTGCGGATAAAAAAATTTATAAAAAAGTTGGTAGTGCCTCGCGCAATTCCCCTCTCGAAGAGGGGTGGCGCGGTGCGTCGGGGTGTTTTAGC
>JAISDC010000239.1 GCA_031265105.1 Verrucomicrobiales bacterium
AACCTCACCCTCGCGCAGAACGCGGGACTCACCGGCGGCGGCGTCTTGTCCACCGGCACGCTGACACTCACTCAGGCGCTAACCCTGAGCGATTTCACCTACCAATGGGACATCGCCGCTGACGATGATTATGATTTATTGAACTTCACCAGCCTGACACTTAGCGGCGACAATTACACCGTGAACGTCAACGCCCTCAACGGCCTCGGCGCGCTGAGTGATGATAAAAGTTGGACCATCCTCAGCGGCCTGCAAACCGGCAACCTTGGCCTATGGAGCCTGAATCAAGAAGCGGCAGACGCGGGCTTCACGCTGAACCTTCAAGGCGCCAACCTGCTATTGAACTACAGCGCCATCCCCGAACCGAGCACCTGGGCGCTGATCGTGACCGGCGTCGTCCTGCTGGCCGTGTTGCGGTTCAGGAGGTTTGCACCACCAAGGCACTAAGGCACGAAGTTTTCGTTAAAAATAGCCTTTGTGCCTTGGTGTCTTGGTGGTGCTAATTTTCTTTCCTCCATCATCCCGCGCGGCGGGTTCATCCGCCCAGATTTCTTCCAGCTTGAAGACCAGGTAGCCGTTCAGGTCGCGCTTGGTGTTGCGCCATTTGTTTTTCAGGCCGAGATAGGTGTTCTGGGTCACCAGGAAGATGAGCGGGCGTTGCACGGCGAAGATGTCCTGCATCTCGTCCACCAGCGCCTTGCGTTCCTTGGGGTCGAAGGTGCGTTCTTGCAAGTCCATTAACTCGTCTATCCGCGCTTCCCACGGCGTCGCGGGTTGTGGCTGGCCGGGGTACCACAGGTGCATTGGTCCGTTGGATTTGTAAATCGCTTTGCCGCCCGACGGGTCGCCGCCGCCGGTGAAGCCCATGATGCCCGCCTCGTAATCGAACGCGTCGGCGCGCGCGAGCATGGTGCCGAAGTCGATGTAGGAGATTTTCACGCCGATGCCCAGCGCGCGCAGGTCTTCCTTGAAGCTGGTCATGATTTGCGGCGCGGTGACGCTGCTGCTGGGCACTAACACTTCAAACTCCACCGCGTGACCGTCGGTGTCGCGCAGCGCGCCGTCGGCGTCCTTGCGCAAACCCATCTCCGCCAGCAGTGCCGCCGCCTTCGCCGGGGCGTACTCGAAGCGCGGCACGTCGGGGTTGTACCATTTCAAATTGCCCTCGCTGATGATGCTGTGCAATTCCGTCGCCCGCCCGAAATACACGCCGCTGACGATGCCCTGGCGGTTGAAGCCGTATGAGACCGCTTGCCGGAAGCGCGCGTCCTGAAACCAGCGCAGCTTGTACGGCGGCAAAAACGGTTCGCCTTTTTTGTTCTGGCCCGGATGCTGGTTGAACCAGATAAAACCGATGCTCGTCGCGGGGCCTTGCGGGTCGATGGAGAAATGATACGTCTGCGCCGCGCGCTCCACCCAGCCGAGGTCGGTGGGCGGGATGGACGACGCCTCGGTCTGGCCGGTGCAGAAGTTGACCAGCACGGCGTTGTTGTCCTTGACGAACTTGGCGACGTATAAATCGATGTAAGGGAGCCGCTGACCGTCGGCGTCGGCGCGCCAGTAGTGCGGGTTCGGCACCATCAGCAGGCGGTCGCCGGGGCGGTAGGAGAGGATTTTGAACGGGCCGGTGCCGGCCATGCTGGACGGATTGTTGATGCCGGTCGCCACGGTCCATTGCTTTTGCAGCGAGCCGTCGCGGTAAGCGGCCTCGAGGCAGTGCTTCGGCAGGATGGCGACGCCGATGTCGTTCAGGAACGGCGCGTATAAATCCGGCGTGGTGAAGCGCACGGTGTAATCATCCACTTTCTCGTAACGCAGCGGCTGCTCGTTGATGGTGAACTGCTGGCTGTTGCGGTTGGGATAACGCGGGTCGAAGATGCAGTCGAACGTGAAAATCACATCGTCAGCGGTGAACGGCGCGCCGTCGCTCCACTTTACCCCGCGCCGCAAGTGGAAGGTGTAAGCCAGCTTGTCGGCGGAGATTTCCCACGACTTCGCCAGCCCCGGAATGACCTCCTGCGTGACCCAATCCATATCGACCAAGCCCGCCAGCATGTATCCGGCAATCTCCGCCGAGGTGGCGTCTTGCAACACCAGCGGGTTGAAACTGGTCGGCTCGCCGGCGTTGGTGGCGATGAAGGTCGCGCCGGCGGAGCCGCTGACGTTGACGATGTCAACATCGGCGGGCAGGGGGAAGTGCTCGCGCGCCGGCAAGGTGACGCGGGCGCAGGCGGCCAGTGACAGGATGCCGGCGGCGATGACGCATAAGGGCGCGCGATGAATTGACATAAGCGGATGAGGGGAGGGTAGGGGAAAAGCCGCGAAACTCAAAGCTCATATCGCGCAGCCACAGTGATTTAATAATATGGAGCGCGGGCGTCCCGCCCGCTCCGGCGTCTTTTTTAGCTGCATTAACGCAAAGGTACCAAGGGGCAAAGGCGCAAAGATTTTTTTGGTTGGCCACAGCGCAGGCACAGAGAAACACGGAATTTATTTTTAAGTTGATAAAATCGCTCAATATTCTACAACCCCAGCCAGCCGTCGATGACCGGTTGCACAAATTGAAGCACCAGTCGCGGATAACAGCCGATCACCAGCAGCGCCGCCGCGAGCAGGACGAACGGCCAGCGTTGCGACCAGCTCGTCAAATCCTCGGTCGGCGGCAAGTCCGCCGCCACGGGGCCGAAGAAAATGGTGCGCACCGCGCGCAACACATAGACGGCGCTGATGACGATGCCCCACACCGCCAGGAAGGTCACCCACCACGGGAACGCCTGCCAGGCGGCAAAGAAGACGTGGATTTCGCCCGCGAAATTCGCCAGGCCGGGCAGCCCCAGCGAGGCCAGGCCGCCGATGATGAACAGGAACGCCAGTTTGGGCATACGTTGCGCCAGGCCGCCCAGCGCGGCGAAACGGGTGGTACCCGCGCGTCGGCGGATTTCGCCGTTCAAGGCGAACAGCAGGGCGATGTCCAGGCCGTGCGCCAGCATTAAAATCACCGCGCCGGTCAACCCTAGCACATTCATGGAGGCCAGGCCGAGGAACAGCATGCCCATGTGCATGACGCTCGAATACCCCAGCATGAAGCCCAGTTCCTTTTGCCAGATGGTCACCACGCCGATGTAAATCACGTTGAGCAAAATCAGGATCAGGAACAAGTCCACGTATTGCTGCGCGCCCGCCGGCAAGAACGGCACGGCCAGCCGCAGCAAGCCGTAGATGCCGACCTTTTTCAACACGCCGGCATGCAGCATCGCCACCGGCGCGGGCGCTGCGGCGTCGCCCGCCGGCGCCCAGGTGTGGAACGGGCACAGCGAGGCCAGGATGCCGAAGCCGCCCAGCAACAGCAGGTAAATCCAGCCTTGCGCGGACGCGGCGAGCGGCGTCACCGTCAGCGTCGCGCGGATGGCCTCCAAATCGAAACTGCGCGCCTGCTCCGGCATGGTGAAATAAAATCCCAGCAGGCCGGCCAGCAACACCAGGCTGCCGGCCGTCAGGTAAATCGTCATCTGGATGGCGGCAAACTTGCGGTCCTGGTTGCCCCAGACCCCGACCAGAATGAAGGTCGGAATCAGCGCGAGTTCGTGGAACAGGTACAGGAAAAACACGTCGATGGACAAAAACGCGCCGAGCGCGCCGCTGACGATGAGCAGCAGCAGGATGAAAAATTCGCGCGGGCGGCGCGTGTCCGCCGGCGTGACCGCGACCGCTGCCAGTGACACCGTCGTCGTCAGCAACAGCAGCAGCAGCGACAGCCCGTCCACGCCGAATTTCAAATTGGTGTCAAAATAATCCCCCAAGCTCATCGCCGGCACCGAGCTGACAAATTGGTAGCCGGCGGCGCCAAGCTGGAACTTGAAGGCGACGATGAACGAGGCAATCAGGTTAAACCACGTCACGGTCAGCGCCGTTTTTTTCGCCGGCAACCCGGCGGCAATGCCCAAACACGCCGCCAGCGGCGCGACTAAAATAATTAGCAACAATTCGCTCATAGAGGAAACATCGGCAAAGCTAAGGCGTCGGCGGGCATTCGTCAATCATGGGCTGAAAAATCTCACGCGAAGACACGCAGGATTCTTCACATGAAGGATATGGAGGACAGGGAAGTTTTTCGCCGGGTACCGCAAAATCTCGTCACCCTAAAGCAGTTTAAATTAAGATGAGTTCAGCGTTAGCAAATTCTCCTCTTGGCAAGAGGGAAGTCAGAGTGCGCGTGTGCTGGCGCACTAATAATTCCCCGCTTCGGAAGCGGGGTGCCCGGCAGGGCGGGGCGTTGTCGCGTTCGGTTTGCCCATGCCGCGCCGCTAAAACACCCCGTCGGCTCCGCCGCCACCCCTCTTGACAAGAGGGGAATTGTTTAGGTGGAACTCATCTTAATTTGCAATGCTCTAAAATTCGCAAAAAAGAGCGCGGACTCATCTGGCTGACGGTGTCCAGCCCGCTTTCTGTCAAGGCGATATGCAGCGCGGGGAGATGCTGGTCGGTGATATTCAACAGATGGCGGTCGCTGGTAATCAGCACGTTAGTGTCCAGCGCCAACAGTTTGTTTCTGACCGCGCCCATAGATGATAACCATCGCTTTGTTAAAAGAATCCTCGCGTTGTTTATCGGTCAGGCGGTTGCATAGCCGCCGTCCCTTGGCGGCCAGGCGTGTGCCGACGGTGTCTTTGGGATAATTCCGTGTTGCCTTCATGTCACTATAATAGTTACGCAATGTTCGCCGGCACGCCAAGTTTTTTTATTAAGCAGGAAAACGCGGCGGTCAATTCATACTAAAAAAGATGTTGCAAGTGAACCATCACCCAATAACACAAAAATATCACGCCGAGAATGAACACCGTGGCGTAAGCCTGGACGTTGCCGCCTTGGACGAGGCGTAAAATTTCGCCGCTGACGGTGGCGAGCACCGCGAGACCGCGCACGATTAGCCCGCCGACGATCCAGCGGTCAATCCAATCAAGAATGCGCGCGAGGAGTTGCTGGCCGTTCACGAACAGCGCTTGGTACAGTTCGTCGCTGTAAAACTTATTGGCGAAAATGTCAACATGGACACGCTCGGATTTGGCGCGCAGATACAGCCACAAGCCGCCGACAGCGCCGAGTGCGAACACCAGCACGGACAACCACAACACCAGCCCACCGCCGGCATGGTCAGCGTGGGGTTGACCCAGATACGCTTGCTGCCCCAGGTAACCGCCGACCACCGCCAGCGCCGCCAGCACCGTCAGCGGCAGCGTCATCACCGGCGGCGACTCGTGCGTGTGTTGCACCGCCGCTGACCGTGCCTGGCCGAGGAACGCCACGGCAAACAGCCGGAACATATAATACGCCGTCAGCGCCGCCGTGATAATCGCCACGCCGAAAATCCAAATGTTATTATGCAACGCCGCCAACAAAATCGCGTCCTTGCTGAAAAAGCCCGCCAGCAGCGGGCAACCCGTCAGCGCCAGCGTGCCGATTAAAAACGTCGCCGCCGTGATGGGCATTTTCTTCCACAAGCCGCCCATCCGCCAAATGTCCTGCTCGTGGTGCAGCGCGTGAATCACCGACCCCGCGCCGAGGAACAACAGCGCCTTGAAAAAAGCGTGCGTGCACAGGTGGAACATCGCCGCTGACGTTGCGCAGAGGCCCACCGCCAGCACCATGTAGCCGAGTTGCGAGAGCGTCGAGTAAGCGAGGATGCGCTTGATGTCGTTTTGTTGCGTGGCGATGAGCGCGGCGAAAATCGCGGTGATGGCGCCGATGGTGGCGATGATTTGCAGCGTTTGCGGGCTGAGTTCCAGGATGAAAAACACGCGGCACAACATATACACGCCGGCGGCGACCATCGTCGCCGCGTGGATGAGCGCGGACACCGGCGTCGGGCCTTCCATCGCGTCGGGGAGCCAGATGTGCAGCGGGAATTGCGCGGACTTGCCGATGCAGCCCATGAACAGGCCGAGGCCGATGAGCGTCACCGCCAGCGGGTTTTGCGCCAGCACCGCCGGCAGCGCCGCCGCTGACACTGAGTTTTTCAGCTCGCCAAAATCCACCGTGCCCCACGCCCACCACACGCCGAGGATGCCGAGCAGGAACCCGAAGTCGCCGAGCCGGTTGACGATGAACGCCTTCTTCGCCGCCTCCGCCGCTGACGGTCGCTCGAACCAAAAGCCGATGAGCAAATACGAGCTGAGGCCGACCAGTTCCCAGAAGATGAACATCATCACCAGATTGTCCGCGAGCACGATGCCGAGCATGGAGAACATGAACAGCGAGAGCTTGGCGAAGAAGCGCGAGATGCCCGGGTCGTCCTTCATGTAACCGCAGGCGAAAATGTGGATGCACAAGCCGACGCCGCTGACGATGAGCAACATCAGCGTCGAGAGGTGGTCGGTGAGCGCGCCGATGGTGACGGTCAGCAAGCCGGGATAATCCAGCCACGTCACCGCTGACACTGACCCCGCGCCGTCGGCGAGGAACACCTTGACCGACGCCGCGAACGACACCGCGCACGCAAGCACGCTGACGCCGGCGGAAATTTTCCTCAGCGGGTGCAGCACCAGCGTAATCAGCACGGCGGACACCAACGGAGCAAGCAAAATGACCCAGTTCATAAACTCAAAACTTCAACGAAGTCAAATCCCCCGTGTTGGTGGTTTGTTTCAGGCGATACAGCGCCACCATCAGCGCCAGGCCGACCGCCACTTCCGCCGCCGCCACGGTGATGATGAAAAACACCATGACGTGCCCGTCCAGATTCGGCGCGACCCCGAACCGGCTGAACGCCACCAGCGCGAGATTGGCGGCGTTCAACATCAACTCCAGCCCCATGTAAATCACCACAATATTCCGGCGCAGCATCACCCCGGCCAGGCCGATTATGAACAACACCCCGCTCAACGTCAGATAATGATTCAGGGTAATTTGCGTAACCAGTTCCATCACTTCGCCTCCTTCTTGCCCAGCATAATCACGCCGACCGTCGCCACCAGCAGTAAAACCCCCGTCACCTCAAACGGCAGGACATATTTGGAAAACAACAACTCGCCAATCCGGCCCGCGTCCATCGGCGGCGCCGGCCGCGACCAGGACAACACCTCGCCGCCGCGCGGCAGCGCCGTCAGCGCCGTGCCCAAAAAACAACCGAACGCCGCGGCAATCAGCACCGCCACCGTCAGCCGCGCATACGGCACCGGGCGTTTTTCCTCGGTTTTAAGATCCAGCAACATGATGATGAACAAAAACAGCACCATCACCGCGCCCGCGTACACGATAATTTGCGCCATCATCAGGAACGACGAGCCGAGCGTGAGGAACAAAATCCCCAGCAGCACAAAGCCCGCTGCCAGTGACAGCGCGCTGGCCACGGGATTGCGCTGTAAAATCACCGACCATGCGGCCGCGATCAGCCCTATTGCCAAAATCCAGAACGTCAACGGTTCGAGCATCATAAAATTCAAAGTGCAAAAATCACAATGCAAAGTTGCAATTTAAAATGCAAAAAGCGCTGACGCGGCGTGACTTGGGCGCCAGTTCAATTTTGACTTTTGCGCTGTGGTTTTGCGCTTTGCGATTTGAGTTTTGCATTATTTCCCCGCCCACTTTTTAATCGGCCGCCGGACCACCCCGCCCATCTCATACAACTTCCGCTTGTTATGCAGCAAGCTGTTGCGGGTGTAATCCGTCAAAATATGATAATCCTTGTTGAGAAAAATCGCCTCCTCCGGGCAGGCTTCCTCGCAAAAACCGCAGTAAATGCACCGCGCCATGTCGATGACGAACTCCTGCGGCGCTTTTTCGACCTTGGCGTAACGGCTGTCCGTGACGGCGCCCGGCGTGATTTTAATCGCCTTCGGCGGGCAGACAAATTCGCACAACTGGCAACTCACGCACTTCTCGCGCCCATCCTCATCCTTGATCAGCGTCGGCGCGCCGCGATAGCCCTCCGGCACCGGCCAGGTTTCCTCCGGATACTGCATCGTCACCATGTCCCGCTGGGAGAAATCCATCAACGTGCGCGGGTGATTGATTTTATTGCGCAGCACAATCGCCTTCA
>JAISDC010000273.1 GCA_031265105.1 Verrucomicrobiales bacterium
CGACGCCAGTAGCAGCGTGCCCATTGCCAGCCATTTACCGATTTGTTTGCTTGTTTTCATGATGTTTACTCCGAGTTTAGTTCCAGTTTAATTGCCACAAAAAAGCACAGAAAACACAACGGGGTTACCAAGAGGACATGGAGGAATTGGCGGGGGGTTTTGAGTTGCCGCAAACCTGCCTCCAATAACTCCATGTTCTCTTTGTAAAAAATCATCCCCGCCCCGCGCCGCTGACGCTGGCGGGCGGACTGTGCCGCAAGGGGAATGAGGCGAGTAAAAGCCGGCTGGAAATTAACGGCCCAAGGGTAGGCGTTGAGCGCGTGAGCGCGTGAGCGCGTGAGCGCGTGAGCGCGATGCTCTTTGTTGATGACTTAGGTCAATCATGGTCAGCGTGTTACCGGTTTTTTATCTTCGCTTAACCACCCAGGTTTGTTGCGGTGATTAGCGTCAACTGACACCGATAACAGCTATCACATTATGTTAGTCGTCATGTTAACGCAATGATTTTTTATTATTTTCTTTACGCCCAGTTGCATGACGCGCAACCCGATGCGGGAGTCCTTGGTGGTGACGTGTAATTGCCGCCACAGGTTTCTTCGGCTCCGCTCAGGATGACGGCAGGGAGAGAACGGCGTTCCATGCCGCTGACGGTGATTAATTCAGCGGACGGATCTTTTTCCAGGCTGCGCTCAACTGATGGATGACATCGCTGGCCAGCAGCGTCTGCTCGGTTTGCTCGGTCAGCGCGGTATCGGCGGCCAGCCCGTGCCAGTAGGTTCCCAGCCGGGCCGCGTCGAAAGCCGTCATGCCTTGCGCGAGCAGGGCGCTGATGATCCCCGAGAGCACATCGCCCGAACCGGCGGTGGCCAGGCCGGGGTTGCCGCTGGAATTGTAGGAGGGCAGGTGATTATATTCGGTAATCAGCGTGTTGGCGCCCTTCAACACCAGGATAGTGTTGGGATATTTGTTAACCCAGGTGACGGAATCGTGCTGACGATTGGTAATGACAGTGCCGCGCAACCGCTGAAACTCGCCTTCGTGCGGGGTCAGGATAATGGGGTTTTTGCGGGTCGGGATGAGTTGCGACTGGGTGTTGAGCAACAGCAAGGCGTCGGCATCCAGCAACAGCGGACGGGTGGCGGTGCGCAGCAACAGGGAAAATTTCCGTTCGGCGGCCTGGTCGGTGCCGAAACCCGGCCCGACCGCCCAGGCATCCGCGGTAAGCGCCTGCGTCGGCACATTCTGCCCGTCCCACGGCTGGGTCAGCGCTTCCGGCGTGGCCAGCGACAGCTCGCGATAGCAGTCGGGATGGCAAAACAACCGGACCACGCCGGCCCCGGCGCGCAAGGCGGCGCGGGTGGTCAGCACCGCGGCGCCCAGGAATCCGGGACTGCCGGCGAATACCGCCAAGTCGCCCCGCTGATACTTATGGGTGACAGCGGGCAGCGCCTGGGCCAGTTCCCGCGACATGGGCAGGTCAAAAAAATCGGCGAAATGGTCGGCCCCGTCCTGGTAGATGGTCAGCGGAATCGGCGCGAGGCGGCCGGAAATTTTACTACCATCCCCGCCCAGGCAGCCTTGTTTCACCGCGCCGATGGCCAGGGTGAAATCGGCCTGGAACGCGCAGGCGGCGGCGTGGCCGGTGTCCGCGTTGAGGCCGGACGGGGTGTCAATGCTGACCGTGGTGTGCCAGGGCCGGCGCTGGGTTTGCCACCACTCCAGCACCTCGCGGGTCACACCGGCGGGTTCACCGGCAGCGCCGACGCCCAGCAGGCAGTCAAACACCAGCGCGGGTTCCCGGTCGTCGAGATGATAGGAACGGCAGGCCGGCCAGACTTGGGCGTTGGCCAGCGCCGCGCGGATGGCGGGGGAATCCACCAGCTTGCGGGTGGTCGGAGACTCGGTGAGAAGCACCTCAACGTCCCAGCCGCTGTCCGCCAGGCGGCCCGCCAGCCAGAGGCCGTCGTTGCCGTTGTTGCCCTTGCCGCAGAGGAACAGGGCCGCGCCCGGCACGGGGAATTTTTCGGTGATGAAATGGAAACAACCGTCCACCGCCTGCCGCATCAGGGCGCTGACGGTGATGCCCGCGGCGAGCGTGTCCTGTTCCCAATTCTGCACGGTGGCTGGCGGGACGACTTTCATGCGCTGACAATGACCGCCGTGGCGGCGGCGTAATGTTCGGTGTGAGTGAGGCTGACCATGACCCGCCCGCCGCCGCGCTGTCGCAGCAACGCCGCGCCGCCGCCGCGCAATTGAATACGCGGCTCGCCGCGGTCGCCGCGCCGCACCTCGATGTCCCGCCACCCGAGTTGCGCGCCGATGCCGGTGCCGAACGCCTTGCCGACCGCCTCCTTGGCGGCGAAACGGGCGGCAAGGTGACGATGGGGAAATTTCTGGCGCTGGGCGTAGTCCCGTTCCGTCGCGCAAAAAACGCGGCACAGGAACCGCGCGCCGAATTTCTCGACGGATTGCCGGATGCGGTCGCATTCGACCATGTCAAGTCCGGTACCGAGAATGGTTTCGCTCATAAGTCGCCGGGCATTACACCTTAAAGCATTTATGGAGGCTAGCATTATTTTGTTAAAAAATTCAAAACGCAAAACGCATAGCGCAAAACCACAACTGATTAATTCAAAACTGGCTGGCGCCTGTGACTGGCGGTTGGGGATGCGTTTGGCGTTTTGCCTTATGGTTTTGAGATATGCGCTTTGAGTTTTGCGTTCAGCGCAAGTTGAGCAACTCTAATAAGTCTTTAACCGCTACAGCCAAACCGGAATACACCGCGCGGGCGATGACGGCATGGCCGATGTTCAGCGTGTCGAGATGCGGGACGCTGGCGATGAACCGCGGCAGGTTTTGGTAGTTCAACCCGTGGCCGGCATTGACTTGCAGGCTGAGACTGTGCGCGAGTTCCGCCGCGTCGCGCAGCGCGGCGAGCCGGCGGTCACGGTCAGCGGCGGCCAGCGCGTTGGCGTAGGCGCCGGTGTGCAGTTCAATGCAGGGTGCGCCGGCGGCCTTGGCGGCGCGGATTTGTTGCTCGTCGGGGTCGATGAACAGGCTGACGGTGATGCCGGCCGCTGACAGTGAGCGCGCGGCGCGCGCCACTTGGTCAAGTTGTCCGCTGACGCTGAGGCCGCCCTCGGTGGTGACTTCGCGGCGGTTTTCGGGAACCAGGCAGACATCCTGTGGTTGCAACGTCAGCGCCCGGTCAACCATCGCCGCGGTCACCGCCATTTCCAAATTCAGCGGCGCGCCGAGTTGTTGCAGCAAGGCAACGTCAGCGTCCTGGATGTGGCGGCGGTCCTCGCGCAAATGCGCCGTGATGGCGTGCGCGCCGGCCGCCAGGGCGATTTTGGCCGCCGCTGCCGGTGACGGTTCCGCGAGCGGGTGGTCAACCGCGTAATCGCGGTAACGGGCCTGCCGCAGCGTGGCGACATGATCAATGTTGAGACCGAGTTTTAACATGGCGCTGGCGCAACTTTAAGTCAGTTGAGAACGAATTTCCGTCAGCGCCGGCTGCCCCTTGGCGACGGGCGCGTCCAGATAGCCGTAAACCAGTCTGGAACCGAGCAGCGGCAGCACTTGCCGCGATTTTTTCGCCAGCGGGCCGACGGCCATGACGGCCAGCCGCAGTTCGGGATGATTGATCAGCAGCTTCACCAGCACATTCAAATCCCGCTGCGTGCGGCAGAAGGTGGCGATTTTATAAAAATCAGCGCGGGTTTGGCGGAACTGGCTCAACCAGTCCGCCCCGCGCTTGTAGGTGATTTTGCGCCGGACGGCATGGGCGGAGAGGATGACTTTCTTGTTCAGTTTCCGGGCCAGCCGCAGGGGTTCCTTGAGCAGCGGCAGATTGGCCAGTTCAAAGTCAACGGCGTCAGCGTATGGCAGCAGTTGCTTGAACAAACGGATGCGCTCGGTGGATTTCCAGTTGCGCGCGCCGCCCTCGTTGCGGGTGCGCAGGGTGAGCAGGACGGGGGTTTGGCGTTTTTTCAGTATCGCGATGACGCGCGCCACGGCATCGTAATGACGGGCATACAACGCGTCGAAGCGCAGTTCGACCACATCGGCGACCGATTGTTTTTGGGTGATCAACGACAGACCTTGGCTGGTGGCGACGCTGCCGATGTGGATCAATTTTTTCTTCCAAAGGGCGGATGACATCCGTCAATGCTATGGGATAAATTTAAAATGCCAAATGAAATTGTCGGCCGGCGGCTGACGATGGGCACCGGTGGCGCGCCCGCTCCGCGCTGACCATGACAGCCGCGGTCGCGGGTCGGCGTGCTTGAGTAGTCGCTGTTTTCCGCTGATAATGAGGTCACGTGAAAATATTTTTTAAATTTTACTTGCGCTCCGGTGAAAAATGCGTAGAACTTTACTTCCTCTTTTGAAGAAAAGGGGAATTGAGCTAGTAATCGGTGAGAGCGTGTGACGGCAAGAATCGCCGTCCTCCATGCGCCAGAGGCTTCGACGGCACGCATGGGAGTTTTTGCCTTGCGTGCTTTTTTATTGAAAAAATACAACAGGATATATTGAGATGCCAACGATCAACCAGCTTGTCAGAAGCGGACGCCAGATGGTCAAGAGCAAGACCAAGTCGCCCGCGTTGCAAAAGGCGCCGGCGCGCCGCGGGGTGTGCGTTCAGGTGATGACCCGCACGCCGAAGAAGCCGAACTCGGCGTTGCGCAAGGTGGCCAAGGTGCGGTTGACGAACGGCGAGGAAATCATCGCGTACATCGGCGGTGAGGGTCACAATTTGCAGGAGCACTCGATTGTGCTGGTGCGCGGCGGGCGGGTGAAGGACTTGCCGGGCGTGCGTTATCACATCGTGCGCGGCACGCTGGACGCGCTGGGCGCGGTCGGGCCGAGCAACACGAACAAGTTGAACCGCAATGTGTCCCGCAGCAAATACGGCGTGAAAAAGCCCAAGGCTGACGCCGCGAAGAAGTAATTTTTAATTTGAGATACACTTATGGCACGTCGTCGCAAAGCTGTTAAAAGAGAGATTTTACCGGATCCGGTTTATGAAAATCAGGTGGTCGGCCGCCTGATTAGCGCGGTGATGGAATGCGGCAAGAAATCCATCGCCCAGAAGATTGTCTATCACGCCATCGAGCAGGCGAACAAGGATAACAAGGAAGGCAATCCGCTCGACATTTTGAACAAGGCGGTGGATACGGTGAAGCCGCGCTTGGAGGTCAAGTCCCGCCGCGTGGGTGGCGCGACTTATCAGGTGCCGATGGAGGTGCCGGTGGAACGTCAGCTGGCGCTGGCGATGCGGTGGATGGTGGGCGGCGCGAAGCATCGCAAGGGGGTGCCGATGGCCAAGGCGCTGGCGATTGAAATCAAGGAGGCCGCCGCCGGTCAGGGTAGCGCCATCAAGAAACGCGATGATGTGCATCGCATGGCGCAGGCGAACAAGGCGTTCGCGCATTTGCGCTGGTAAGATTTTGGAGTTGTTGACATGAGCAGGGCTTATTCACTGGAACGCACGCGCAACATCGGGATTTGTGCGCATATCGACGCCGGCAAGACGACGGCGACGGAGCGTATTTTGTTTTACACGGGCGCGATTCACAAGATTGGCGAGGTGCACGAGGGTAATACTGTGACCGATTGGATGGAGCAGGAGCGCGAGCGCGGCATTACGATTACTTCGGCGGCGACGACTTGTTTTTGGCCGGTGAAGAAGGAAGAGGGCGTGACCAAGATTTTCGAGGGGACGAAGAACCGCATCAACATTATTGACACGCCCGGTCACGTGGATTTCACCGCTGAGGTTGAGCGCTCGCTGCGCGTGCTGGACGGCGCGGTCGCGGTGTTTTGCGGCGTCGCCGGGGTGCAGCCGCAGTCGGAGACGGTGTGGCGTCAGGCGACGAAATACAATGTGCCGCGCATCGCGTTCGTTAATAAGATGGACCGTGTGGGCGCCAATTTTGAGAACGCGGTCAAGGAAATGCGCGAGAAACTCGGCGCCAACGCTTGGCCGGTGCTCGCGCCGCTCGGCAAGGAGAGCGAGTTGCACGGGTGCATTGACATCGTGAACCAGAAGGCGCACGTCTACACCGACCAAGAGGGCGGCAAGTACGCCACCTACAGCGTCGAGGAAATTCCCGCCGAACTCAAGGACGCGGCGGCGAAGGCGCTGGACGCGCTCATTGAGGCGGTCGCTGACCAGGACGATGAAATCGGGACGCTGTTCCTTGAGGAAAAACGTCCGACGGCGCTGCAACTGAAGGAAGCGATTCGCCGCGCGACGATTGCGAACAAGTTTGTGCCGGTCGTTGGCGGCTCGGCGTTCAAGCACCGCGGGGTGCAGAGTTTGGTGGACGCTGTTATTGACTATCTGCCCAGTCCGATTGACATTCCGCCCGCTGTCGGTCAAGACCCCGACGACGCGGAGAAAAAAATCGAGGCGCCGACCGATGACAACCACAAGTTCTGCGCGCTGGCGTTCAAGCTGTGGTCCGACCCGTTCGTCGGCAAGCTGATTTTCTTCCGCGTGTACAGCGGCAAAATCAGCAAGGGCGAGACCATTTACAATCCGCGCACCAACAAACGCGAGCGCATCAGCCGCATCATTCAAATCCAGGCCGACAAGCGCGAGGATATTGACACGGTGTACGCGGGCGACATCGCCGCCACGGTCGGCGTCAAGGATGTCCGCACGGGTGACACGTTCGCTGACGAAGACTTTGACATCGTGCTGGAGCCGCCGTCGTTCCCGGAGCCGGTGATTTCGATGGCGATTGAGCCGAAGACCAAGGGTGACCGCGAGAAGCTCGGCGAGGGCTTGCAACGGCTCGCTGAGGAAGACCCGACGTTCCAAGTGGTGACGAACGAGGAAACGGGGCAGACGATTATCAAGGGCATGGGCGAGTTGCACCTCGACATTATTTGCGACCGGTTGCGCCGCGAATTCAACGTGCAAACCAACGCCGGCGCGCCGCAAATCGCCTACCGCGAGACCATCACGAAAGCCGCTGTCGGTGAGGGCAAACTCATCAAACAATCCGGCGGTCGCGGTCAATACGGCCACGTCATCATTGACGTCATGCCGCTCAAGCGCGGCGAGGGTCACACGGTGGAAAACAAAGTCGTCGGCGGCAACATTCCGAAGGAATACATCGGCGCTTGCAAAAAAGGCATCGAGGAGGCGCTGTTCAACGGCGTCATCAACGGCAGCCAGGTGATTGACCTCGCTATTGAAATCAAGGACGGTTCGTACCACGAGGTTGACTCGAACGAACTGGCGTTCAAGCTGGCGGCGTCCTTCGCGCTGAAAGACGCGCTGCAAAAGGGCGGCTCGATTTTGCTGGAGCCGATTATGAAAGTCGAGGTCATCACGCCGGAAGAATATCAGGGCGACATCCTCGGTGACATCAACCGTCGGCGCGGCAAAATCAACTCGATGGAAGCGAAGAACAACGCGAACGTGATGCAGTCGGAAATTCCGCTGGCGGAGATGTTCGGCTACGTGAACACCCTGCGCTCGCTATCGCGCGGGCGCGCGGCGTATTCGATGGAGCCGTCGCACTTCGAGCAAGTGCCGGCGCAGATTTTGGCGCAAATTTTGGAGCAGAAGAAAGGTTAAGTTTATGGCAGCAACACGTATTCGTATCCGGTTAAAAGGTTTTGATTATCCCCTGATTGACAAGGCGGCGACGGAAATCGCGGAAACCGCGACCCGCACCGGCAGCGCCGTCAGCGGCCCCGTGCCGCTGCCGACGAAAATCGAGCGTTACACCGTGAACCGTTCCCCGCACGTGGACAAAAAGAGCATGGAACAATTTGAAATCCGCACGCACAAGCGGTTGATTGACATTCTCAACCCCTCGGCGAAAACGGTGGATGAGTTGAAGAAACTGAACCTGCCGGCAGGCGTGGATATTACCATTAAGATTTAAGTTACCCGTTTGCCTCCGGGCGTGTCCCGCGCAAACAATTAGGAGATAACAATGAGCATCGGAATTATTGGCAAGAAGGTCGGCATGACCCGCGTGTATGATGACAAAGGCGCTGCGACCGCGGTGACGGTCATCGAGGCGGCGCCGAACGTGATTTCGCAGTTGAAGACGGTTGACAAGGACGGCTATCAGGCGGCGCAGCTCGCGTTTGACGAGGTGAAGGAGTCGCGCAGCACTAAGCCGCTGGTCGGCCATTATAAAAAGGCGAACAGCGCGCCGCAACGCATCGCGCGCGAGTTCAGTGACATTGAAGGCGCTGTGGGTGACCGGGTCACGGTCAGTGTGTTTCAGGTCGGGCAATTGGTGGACGTGATTGGCCTTTCCAAAGGACGCGGCTTCCAGGGCGTGGTGAAACGCTGGGGTTTTCACGGCCAGCCGGAGACGCACGGCTCGATGATGCACCGTCGGCCCGGCGCCATCGGTTGCCGCAACAAGCCCGGTCGCGTGTTTGCGTTGCAAAAGCTGCCCGGTCACATGGGTTCCACCAAGACCACGGTGCAGAATTTGAAGATTGTGCAGGTCAGCGCCGATGACAATTTGCTGGTCATCAAGGGCGCGATTCCCGGCGCGCGCGGCAGTTACGTGGTCGTCCGCAACGCGGTGAAAGACGTGAAGAAAGGCGATAAGAAATGAGCGCGAAGGCATTGAATTTGGAGGCGGCGCAGGCCGCGCTGGGGGCGAGGCTAATCGCCAACGGCAAGGGCACGCAAGCCTTGCATGACACGGTCGTAGCCTATCAAGCGAACCGTCGCGCCGGCACGCACGCGACGCTGACCAAGGCGACGGTCAACCGCAGCGGCAAAAAACCGTGGCGGCAAAAAGGCACGGGCAACGCCCGCGCCGGTTACGCCTCCTCGCCCGTTTGGCGCGGCGGCGGCGTGGTGTTTGGCCCGCAACCCCGCGATTATTCCAAGACGGTCAGCAAGAAGGTTCGCAAGCTGGCGCTGAACAAGGCGTTGAGCGAGGCGGCGAAGACCGACCGTCTGTTTTCAGTCTCGACGTTTTCATTGAAGTCCGCGAAAACCCGCGAGTTGGTCGCGTGGATTAAGGAAAACCAGTTGCAGGAAAATCTGCTCATTGTCACCGGTAGCGTGGATCAGGCCGCGGTGCTGGCGTCGCGCAATTTGCCCAAGGTCAGCGTCGTCAATGCCGCCGACTTGAACGCCGAGCAGATTTTGACCTACAAACAAATCATCGTCGCCGAGGACGCTTATCCGACACTGACCAACCGTTTGAAATAACCGCCATGAAAAATCCCTACGACATTATCAAGACGGCGCGCATCACGGAAAAAGCCGGGGCGCTGACGGAGCGGCACAATCAGTATGTGTTCAAGGTTGACCGCGCCGCGACGAAGCTGGACATCAAGTACGCGATTGAGGAAATTTTCAAGAAGAAAGTCAAAAGCGTGAACACGCTGCGGGTGACCGGCAAGAAAAAACGCGAACGCACCGCCAACTATGGGCGCAAGCCGAGTTGGAAGAAGGCGATGGTGACGTTGAAAGCGGGCGATAAGCTCGAACTAATCTGAGGAAACGACTATGGCACTGAAAACATTCCGACCGCTGACGCCGAGCCTGCGCTTTACCGCGCTGCAAGACCTTGGTGAAATAACCAAGCACACGCCGGAGAAGTCGCTGCTGGAGCCGAAGAAACGCACGGGCGGGCGCAACAGCTACGGTCGCGTGACCATGCGGCGCGTGGGCGGCGGGCACAAGAAACATTACCGTAAGATTGACTGGAAGCGTAGTCGCGCGGATGTTGCCGAGGTCATCGGCATCGAGTACGACCCGAACCGCACGGCGCGCATCGCGTTGTTGAAGTACGCTGACGGTGCGATGACTTACATCGTCGCTCCGGTTGGGTTGCGGGTCGGCGCGAAGTTGCAAGCGGGCGCCAACGCCGCGCCTGAGATTGGCAACACGCTGCCGTTGAACAAAATTCCGGCCGGCTCTTTTATTCACAACATCGAGTTGATTCCCGGTCGCGGCGCGCAAATGGTGCGCTCGGCGGGTTCGGTGGCGACGCTGATGGGCATGGCGGGCGAATACGCCCAAATCAAGCTCGCTTCCGGTGAGATACGGCTGGTGCACGGCTCTTGCATCGCCACGCTTGGTCAAGTCGGCAACGTGCAGCACGAGAACGTCAGCCTCGGCAAAGCGGGGCGCAACCGCTGGCTGGGCCGCCGTCCGCGCGTGCGCGGCATGACGATGAATCCGGTTGACCATCCGAACGGCGGCGGTCAGGGCAAGAGCAAGGGCGGCGGTGGCCGCCAGCATCTCCGCTCGCCGTGGGGCCAGCTTTCCAAGGGGTACAAGACCCGCAAGAAACACAAGACCACCAACAAGTTTATTTTGGAACGGAAGAAAAAGAAATAGTAGTCGCCAGTCACACGGCAACTCAAAATTTAGAAGTAAGTAATCTGGAGCAAAGTTTATGGGACGCAGTTTGAAAAAAGGGCCGTTTGTGGATGGACATCTGCTCGAAAAAGTCGAGGCGCAGAATGCCACAAATTCAAAGAAGCCGATCAAGACTTGGTCGCGCCGCTCGATGATTACGCCGGATTTTGTGGGCCATACGTTTCTGGTGCACAATGGCAAGATTTTTAATTCCGTGTTTGTCACGGAAAACATGGTTGGCCATCGCTTGGGCGAGTTTTCCCTGACGCGGATATTCAAGCGTCACGGCGGGCACACCGAGAAAGTGACCAAGTAAAAAAGTATGAGATTTTTGCCTACGCTGACAGTGATGTGGCTGGGCATGACGGCTGCAAACCTTGTGAATGCGGCCGGGGGTGAAGCCCCGAATGGTTCTTTAATAGGAAAAACCGAGGATCTGACCAAACGGATCACAGAGTTGGAGCAAAGTTTGCAATTGTCACGGGCGGCGACGGAGTATTTTCGCCAGCATTGGCTGACGCTGAAGCTGCGGGATGAGACCCTGGGCTTGAGCGCGCTGACAGGCGACCAGCAGGCCATCAACGACAAGTTGGTGCAGTTGCTGGGCGAATTGTTCCAGAGCGAGAAACGCAACCGTGGATGGGAGTCGCTGACGGCGGACCTGATTGACAAAGGCCGGTTGCTGCTGCTGGCCCGGCCGATGGAGCGGGCGCAGCGTCGCGCGGAATACGAGGTGGCGGTGCGAACAATCAAGGCGTTTGCCGACGAAACGCGGCAGGCCATGATTGATGTTGCGGTGGATTACACGAGCGGGACGATTATATCGGTTAACGAGGATTTGCAGGTGGCGGTGGTGAATTTCGGCGGTTTGCAGAAGGCCGAGATTGGCATGCCGTACCGGATTCTTCGTGATAACAAAGTAATCGGGCGATGTTCGCTGATTGAAGTGCATGCGTATTTGAGCGCGGCGCGGATTGAGCGAGTCCTCGAAAATGAAAAGGTGCAACCGGGGTACCGGGTGTTTCTGGAAACGACAAAGTAGTATGGAAGTCAAAGCGATAACGAGATATGTGCGACAGTCCGCCTTTAAGGCGCGGGCGGTTACGCGTGATATTCAGGGCTTGCCGGCGCAGAAGGCGCTGACCCTGTTGGAATTTTATCCGCAAAAAGCGGCGCGGTTTGTGTGGAAGACATTGAAGTCGGCGATTGCCAACGCTGAAAACAATCATTCGCTCAATCCCGACATGTTGGTGGTGAAGGAAGCCACCGTGGGCGAGGCGCCGACCATCAAGCGGTTCCGTCCGCGCGCGCGCGGCAGCGCCAGCCCGATTGCCAAGCGCACCTGCCACATTCGAGTCATCGTGGAAGAGCGCGCCGAGGAGCCGGTGTCCAAGAAAAAGAAAGCCGCTGACGGTCGAAAAAAAGCGCGCCGCGTGAAGAAACCCGCCGCTGACAGTGGCAAGGCAACGGAGGCGAAGGAGTAATTTATATGGGACAGAAAGTTCATCCGTTTGGTTTTCGTGTTGCCGTCAAACGCAACTGGCGTTCGGTGTGGTACGCGAACAAGAAAGATTTTCCGGTTTACCTGAAGGAAGACCGGTTGATTCGCGGTTTTTTGAAAAAGCGCCTCGTCGGCGCGGCGATTTCCAAGATTATCATTGAGCGCGCCTCCAACCGGGTCCGCGTGAACATTCACACCGCTCGCCCGGGCGTGGTCATTGGGCGCAAGGCTTCCGAACTGGACAAGTTGAAGGATGAAATCCGCGCCATTGTGCCGTTGCGCGACGTGCTGGTTGACGTGAAGGAAATCAAGAATCCCGAACTCGACGCGCAGTTGGTGGCGGAGAACATCGCGCTGCAACTAGAGCGCCGCATTTCGTTCCGCCGCGCGATGAAAAAATCCATCCAGACGGCGATGGACTTTGGGGCGCTCGGCATTAAAATCCGTTGCTCCGGTCGTTTGCAGGGCGCGGAAATCGCGCGTTCGGAGCCGTACCACGAGGGCAAGGTGCCGTTGCACACGCTACGCGCCAACATTGACTACGGCTTTGCCGAGGCGCTGACGGTGGCGGGCAAAATCGGCATAAAAGTTTGGATTTGTTTGAAGGAGGACGCGGCGCAGGCTGCTTGATAAGTTATGGCATTGATTCCCGCAAGAGTAAAATATCGCAAGACGCAGCGCCGCAGCCGCAAGGGCGACGCGACGCGCGGCACCACGCTGGCGTTCGGCCAGTTCGGACTGCAAACGCTGGAGCGTTTTTGGCTGACCAACACGCAGATTGAGGCCGCCCGCGTGGCGCTGACGCGCAACATGAAACGCAAGGGCCGGCTGTGGATTCGCGTGTTCCCCGACAAGCCGGTGACGGCGCGTCCGCCGGAAACTCGCATGGGCAAGGGCAAGGGCCAGCCGGAATATTGGGTGGCGGTCATTCGTCCGGGCAACGTGTTGTTTGAACTGGATGGGTTGTCCGAGACTGTGGCGAAGGAGTCGCTGCGCTTGGCGGCGACGAAGCTGCCGATGAAGACCCGTTTTATCACCCGCAACAGGAAGATTAGCGCATGAAAATCGCCGACGTAAAAGCATTGAGTGATGCCGAGTTGCACGCTCGCATCACGGAATTGAAGCAGGAAAAATTGAATCTGCGCATCCAGCAGCAAGGCGGGCGCCTGGAGCGTCCGAGTCGATTGACGGAAATCCGCAAGACCATCGCCCGCATTCGCACGGTGTTGTCGCAACGGCGGCTGGCGGTGAAATCCGCCTAACATTTGAGAGAGAGTATAACTATGAGTGAAACTGTCACGGGTAAAAAGGCGCGCAAGCAGGTGCAGGGTGAGGTCATCTCGAACAAGGCGCAGAAGACCATTGTGGTCAAGGTGACCCGCCGGGTGCCGCACCCGCGCTACAAGAAAATTATCAAGGTGTCCAAGCGGTTCTACGCCCATGACGCCAACAGTGAGGCGCAACCGGGTGATATTGTGGAAATCGCGGAAACCCGGCCGTTGAGCAAGTTGAAACGCTGGGAACTGATTAAAATTGTGAAAGTGAAAACAGTATGATTCAGATTCGAAGCTGGGTGGATATTGCGGATAACACGGGCGCCCGCCGGGCGACCATGATCGGCGTGATTGGCAAAAAAACATCAGTGGCCCGCGTGGGCGATGTCATTACCGCCAACGTCAAGGAAGCCGCGCCCGACGGCACGGTGAAAAAGAGCGAGGTGGTGCGCGCGGTGGTGGTGCGCACCAAGCAGCCGGTGCGCCGTCCCGATGGCTCGTATTTGCGTTTTGACAGCAATGCGGTGGTCATCATTGACAAGGATTTGAATCCCCGCGGCACGCGCATTTTCGGCCCGGTGGCGCGCGAGTTGCGCGAGAAGAATTTCATGAAAATCATTTCGCTGGCGCCGGAGGTGTTATGAGCAAATTGAAAAAGAAAATCGCCATTCCCGTCAAATATCATGTGAAAAAGGACGACGAAGTCCTCATCATCAGCGGGGCGCACAAGGGCAAGCAGGGCCGGGTGTTGCAGGTGCTGAAGAACAAGGCCCGCGTGATTGTGGAAGGTGTGAACCTGACCAAGAAGGCGGTGCGGCCGACCCAGGATCGCCCGAAGGGCGGGTTTGACGAAAAGGAAGGCACCCTGCATGTCTCGAATGTGAAAGTGGTCAAAGCCGCCGCGTTTGGCGGCAAGAAGGTTAAGGAATAACTATGAGTAATTTACTCCAAGAATACAGGGAGCAAGTGGTCCCTGCTCTGGTGAGCCAGCGCGGTTACAAGAACGTCAACCAAGTGCCGAAGCTCGTGAAAATCGTGGTCAACTGCAGCGTCGGCTCCGCCAACGATGTGAAGGCGGCGATGGAGGACGCGGTGCATGACGTGACGCTGATTACGGGCCAAAAGCCTATCCGCACCAAGTCGAAGAAGAGCATCTCGAATTTCAAATTGCGCGAGGACCAGGAAATCGGCGTGAAGGTCACGTTGCGCGGCAAACAGATGTATGAGTTTATGCTGCGCCTGAGCCGCACCGCGCTGCCGCGTATCCGCGACTTTCGCGGCATCTCAACGCGCGCGTTTGACGGGCGCGGTGCCTATACGCTGGGCGTGAAGGACCACACGATTTTCCCGGAAATCGAGCTGGATAAAATCAAACGCAACCTCGGCATGGATGTGACGATTGTCACCACCGGCAAAAACAAGGAGGAAACCAAGGCGCTGCTGGCGCTGTTGGGCCTGCCGTTCGCCGACCGCAAGCATTAAAATTTAAAGTAAAGTAACAATAGAATAGAAGCCTATGGCCAAGAAATCATGGATCGCCAAACAGAAGCGGACGCCGAAATTTTCGACCCGCAAGTATAACCGTTGCGGCCTCAGCGGCCGCCGTCGCGCCTACATGCGCAAGTTCGGCGTCAGCCGCATCCAGTTCCGCGAGATGGCGCTGCGCGGCGAGATTCCCGGCGTGGTGAAGGCGAGCTGGTAAGGAGAACATTATGCAAACGGATCCTTTGGCAGATTTTTTAACCCATCTCCGCAACGCCAATCAAATCGGCCAGGCGGAAATCACGTCGCCCTACTCTCGCATGAAAAGCGACGTGGCGGCCATCCTGATGAAGGAGGGTTTCATCCAAAACAGCGAGGTGGTCACTGACAGCGGCAAGCAGCGGCTGAAACTGACCTTGAAAAACGGCTCGAAGCAGAAGGCCCTGCACAACCTCAAGCGCGTGTCCAGGCCCGGCTTGCGGCAATACGTTGGCGCGACGGACATCCCGCGCGTGCTCGGCGGCCTCGGGGTGGCGATTTTGTCCACCTCAAAGGGCGTGCTCAGCGGCCATGAGGCGAAAAAACAAAATGTGGGAGGCGAGCTCCTGCTCTACGTGTGGTAAAAACATATGTCAAGAATTGGTAACAAACTCATTCTCGTGCCGGACCAGGCCAAGGTCAGCATCAGCGGCCAGCAAGTGAAAATCGAAGGACCGAAAGGCAAGCTGGAATTTACCGTGCATCCGCGCATTGGCGTGGCGTTGAATGACAAGCATTTGGTCGTTACTCGCGGTGGCGAAAGCCGGCAAGACCGCTCGTTACACGGCATGACCCGCAGCATTTTAAACAGCTTGGTCGTCGGCAGCGTCAGCGGCTTCCAGAAACGACTGGAAATTCACGGGGTCGGCTTCAAGGCGGCGGTGCAGGGTAAGCAACTGAACTTGAGCCTTGGCTATTCGCATCCGATTTCATATCCTATTCCCGCCGATATCAAAATCACCGTGGCAGACGCCACCCAGGTTTTGATTGAAGGCGCCGACAAGCACAAGGTCGGACAGGTGGCGGCGGACATTCGCGCCTACTATCCTCCGGAACCTTACAAGGGCAAAGGAGTGCGCTTTGCCGGTGAAAATATTCGCCGCAAGGAAGGCAAGACGGCCCAGAGCAAATAATGGCGGAGGAAATATAAGATGAAAGCATCCAGAAAAACCAAGACTTTGAAACACGCGCGGATTCATGAGCGCGTCCGCAAGAAGGTCAGCGGCAGCGGCGAGCGCCCGCGGCTGACAGTGTCCTTCACGGGCCAGCACATTTACGCGCAAATCATTGACGACACGGCGAGCAAGACCATCGTCAGCGTCAACACGACTGAGAAGGCGCTGGCGGGCGAGAAACTTGCGCCGAACGTGAAGAGCGCGACGAAAGTCGGCTCGCTGTTGGCGGAGCGCGCCAAGGGAAAGAATGTCAGCGCCGTGGTGTTTGACCGTGGCGGCTTGCAATATCACGGCAAGGTGAAAGCCCTGGCCGACGCCGCCCGCGAGGGAGGTTTGAACTTCTAATCATATGGCTGAAGAAACGAAAAATTTAGTACCGCAGGAGGCCGCCCGCAGCGGGACTGCCACTGGTAATGAGGCGCCGAAAACAGGCGGAGAAAACCGGAGTTTCCGTGGGTTCCAGGGTGCTGGGCGCGGCCCAGGTCGTGGCGGCCCGGGCCATGGCGGCCCGCGCGGAGCCGGTGGCGGACGCGGCCCGCGCGGTCCACGTAGCGGGAAAAAAGAAGGCGGCTACCTTGAGTCCGGCAAAAAAGGCGAGGGCCGTGACGAGGGGCGCGAGTACATTGAAAAAGTGGTGTACATTAATCGTTGCGCCAAAGTGGTGAAAGGCGGTCGCCGTTTCAGCTTCAGCGCCTTGGTGGTGGTCGGTGACGGCGCCGGCAAGGTGGGGATTGGGTTTGGCAAGGCGAACGAAGTTTCCGATGCCATTCGCAAGGGCAGCGAGGATGCCCGCAAACGGCTTGAAAAAATCAGCTTGAACAAAACCACTATTCCGCATGAGGTGGTCGGTGAATTTGGCGGCGCTCGCGTGCTGCTGAAACCTGCGTCGGCAGGCACCGGTCTCATCGCCGGCGGCGGGGTTCGCGCCATCGTCGAAGCGGTGGGCATCCGTGATTTGCTCGCCAAATCGCTTGGTTCGGGCAATCCGTCCAACGTAGTGAAGGCGGCATTGAACGGTTTGCGCCAACTCACTTCGATGGAAGATATTTTCAAGGTCCGCGGCAAGATGTTAAAAGTAAAGCCGCCATTGGCAGCGCCTGCCGCGGCGGAATAAGGAACATAATTTTATGCAATTACACGATTTGAAACCTCGTCCGGGAGCCAGGAACCGCACCAAGCGATTGGGGTGCGGCGAAAGTTCTGGTCATGGCAAAACCTCCGGTCGCGGCCACAAAGGCCAGCGCGCCCGTAGCGGCGGCTCGGTGCGGCTCGGTTTTGAAGGCGGCCAGTGGCCGTTGTACCGCCGCATTCCGAAGCGCGGCTTTAACAACAACGCCTTTACTACCCGTCTGGCCCCGGTGAATCTGGCAGCGTTGAATATATTTGATGACGGTGCGTTGGTTGACGCGGCGGCATTGCGAGCCAAGGGGTTGGTCAGCGGCAAATGGGACGGCATCAAAATCCTCGCTGCCGGCGAGCTCAAGAAAAAACTCACCATCAGCGTTGAGGCCGCGAGCGAGGCGGCAAAAGCCAAAATCACTGCCATTGGCGGAAAATTGAATTTGCCCGCTGACAGTGGCGCGAAAAAATAAATTGAATTGTTGTCATGGTCAGCGCCTTTCTCAACTGTTTTAAAATTCCCGAATTGCGGCAGCGTTTGTTGTTTACGCTGGCGCTGTTGGTGATTGTCCGCTTGGGTGCTGCCATTCCCTGCCCGGGCATTAACCCGGCGGTATTGGCGGAATATTTCAAGAGCATCGTTGACCAGGGCGGGCAGGGCGATTTGATTGGCATGGTGAACTTGTTCAGCGGCGGCGCCTTGGAAAATTGCGCCATTTTTTCGCTGACCATCATGCCCTATATCAGCGCCAGTATTATCATGCAACTGGCCGTTGGCGTGATTCCCTCGCTGGCCAAGACGGCCCGCGAGGAAGGCGGCCGGCAAAAAGTTTCACAATACACGCGCATCGGCACCTTGATTTTGTGTGTAATTCAGGGCTATTTGCTGGCGGTCAGCTTTGAGAGTCCGGAACGCATTCAATTGCTGGGCGGCATTGACCAGATTATTGCCAAAATGGGGCCACTGGTGGCGGATCCCGGTTGGTTTTTCCGTTTTACCACGGTCGTGACGCTGACCGCCGGAACCATGCTGTTGATGTGGCTGGGCGAGCAGATTACCGACAAGGGCATTGGCAATGGCATCTCGCTGGTTATCACCGTTGGCATTGTCGCGCGCCTGCCCGCCGCGTTGGCGACCATGTGGGACAAGATTCACCCCCCGGCCGGGCAGAGCGGCATGAGTCCGCTGGTGGTGGTGCTGCTGTTGGCGTTCCTGTTTTTGGTGATTGCCGGCACGGTGATGATTACTCAGGCGATGCGCAAGGTGCCGGTGCAGTACGCCCGTCAAGTGCGCGGTAACAAGGTGTACGGCGGGCAAAGCTCGTTCCTGCCGCTGAAGGTGAACTACAGCGGCGTGATGCCGATTATTTTCGCCAGTTCGATTATCACTTTCCCAGCGGTGTTTTTGGGATTGATGTTCCGCGACAATAAATTTGCCGCGTGGATTCAGGCCAATCTTGGCAGCCACGGCCTGTTGTATCAGATTTTATATGCGTCGATGATTTTCTTTTTCTCCTATTTCTGGGTGGCGATGGTGTTCAATCCGACACAAATTGCCGATGACATGAAAAAACACGGCGGTTTTATTCCGGGGGTTCGTCCTGGTACCTCGACCGCGCAATTCCTTGATTTTTCGATGACTCGGTTGACTTTTGCCGGCGCGGTGTTCCTTACCATTCTGGCAGTGCTGCCGTCCATCATCAGCGGCGCGATGAAAGTGCCGTGGGTCACGGCGTCATTTTTCGGCGGCACCAGTTTGCTGATTTTGGTCGGCGTGATGCTGGACACCATGCGGCAGATGGAGACTTATCTGTTGCAGCGTCATTATGACGGATTCCTGAAAAAAGGCAAATTGCGCGGTCGTTCGTTTGGTGGCCAAGGCGCGGCGGGCGAGGCGTTATCCGAGAAAAAGATGTTTTGGCTGTTGTTCATTGTCGGCGTGATTTTCATCGGCGGCGTGGTCGCCAGTTTGATTCTTCACCGCTGATACGCGAATGCAATGATACCGATTAAAAAAGGAGCGGAAATTGACGGGATGCGGCGCAGCAGCCAAGTGTTGGGCAGGATTTTGGCAGAACTGTCCGCGTTGGTGCAGCCGGGATTGACGACCAGGGATTTGGATGAGGCGGCGGCCAAGATGATTCGTGAAGCGGGCGGCAAAAGTCCGTTTTATGGTTATCGCGGTTTTCCAGGGCATATTTGCGTTTCAGTGAGCGAGGAAGTGGTGCATGGGATTCCGGGCAAGCGCAAATTGCTTTACGGTGAAATCGTGAAACTGGATATCGGCATTGTATTGAACGGTTGGGTTAGCGACACCGCCGCCAGTATTCCGGTGGGGGCGGTTGCGCCGGAAATCGAGGCCTTGCTGGCGCAGACGCAATTGGCGCTGGTACAAGGCATTGGTCAGGCTCGCGCGGGCAATCGCCTGGGCGACATCAGCGCGGCGATTGAGCGTTGCGTGGTGGGTGCCGGTTATACGGTGGTGAGGGAATTTGTCGGGCATGGAGTTGGCCGCTCTTTGCACGAGGAGCCGCAGATTCCAAATTACGGCCGGTCAGGTTCGGGGCCGCTGTTAAAGGCGGGCATGACTTTGGCGATTGAGCCGATGGTGAACCTGGGTCAGGCGGAAATTAGAATTTTGCAGGATGGTTGGACGGTGGTGACGGTTGACGGGAAGCCGTCGTCGCACTTTGAGCACACCGTGTTGGTGACGGACGGTGAACCGGAAATTTTAACAGGTGGAAAGAGTTCAACATTATCCTGACCGGAACGGTGGCGAATGTTATCTCGCCGAACCGGTTCGGGATGGAATTGGAAAATGGCCGCCGGATAGTGGCGACTATGTTGGGGCAGATTCGCATGAAGTTCATAAGAGTCTTGCCAGGAAGTAAAATTTTGGTAAAGTTTTCGCCCGATGATTCGTCAAATGGGCGAATCAGTGGAAGGAAACAAGAGTAAATATGAAAGTTAGAGCTTCAGTAAAGCGCAGAACCTCAGGTTGCCAGATCATCCGGCGCAAGGGGAAAATCTATGTCATTAACAAAAAAAATCCACGCCTGAAGCAGCGTCAAGGTTAATCATTTATGCCACGTATTCTAGGAGTTGATATTCCCGGTGAGAAGCGCGTCGAAGCGTCGCTTCGTTATGTCTATGGCCTCGGGCCCACGCGGGTAAAAAGTGTTTTGGAAGAATCGGAAATAGATCCGAATTTGCGCGCCAAGGAATTGAGCGGCCAGCAGATCAACCGCATTATTCAAGTGATCCAGACCCGCGGTTATCTCATTGAGGGCGATCTGCGACGCGAACTGCAACAAAACTTGAAACGATTGCAGGGCATTAATTGCTACCGCGGGATCCGCCACAAAAAGGGGCTGCCCGTGCGCGGGCAACGCACTTCCACCAACGCGCGCACCCGCAAGGGGCCGCGCAAGACCGTCGGCGTCGTCCGCAACAAGGACGCCAAGGCGGGCAAGGTTTAATTTTTAACGGATAATTGATATGGCAGATGATACCAAGAAAAAGGGCGCCAAGGCGGCAGCCGCGCCGAAGGAAAAAACCGAGGCCGCGCCCGCGCCGGAGAGTCTGAGCCTGTCGCTCGACCCGAACGCCGACCCGAAACCGAAAATTGTCAAGGCCAAAGGCAGCAAGAACATCACGCATGGCATCGCGCACGTTCTCGCCTCGTTCAATAACACCATTGTGTCAATCAGCGACAGCAACGGCAACGTGCTCGGCTGGTCAAGCGCCGGCAAGTGCGGCTTTCGCGGCTCCAAGAAGTCCACGGCGTATGTGGCGCAAGTCGTCGCGCAGGACGCCTGCCGTCAGGCGATGGCGCATGGCTTGAAAGAAGTGGAAGCCCGCATCAAGGGACCCGGCACCGGCCGCGAGTCCGCCGTGCGCGCCTTGCAGGCGATGGGCTTGGAAGTTAACGCAATCAAAGACATGACGCCGGTGCCGCACAACGGCTGCCGCTTGCGCAAGGCCCGCCGCGTCTAATTCAATCAGGATATACACATATGGCACGTTACACAGGTCCCAAGGCCAAGATTGGCCGCCGCTTCGGCATTGATATTTATGGCACTCCGAAGGCGCTGGAGCGCCGCAATTTCCCGCCGGGAGTGCATGGCGCCAAGAATCGTCGCAAACAATCGGAATATGGCGTGGCGATCGGAGAAAAGCAAAAGTTGAAGCATATGTACGGCGTGCTGGAGCGACAATTCCGCCTGTATTACGAAACGGCCGCCCGCAAGCGCGGCGTGACCGGTGACACCTTGCTGCAACTCTTGGAAACCCGGCTGGACAATGTCGTGTTCCGGTTGGGATTTGCGAACACACGCCGTCTGGCCCGCCAGTTTGTCACTCACGGGCATATTCTGGTGAACGGCCGGAAGGCTAGTATTCCCAGTTTCCAAGTCAAATCCGGCGATGTGGTCGAGGTAAAAAACAATTCAAAGTCCCGCCAGGTTTCGACCAAAAGCCTGGAAAAGACCCAGGTTAATCCGACCGTGGCCTGGCTGTCGGTGGACAAAGACAATCACAAGGGCACGGTCAGCCGGGTGCCGACACGTGAGGAAATCGGGCCGATTGTCAATGAACGCCTCGTGGTTGAATTGTATTCACGCTGATGATGATATTTTAAACCTACCGAACCGTTGGTCCCGGAGTTGCCTGTTGCACTCTGGGGAAACCCGGTTCAGCAACTGGAGAATAACAAACCTATGGCCATTAAATTAGCCAGATTCGAGCTGCCTAACCGGCTGCAAAAAGACGAAACCACCGCCACCGGCGTTTACGCCAAATTTGTGGCCGAACCTTTTGAGGAAGGTTACGCGCATACCCTCGGGAATGCCCTGCGCCGGGTGTTGCTGAGTTCACTGGAGGGTGCCGCCATTTCCACCGTGAAGATTGAGGGCGTGTTGCACGAGTTTTCCACCGTTCCGGGAGTGGTGCAGGATGTGACGGAAATCGTGCTCAATCTCAAAAAGATTTTGTTCAGGCTGCCCAATCGCGAGCCGCGGGTTTTGTTCCTGAATGTGAACAAGGAAGGTGACGTTACCGCCGGCGACATTACCCTGGACGCCGGGGTGGAAATCATTAATCCGGAACAGGTGATTTGCTCGCTCGACAAGAAACAAAAGTTTGAAGCGGAGTTGCTGGTGCGCGTTGGCCGCGGTTATGCCAGCGGCGAGGACAACAAGACCCCTGACATGACGATCGGCGTCATCCCGGTGGATTCGCTGTTTTCGCCGGTGCGCAAGGTGAAATACGCTGTTGATGACACCCGCATGGGCCAGAAGACCGATTATGACAAGCTGACCTTGGAAATCTGGACCGATGGCCGTATCACTCCTGATGAAGCGTTGTTGCAATCTTCCGCGATTCTTCGTCATCACCTCGATATCTTTGTCAATTTCGACAAGGAGCCGATTGAATTTGAGGAACCGAAACAGACCGCGGCGACGCAGGACAGCGCCTTGAAGAAACTCCTCAACATGAGCGTCAACGAAATCGAATTGTCGGTGCGCGCCGCCAATTGCCTGAACAACGCGAACATCACTTCGGTTGGTCAACTGGCCATGAAGTCGGAGGCTGAAATGCTCAAATACCGCAATTTCGGCAAAAAATCACTGAACGAAATCAAGGATAAACTGCATCAGTTGGGACTTGCGCTCGGCATGAAATTTGAGCCGGGACTGGTGGATATTCCCGCCGAGGCGGCAGAAGATGGGGAGCAACTGTCATGAGACATCGCGTAAAATCGGTCAAATTGGGACGCACCTCCCAGCATCGGGATCTGATGCTGGCCAACATGGCCGGCAGCCTGATTCAGCATAACCGCATCAAAACCACCCTGGCCAAAGCCAAGGCTCTGCGTCCGCTGGCGGAAAAATTGGTGACCATAGGCAAAAAAGGCGGCTTGCACAATCGCCGCCTGGCGCTGGCCAGGCTCATCAACAACGAGGATTGGGTGAAAAAATTATTTGGTGACATTGCCCCGCGCTTCAAGGAGCGCAATGGCGGTTACACCCGTATTTTGAAACTTGGACCGCGCAACAGCGATGCTGCGCCGATGGCGTTGATCGAATGGGTTGATCATGTGGTCGCCGCCGCTCCCGCGCCTGAAGACAAGCAAGACGCCCCGGCCAAGCAAGCGTCCGCGGCCGAAGCCAAGGCTGAATAACCCAACCGGATGACAAGGTGAATCCGCGGGGATGCGCCTTTTTGGTCAGTCGTTAACAGGCTCTTCCGACCGCTTCCCGCGCCAGGCATGGTCACGGGAAAAATAATGGACGCGGGCGGAATCCAGCGTCATCAGGCCGTACAAAATGCCCGCCACCGGCAGCGTCAGGTTCCACCACCAGCGCAGGCCGAAGAATTTTATCGCCGGACGATAGACGAGCGCCTGCACCAGCAGAATCAGCGCCCCGCACGCGGCCGCGGCGCTGCCGGTGACGGTCGGCGGTGCTATCAGTAGATTGAGCACCATCAGCGCCGGCAGCGCGAAGGCGGCGAACAGGCCGGCCAGCGCCGCCGCCAGCGTCAGCGGGTGGTGCCGCAACTCGGTGTAGGCGCTGCGCCTGACCATGCGCCAGATTTCTCCCAAGGTATTATACGGGCGCTCGCTGGTCACCTCGCGCGCGCTCAGCGCCAGGCGGATAGGCCGGCCGCCGACCTTCACCGCGCGGGCGAGATTCACGTCGTCAATGACACAGCCTTTGACGCGCTCCAGGCCCCAGCCGAGCTGGTCCAGCGCTGACCGTGACAGCAATACGCAGCCGCCGGCGGCGCCCGCGAGTTTATCCTGCGGATTGTTGACGCGGCGCATCGGGTACAGCAGGTTGAAGAAAAACACGAAGGCCGGCACCAGCAGTTTTTCCCAGCACGATTCGCAACGCAGCCGCGCCATGCGGGAATTCAGCGCCAGCGCCGCTGACCGTGACTCGCCTACCAGGCGCGACACACTGCCGCGCCGGTGCAGGATGTCGGCGTCGGTCAGTAGCACAAAATCGGGGCGCTGACCGTCAGCGGCGATTTTTTGCAACGCCTGGTGCATCGCCCACACCTTGCCCGCCCAGCCGTCCGGCAGCGGCGCGCCGGTGATGACTGTCAGCGAGCGATTTTCATGCTCGAAAAATTCCAGCGCGGCGCGCGCGGCCTCGGCGGTGTGGTCGGTCGAATGATCGTCCGCCAGATAAACATCCAGTTGGCCGGGAAAATCCTGGTGGTACAGCGCGGGCAACGTCAGCGGCACCTGGCCGGCCTCATTGCGGGCGGGCACCACCACGGCCACCCGCAGCGGCGCGAGGTCCGCTGGCGGTGATGACGCGGCACGGTCACTGTCAGCGTCGCCGACCGGTTGAAAATCCCAGCGCCGGATTTTTTCCACCAGCAGAAAATCCCACGCGACCAATACCAGTGCCAACAGTATCAACGCCACCAGCAACATACATGCGATTAGACCTAAAAAAATCTCAAAACTCAAATCGCAAATCTCATAACTATAAGCATCCGTCCAAAAATCAGAACCAGCAGTGTCCATCTGGGTTAATCTGTGGCTAAAGAATCTTTGCGCCTTCGCTTCTTCGCGGCCGGAGTTTGGCCCGGCCGGGTTGCGTGCAATTCGCCCTTTACTCAACCAGCCTCCGTCGCTACCCTATCCAATTAATGCGCCTGTTGCTCATGTTTTCACTTGTCGCTGCGCTGACTGTGGCCGGTTGCGCCACCTCGACGCCGCCGCCCGCCGGCCCGACCATCGCCGCTGACGGTCGGCCCGAGGCGGTGTATGTTTACGATTGCGGACTGGATTTGGCCAAGGTCACCGTCAGCGCCCCGCCCGCCAAACTGCTGGAGTTCAAGCAACAGTTCCGCGACAGCGTCCGCGGCCAACTGCTTGAGGCGCTCAATCGCGCCGGCATCGCCAGCTATCCGTTCAACCGCGACCTGCCGCCGCCGACCGGCAACTACTGGCTGGTGGATGTCACATTATACAACATTGACGCGCGGCAAAACGCGCTGAGCCTGTTTTTGGGCGGCGGGCGCGCGGCGCGCACGGCCGAGGCTTATGTCCAGATTGCCACGCTGACCGTCCGGCCGCCCGATCGCATTCTGCTGTTTGAAACCGCCAGCCAGCCCAACCGGGCGCCACTTGCCGCCGACCTGCCGCGGGAGGCCATTGACGAGGACGCGGGGCGGCTCGCCGGACTGGTGGCCGGCTTCATCGTCAACCACTACCGGCGGCAGGGCTGGCTGGTCGAGTTGCCGGACGGCGCCAGCGGCCCGGCCCGGCCGCCCGCCAGCGGCAAATTCCTGAGGTAAATTATGCCCGTGACACTTGCCAGGCTCGCCGCTGACACTGACAAATTGTTAAACCACCAAGCGATCGCCGACTACTCCGGCGCGCTGAACGGCCTGCAACTCGCCAACCGCGGCCGCGTCACCAAAATCGCCGCCGCCGTTGACGTCAATCTGCCGACTGTCCGTGCCGCCATCGCCGCTGCCGCTGACCTGCTGGTCGCGCATCACGGCCTCGCGTGGTCGCCGCTGCTGCCGCTGACCGGGCGACGCTACGAGTTGCTGAAATTGTGCCTCGACCACAATCTCGCCGTTTACAGTTCGCACCTGCCGCTGGACCTGCACGCCAAACTTGGCAACAACATCCTGCTCGCCAAGGCGCTCGGCTTCACCGTCAGCGCCCCGTTCTTTGTGGAAAAAGGGCAACCCATCGGCCGCCGCGTCCACGCGCGAATCACTCGCGACACATTGCGCCGCCGCCTGAACCGGGCGTTGGGCGCTGACAGTCGCCTCATCGCCGCTGGCCCCGCGACCTGCCGCGTCATCGGCATCGTCAGCGGCGGCGCCGGCAACGAACTCGCGCGCGCCGCCGCTGACGGTGTGGACACCTTTATCACCGGCGAGGGCGCGCACTGGACCTTCTCCCTCGCGCACGAACTGGGCGTGAATGTTTTCTACGGCGGCCATTATCTGACCGAAACCTTCGGCGTAAAAGCACTGTCAGCATACCTGGCGAAAAAATATCGTCTGCCGTGGGAATTTATCAGCATGCCGTCGGGGCTGTGATTTTTTTTTACCGCAGAGACGCGGAGACGCGGAGTTTTTTTGTTTGACGCATCTTCTCCACGTCTCCGCGCCTCTGCGGTAATCGCTGGTTATAAGTATTTCATCCCTTCGGAATTGATGTGGAACTGACGGAACATCAGCGTCAATCCCGAAGGGATGAAATGGATATAGCCGCCGGTGTCAACCGGCGGTAACGGAGAAAAAAAGCAAACCCCGCCGGGGTGAAATAAACGGCGTGCCTCAGCGCCGCCTCGTTATTCCACCCCGTCGGGGTTCGCGCGCGGCCCATAATCTGGAACCACCGGTTAACACCGGCGGCTACAGGTATTTCATCCCTTCGGGATTGGCGTGGCGCTGAAGTCACCGTCAGCGGTGAATTTGATGTCATTCGTATTTCATCCCTTCGGAATTGATGTGGAACTGACGGAATATCAGCGTCAATCCCGAAGGGATGAAATGGATATAGCCGCCGGTGTCAACCGGCGGTAACGGAGAAAAAAACGCAAACCCCGTCGGGGTGAAATAGACGGCGTGCCTCATCACTGCCTCGTTATTCCACTCAAAACCACAAGTAAAACGCAAAACTCGCCCAAGGTACCGGTCACAGGCGTCAGCTAGTTTTGAATTAATCAGTTGTGGTTTTGAGTTATGAGTTTTGAGTTAAACCCTCACCCAACTTTATCTTGCAAGTGCGCGAGATGATACTTGGGATCAGTCGGCTCACCAGTAGCGTTCACCATCAGCGCCGACGGCTCGTAAATGCTGCCGTGCCGGTGGATGTTGTCCCGCAGCCAGGACAAAATCGCGCCGTAGTCACCGGCAGCGAGGCGTGCGTCCATATCGGGCATGGCCTGACGCATCTTGTGCGCCAACTGCGCGGCGTTGAGGTTGCCGAGGGTGTAGGTCGGGAAATAGCCGAACATGCCGCCGCTCCAGTGCACGTCTTGCAGGCAGCCGCGCGCATCGTCGGGCACGCTGACGGTGAACAGCCGTTGAAACTCGGCGCGCCAGAACTCCGGCAGCTCCGCCACGGTCAGCGTCCGCTCCACCAGCCGTGTCTCAATATTGAAGCGCAGGATGATGTGCAGGTCGTAGCTCACCTCGTCGGCGTCCACGCGAATCAAGCCGCGCCGCACGCGGTTGACGTGGCGGGTCAGCGTCAGCGGGTCAACGCCGCGCAGTTGCGGGAATAGTTCCGCCGCCGCCGGCAGCCAGTGCCGCCAGAAGGTCTCGTGCCGCGCGATGTGGTTTTCCCAGAAGCGCGACTGCGACTCGTGAATGCCGAGCGACACCGCCTCGCCCGCCGGCGCGCCGTAATGCTCCGGCAACGTCCCCTGGTCGTATAAGCCGTGCCCCGTCTCGTGCAGCACGCTGTAGAGCGAGTTGGTGAAATCGTCCTCCGTGTAGCGCGTGGTCAGGCGGCAATCGGCGGGGCCGAGGCCGGTGCAGAACGGGTGTGCCGTCGTGTCAATCCGGCCCGCGCTGAAATCGAAGCCGAATTTTTCCGCGACCTTTTGATTGAAGATTTGCTGCCGTTCAATCGGATACGGCCCGGCGGGAAACTCGTCCGGCAGCGCCGCGTGCCGCGCCACGCCCCGCGCGACTAGCGCTGACAATGACGGCGTCAGCGTGGCGAACAATTTTTGCAACTCGTCACGGTCAGCGCCCGGCTCGAATTCATCTAGCAAGGCGTTATATGGCGACTGTTCCCAGCCCCACAACTCCGCCATCCGCAGCCGCAGGTCGAGGACTTTTTCCAGGTGCGGGCGAAACACCGCGAAATCGTTGTCGCGCCGCGCCGCTGACCAGGCTTCGTAAGCGGCGGTGGTGGCGCGCTCGAACTCCGCCACCAGCGGCGGCGGGATTTTGACCGCGCGGTCGTAACGCCGCCGCCACCCGCGGACATTCGCCCGCTGTGCCACGGTCAGCGAGTCCGCGTGACGCTCACTGTCAGCGAGCCAGCGGCCGACCTCAGCGTCGGTGAACAGCCGGTGCGCCAGCGCCGAGCAATACGCCGTTTGCTCGCCACGGTAAGCGGCGGCCTTCGGCGGCAGATAAGTTTGGTGGTCCCAGTGCAGCACTGAGCAGGCGGTGTTGATTAGCGCGCATTCCCGTGAACGGGCTTCGAGTTGTCGGTAGGCAGGCATGTGCCAACCCTACCGCGCGCCGCTGACACTGACGATTTTTTTCACGCCGCCGCCGGCTCGACGATGGCGGCCCGTCACCATCAGCGCGTGCGCCCGCCCGCTGACAGACGGTTAGCTGCCCGCCGCGCGCCATGCTCACGCCAGAATTTGCCGCAGATCGTCGAGGTCGAGGATGGCGGTCAGGGGTTCCTCACGCACGATGGCTTTTGCCAGCGCGGCCTTGTGTTCCTGCAACTGGCGGATTTTCTCCTCGACGGTGTTTTTGGCTAACAAGCGATAGGCGATAACCTGGCTCGACTGGCCGATGCGGTGGGTGCGGTCGATGGCCTGCGCCTCGACCGCCGGATTCCACCACGGGTCGAACAGGACGACGTAACTCGCGGCGGTCAGGTTCAGCCCGGTGCCGGCGGCCTTGAGGGAGAGGAGGAACACCTGCTCGTCCGGCCGGGTTTGGAAGCGCTCGACCAGTTCCTGCCGGCGCTGCGTCCGGCCGGTGAGCATGAGGTGCGCGATGCGACGGTCAGCGAGTTCGCGTTGCAAAATTTCCAGCATGGTGACGAATTGGGAGAACACCAACACCTTGTGACCCTCGGCGAGGATCGGCTCGAGTTGGTCAAACAGCGCCGCGACCTTGGCGGAGCCGGCGGCGGCGAGGTCGTTGCCGACGAGCGCGGGGTGGCAGCAAATCTGCCGCAGACGCAACAGCGATTGCAGAATGTTAAAGCGTTGCGCGTTGAACTCGGCGGCGTCGCTGATGTTCAGCAACAGCCGCCGCGCGCGCTTCAGCTCGGCATCGTATAATTTTCGTTGCGCGCCCTCCAACTCGACCAGCAGCGACTCCTCCACGCGCGGCGGCAGGTCGGCGGCGACTTGCGCCTTGGCGCGGCGCAGCATGAAATGGCTGACGCGGCGCGCGAGGCGCCGGCTGGCGAGCGGGTCGGCGCGGTCGCCGAACTCGCGCTGGAACGCGGCCTGCCCGCCGAGCAGGCCCGGCATGGCGAACGCGAACAGGCTCCACAAATCCAGCGCGCGGTTCTCAACCGGCGTGCCGGTCAGCACGAGGCGGCGCGCGGCGCGCAACGCGCAGGCGGCGCGCGCGCCTTGCGATTGCGGGTTCTTGATGTTCTGGCCCTCGTCCAGAATCACCGCGTCCCACGCGGGCCGCGCGAGCGCGTCCGCGCGCCGGCGGAGTTGCGCGTAATTGATGACGGTCAGCGCCACGTCAGGCAAGGCGCCGGCGGCCGGCCAACCGCCGACCGTCAGCGCCGGCGTGAACCGCGCCGCCTCGAGCTGCCAGTTCGACACCACGCTTTTCGGGCACACCACCAGCGCGCGCGGCGGCGGCAGCCCCCCGGCGGCGCGCTGCTCCGCCAGGTGCAGCAGCCAGATGAGCGTTTGCAGCGTCTTGCCGAGTCCCATGTCGTCGGCGAGCACGCCGCCGAGATTGTTCGCCGCGAGGTGCGCGAGAAAATGGTAGCCGTCGAGTTGATAGGGGCGCGGCACCGCTGACAATGACGCCGGCAGCGGCGGCGGCGGCACGGCGCGCAACCGCCGGGCGCGTTCGCGCAATTCCTCCGCCTGCCGCGCGGGCAGCAGCGCGGACAAATTTTCACCGGCGAGTTGCAGCGTGTGGAATCGCTGCCGCCGCGGCTTGCCGGCGGCGAGGTCGGGGTTGAGGCCGAGTTCGTCGAGCTGCTCCCGCTGGCCGTCAGCCAGGTCGAGTTGCAGCCGCCGCCAGCCCTTGCCTTTGAGAAACACAAACCGCCCGCGCGCCTGGAGCAGCAGGTTGGTTTCCTCGGCGCTGAACGCAGTGTCCTCGGCGCTGACGATGAGGTTGAGGTCGAACCAATCCACCCCCGCGTCGGCGGCGGGCGCGAGCGTCACGCCGAGCCGCGCGCGGTCCGGCGCGCGCAGGAACGCCGCCAGCAGCGGGTCGCACTGCACGTCGGCGCCCGCCGCGCGCGCGTCCTCTACCCACTTGGCAAAGCGTTCGGGAAAATTCCTGGCCACGGACGCGACATAACACGAGCGTTCCGAGTAAGGGTCATCCCAACGCAGGTTCAGTTCCGCCAGCAGATTGACCGCGGCGGCGGTGGCGTCCATGTCGAGATCTGACAATTCACTGTCGCTCAACTCGCGTTCGTCGCGCCAGCCGGAGTTGGTGTGGCGGCGCAGCGGCTGACCGTCAGCGTCCGCGAACAATTCCACCTCCAGCCGCCCGTTGGGGTCGCCGACGCCGAACCGGTGCCGGCAGACGAAACGCGGCCGCGGCGCGATGACACGCGCGCCGGGCAGGGTCACGCCCTCCAACCGCGCGCCGAGCCGCCGCAGTACACTTTGTCCCAGCCCGCTCGCCAGCGCCGCGCGCGGGATGAGGTGCCCGCGCGCGGGGTTGCTGTCGGCGACCAGCGCGGGCGGCAGCCGGTAAAAAATCCCGGCGTGCGAATCGAACCGCAACGTGTCCGTCAGCGGCAGCGTGTTCGCCGGCAGCGGCTCGCCGTCAGGCTGCGCCAGCGCGAAATGCACCTTGTCGCCCGCCGCCGGCGCGCCGCGCCAATGCAGGCAGACCGGCTCGGGATTGAGCGGCTGGCCGTTGCCGCCGAGCACCAGCGCAGCGAGCGCGGGGTTGTCGGGGATTTGCGCCAGCCAGCGGACCGTCAGCGGCGATTGCAATTCCAGACCGGACGGGCTGTGCCGCCGGTATGCCTGGTCGGCGCTGAAACTTGCCGCCCACAGCGCCTGCACCAGCGCTGACAGTGACGGCGCGCAGCGCGACAATTCCGCCGGCGTGAGCGCGAGCCATTCCCTGACCGTCGCGGCCTTCGCGCCGTGCCAGCTCCGGCCGCCGTCCGCGCGATATTGCCAGCGGAACCGATAGTGCTCAAACACAAGCCGCGCCTCGCGCGGACGGACAGCGGCGGTTTTTTTGCCGGGCGGCGGCGGCAGGGCCTGTTCGAACACCTGCCGCCAGCGGGCCAGTTCGAGCCGCTGACGGTGCGCCTCGATTTTCGCGGTTACCGCGGGCAAGTCGGTCAGCGCCGCGAGGAACGCCGGCGCCGGCACTTTCTTTTTGTCGAAAAACCACGCGATGAACTGCCACAACTCCAGCGGCGAGGCGGGGTATTGCTCCCAGCAGCCATGGAACGGGCTGATGTGCGCGTATTCGCCGCGCAACACATTCATGTGGCCGTGCAGCGCATACAACTCCTCGCCGCGAATCGGCGACCCCTGCCGGTGATTGTTCCACAACTGGGTCAAAGCGCGGACCAAGCGCTGCTCGTCCGCCGTCAGCGCGCGCCCGTTGGCCGCGACGACTTGCCGTGTCAACTGGTTGCTGTAATTTTCCCTGTTCGCGTCCGCCGGCGGCGGGTTGCGGGGCGGCGTGTCGCGCGGGTCGCAGGCGCGGTCATCGTCAGCGCAGCGCCGCAGCACCGTCAGCGCCAGCGCGAACGCATGCTTGCACTCCCCGCCCATCGGGCACGAACACACCTCATGCCAGCCGCCGCCGGCGTAATGCCAGGTGACCGTGTACCGTTCCGTTCCGCTGACGGTGGCGGTGATGACCTGCGGTGCCGGCGATTGGACGCCGCGCACCCTGCCGCGTGAAAAATAATCCTCCCCGCGCGCCCGGATTTTCGGCGGGAAATCCTGCAGCCGCTCGCGTAACCGCGCCAGCGCCGCCTCGTCCAGATGTGCAACTGTTTTCACAACACCGTCTCAATTTGCGCCGGTCGCCCCCGTTTTCCGTAAAATCACGGCTGACAATAAAATAACCCAACTGGAAAAATACGCCCACAGCAGCGTGGCGATGAAGCCGCCGAGGGTGCCGTATAGCGGATTGCCCTGCCAGATTTTCACCAAAAACACGCTGTACAACCAGCCGAACAGCAGCCAGCCCACCGTCGCGCACAATGCCGCGCGCACCACCGCCCGGCTGCGATACCCCACCCCCGCTGACGCTGACAGCACGCGGAAGGTGAACCAGAACGCGCCGAACATCGCCAGCAGCGACAGCCCGTGCCGGATCATCCGCAGCCCCCAATTGCGCGGCCAGCCGAACAGCAACGAATTGAATTGCTCCTCAATCAGCGGCGCGACGAGGAACAGCAGACTCACCACGCACAAAATCACCGCCCAGCCCAGCAGCAGCGCGAAGGCGTACACGCGGTTCAGCCAGTCCATCCGCGGCGGCTTGAGGCCCGGCGCGAAGATGTGCCGCAGCGCCGCCGACAGGTGCGTCATGAAGGTGCTGGCCGTCCACAGCGCCGCCAGCGAGGCCACCGCCAGCCAGGCCGGCGAGCGCGAGCCGATGGTCGCGTCGTGCAACAGGTCGCGCGGCTTGAGTTCGGTGCCGCTGGGGATGACGTTGGCGACGATGAATTCCATCGCCTCGCGCGCGCCGGTGGCGTGGAACCGCGTGGCCAGCAGCATCAACAGCATCAGCATCGGCGCCACCGCCAGCAACAGGTAAAAGGCCAGCGAGGTGGCGTGCGCGTCGAGCCAGCCGCTTTTGTACAACCATTCCTTGCCGATGAGCCGCGCGGCGGCGCGGACGGAAATTTTCAGCCACAGGTTGAGGCGCTTGAACACGGGTTGCTCCTAGGGCCAGGCGACGGTGACCAGTTCGCCGAGGTTATCCCGCGAGGTCACCGGCAGCGGGCCGTGACCGGCGGTGACGAACAGGCTGGCGCCGCGCGGATATTCCCGGTCGCCGATGGTGAAGCGGCCGCGCGCGACAAATAGATAGCGGAAACTCCGCCCGCTGACGTTGAGGTCGTCGCCCTGGCCCGGTTCGTCAAAGCAATGGCGGCGGGTGACAAAATACGGGCACTCGACCAGGCGGTCGGCGTGCGGCTGGGCGAACGCCGGCTCGCAGTCGTCGAAGTTGATGCACGCCAGCGACTCGGCAACATGCAGTGCGCGCGGCTGACCGTCAGCGCCGACGCGGTCCCAGTCGTACACGCGGAAGGTGGTGTCGGAGTTCTGCTGGACTTCCAGAATCACGTTGCCCGCGCCGATGGCGTGGACGCGGCCGCTCGGCAGAAACATCGCCTCGCCGGGCGCGGTTTTCAGGACGTGGAAACAATCGGCGACGGTGTTGGCGGCAATCGCCCGGGTAAATTTTTCACGATTAACCCCCCGCTTCAATCCGGCGTAAATCTCCGCTGACGGTGACGTCTCGAGGAAATACCACATCTCGGTCTTCGGCTCGCCGTGGAATTGCGGCGCGAGCGCGGCGGGCGGGTGGACTTGCAGGGAGAGCTTGTCCCGCGCGTCGAGCAGCTTGATGAGGATGGGGAATCGCTCACTGTCAGCGGCCGCGGTGCCGAAGACGCGCTGACGGTCGGCGGACGCCCACCACTCGTGCACAGTCTGGCCGGCCTCCACCAGCAGCGTCTGCGCCTCGGGGCGGTCGGCCAACTCCCACGACTCGCCGATGAGCCGGCCGGCGGGCAAGGCGCGCCCGAACAATGTTTGCAAATTGCGCCCGCCCCAGATGCGTTCTTGAAAAATCGGTTGTAGCGTGAATACCGCCATAAGGGTGGCATTTTGCCACTATCAGCGGAATGTGGGAAGTTTTTTTGGGTGAGTGTTGAAAACTCAGAACCGCGGAGGCGCGAAGGTTTTTTTAAGTAGAATTTAACCGCGGAGGCGCGGAGGCGCGGAGATTTTTAGTTGGGGCTTCGCGTCTCTGTGTCTCTGTGATGAAGATGATTGAGACAATTCTATCGATGATAGACACGTCTCTATCGACGATAGATACGCCTCTATCGACGATAGACGCACCTCTATTGACGATAGATACGCCTCTATTGACGATAGACACGTCTCTATTGACGATAGATGCACCTCTATCAACGATAGACACGCCTCTATTGACGATAGACACGCCTCTATCAACGATAGACACGTCTCTATCGACGATAGACATGCCTCTATCAACGATAGATACGCTTCTATCAATGATAGAAATGGTTCAATAATGAATGGAATGGCAACAGGCGGGGGCCATGTTCAGCGTGTGAGCGCAGGGGTGCTTGATTTATGATGGATCTCGTTCATCTTCAGCGGGTTTTGATGACGCGGTATGACGATTTGGAGAGGTGGCGATATGGAGTCTGGTTGCCTTGCGGAAGGGTTTTGAAGGCGGGGCTTGATTATGCCAATTCCGCCAGGCGCATTTCCACGTCGGCGGCTTGCAGGGCGCGGAGGAGTTCTTCAAGGTCGCCTTCCATGAAGGCTTCCAGGTTGTACATGGTGTAGTTGACGCGGTGGTCGGTGATGCGGTTTTGCGGGTAGTTGTAGGTGCGGATTTTTTCGGTGCGGTCGCCGCTGCCGATTTGCTGCCGGCGGTGGGCGGCGTATTTGGCGTTTTCTGCCGCCTGTTTTTGCTCCAGCAGGCGGGCGCGCAGGATGTTCATCGCTTTGTCGCGGTTTTTCAACTGGGAACGGCCGTCCTGGCAGCGGACGATGAGGCCGGTCGGGATGTGCAGGATTTGCACGGCGCTGTCAGTGGTGTTGACGCCCTGGCCGCCCGGCCCGCCGGCGCGGCAGACTTCCACGCGGATTTCGTCGGGGCGGATGACCAGGTCCACTTCCTTGGCCTCCGGCAGCACGGCGACGGTGGCGGTCGAGGTGTGAATGCGGCCCTGGCTCTCGGTGGCGGGCACGCGCTGCACGCGGTGTACGCCGCTTTCAAAGCGCATTTTTCTGAACACGGCCTCGCCGCTGACGGTGAAGACGATTTCCTTGAGGCCGCCCAGGGTGGACGGGCTGCTGTCCATGACGTCGATGTTCCAGCCGGCGGTCTCGGCGTAGCGGCTGTACATGCGGAACAGGTCGGCGCTGAAGATGCCCGCCTCGTTGCCGCCGGTGCCGGCGCGGATTTCGACGATGGTGTTGCGGGAGTCGTTGGGGTCGGGCGGCAGGAGGTTGGCGAGCAGGTTTTGCCGCAGGGCGGGAAGTCGCGCCTCAAGCGCGGGCAATTCCTCGCGGGCCAGCGCGGTCAGCTCGGGGTCACGGTCAGCGGCGATGAGTTCGCGGTCGGCGGCGAGGTCATGTTCGAGCGCGGCGATTTGGGCGCTGAGGGTGAGGGTGCTTTTGACTTGCGCGTGTTCCTTGAGCGCGGTTTGCGCCCGGGCATGGTCGTTGAACAAGGCGGGGTCGGCGATTTGCGTTTCGAGTTCGGCAAACCGCTGGCGCAGACGGTCAAGATGCGGTTGCAGGTTCATCATGTTCAATTTATCGCGCGGGGCGCGAGCAAATACGCTGCCAGTGGCAACAAAAATGGCCGCGATGAGCAGGCATCCCGGCCATTTGCAATTGTTGGTATCGGGGAGCTATTTTTTCTTTTTGGCGGCGGCCAGGGCTTCGGATGCCTTGACGGTGCCGAAACGCCGTTTGAATTTGTCCACGCGACCGGCGGTGTCCACAAACTTTTGCTGGCCGGTGTAGAAGGGATGGCAGGCGGCGCAAATGCCGATGCGGATGTCCTGGCGGGTGGAGCGGGTGGTGTACACGGCGCCGCAGGCGCAGGTAATCGTGGTCTCAAGATACTCTGGATGTGTGTCGATTTTCATAAAATTTTCCCAATGGGGCCGGGCATTAAACCAGTCTTTTGGCGACAATGCAAGCATTGTGTCCGCCGAAGCCGAAGGAATTGTTGATGATGGCGTTGATTTTCCCCTGGCGGGCGGTGTTCGGCACGTAATCCAGGGGGCAATTGGGATCGGGATTTTCCAAATTGATGGTTGGCGGGACGATGCCGGTCTCGATGGACTTCAGGCACGCGGCCAGTTCCACCGCGCCGGCGGCGCCCAGCAGGTGGCCGGTCATGGATTTGGTCGAGCTGACCCAGACCTTTTGGGCGTGCTCGCCGAAGACGGACAGGATGCCCTGCGATTCGGCCACGTCGCCGAGCGGGGTGGAGGTGCCGTGCGCGTTGATGTAGTCAACGTCAGCGGGATTAAGTTGGGCGATTTCCAGCGCGCGCCGGACCGCGCGGGCGCCGCCCTTGCCTTCCGGCGCGGTGGCGGTCATGTGGTAGGCGTCGGTGGTCGCGCCGTAGCCGGTGATTTCCGCGTAAATACGGGCGCCGCGCTGTTTGGCGTGCGCCAGTTCCTCCAGGATAACGATGCCCGCGCCCTCGCTGAGGACGAAGCCGTCGCGGTCGCGGTCAAAGGGGCGGGAGGCTTTTTCCGGCGCGTCGTTGCGGGTGCTGAGCGCTTTCATCGCGCCGAAGCCGCTGAGGCCGAGCGGAATCACGGCGGCTTCGCTGCCGCCGGCGATGACCACGTCGGCCTCGTTGGTGAGGATGTGCCGCCAGCCTTCGCCGATGGCCTGGTTGGAAGTGGCGCAGGCGGTGACGACGGAGAAGCTCGGCCCCTGGAAGTTGTAATCAATCGCCAGCAGGCCGGCGGCCATGTTGCTAATCATCATGGGAATCATGAACGGCGAGACCCGGTTGGGGCCGCGGTTGACCAGGGCGGTGTGCTGGTCTTCCAGGGTTTGCAAGCCGCCGATGCCGCTGCCGACAATCATGGC
>JAISDC010000275.1 GCA_031265105.1 Verrucomicrobiales bacterium
GCAATAATATTTTCTATTTGGTGGCGGGGCATTTGTTGAACAACAACCGTCAAATTTCGCTGTTGAATTTGCAACACGAGATGGCGCACCAGTATTTGCGGATGATTGAAACGCTGGCGCCGGAGCGGATTGGCGAGTTGCGGGAATTGTGGCGGAGTGAGCTGCGGGACCAAGCGGGGCCGTTGTTCGCTAACGGTGAATTACGGAAAGACGTGGCGCATGGCGTGGACACGAATTTCCGCGAGTGGTTTGCCGAGCGCATGGCGTGGGCGAACCACAAATGGGCGGAGGGCCGCATCGAACCGGACGCCGGCCTGCCCGCCGGCGCGACCTTCATTGATAAACTCGCCTATGAATTTCGCCGGTTGCTCGACGGCATGCTGCGGTTGTTGCGCCGCGACGCTGACGGTGACGAGTTGGTGAAAGGCTTCCGTGATTTCCTCCGACAGGGCGAGCGGTGGCAGACGCCGCCGGCGTTCAAGATTTCCGCCCATGACCCGCCGTTGCGGGCGGTGCAACGGTTTTACGCGGACGCTTATCGCCAAAATTTTGATTTGTGGCGGCGGGGAAAACTCGACCGTCAATATGTCTTCCAACTGGGCGACACGGATGGCGCCATGTCATTGGCCGGTTTGCCGGAGCGGGTGCCCGTGGTGATGCGGCAGGAAGTCTTGCAACGCAAACCCAATGAGCAGCGGCATATTTATCCGGTTGAGAAATTGCGGAACCTGCCGGATTTATTGCATAATCCGGTGTTGATTCACCGTTCGTGGACACTGCCAAATTCGTATTTGGTTATTTTGGATGAAACCCATAACGGCGAACATTTTTCCGTGGCCTTGCGGTTGATGGTACAAAACGGCGTGGTTGAAATCGCTGACGTTCGCAGCATTTACCCGCGCAATAACAATCAAATTGTCGCGGCATTTGAGCGGGGGGCGGTCACGTATTACGACAGAAAAAAGACCCAAGCTCTATTGGAGGCGATACCCAGCCGCTTCAATCGCAGCTCTTCAACCTCCGAGTTACTTGGGTCTGTTAAGAATGTAGCCAACGATGGCGATTTGGTCAAGTGGGAAAACGCACGTAATGCGGAGATGGAGTTTGTCCAGCGCGGCGACGGCAGTGAAGAATTTTCCAACGCTGACGAACTGAACGCCGAACTCGATGCCCGCGATGCCGCTGAACGTGCCGAGTCACGCGACTACGCTGACGGTGACGATTTCAGCGGTGTTGAAATTCCCGAACTGGCGCGCCAACCCCGCCGCGCCGCTGACGGTGAAGACATCAATTTCAACCGCGACCTGCACGCCCGCGCCGACCGCGCCGACGTTGACTTCGCCGCGCTGTCAGCACGCATCAAAAATTACGAGGCGATACTGGCGCAAATCCAGGACCGCATCCGCCGCACCGAGGGCGCACACGAACTGAACCCGCGCTACGACCTTGAGGAATTGCGGAAACAGGAACGCGCCATGCTGGCCGACCTGGCGAACTTGCGGGCGAAGCGTGACGACTTGGTTATCAAGCCGACATCGGCAGCGGTCACCTCACCGTCAGCGGCGGAACCCGCCGCGCCCGCGCCGGTGACGGATGGGCCGCTGGTGCCCCGCTATTCGGAAAAGGCCAAAAAAGCCAGGGAAGCAACCCACAAAAACGCGAAGTTACGCCGGGCGCTGGAAGGACTTAAAGACTTCCTGAAAGGCTGGCGCGGCCAGTTGCCGGAATTACCGGTGTTCGGCAAGGCAGCCGCGCAATACGCCATGTTCAAGGAAGGTCACCGCCTGATGAAAGCGGCGGGCGCGGCGGCGCAACTCGACGCGCGCGCGGCGTTGGACCATATTTTACAGCCGATGAAAGGCGCGGACGCGCACGGCGCTTACACCGTGTTTAAAAACGTGCTCTACTGGCGCGATTTGTTCTATCGCTCACGGCAAGCCGCGCCGGGGACGCTGACGGATGCCGAGGGTAACCTTCGCACGCTGAAGCTGCCGTACGACATGACGCCGCGCGAGGTGCAGGAGGCGCTGATGGCGGCACACGCGGAACTGGCCGCGCATCCGCAACGCGAGACGATTGACGAAGCGTTGCGCCGGCATTATGAATTCATCCGGCGCGAGACCGACGACCTCGCCCAGCGCGGGTACATCATCCCCGACGACATGCGGAACCCGTTCTACTTCCCGCACAAAGTGCTGAAGCATTGGAGCGGGAAAATTCCCAATGTCGCGTTGCACGCCGGCGAGGATTTTCGCGGCTACCTTATACCGCTAAAAGGCACGGCGGAAGAGCACGAAAGCGACTATGTGAAGGCCATGTTTACGCACATGGTCGAGGTCATGACCGACAACCGGCACATGGACTTGGTAAAAAAATTCTGGCAGCCCTATGACATCAAGCCGCAGTTGGAAAAGGACGCGCTGAAGTTGGAGCGGCAAAACCAAATGTCCTATTCGGCAACCCGTTACCGGGCGCTGATTCCCGATGGCTACCGTGAAGTGGAAATTGATTCGCGGATTTTGTTACAGGGCGTGGATGTGATTGACCGGCAGAAACTCGCCGCGCGGCTGGATGTGGCATTGACCAAGGACACGGATTTCAAAAAGCTGGTTGAGCTGGCCGGTGGCCAACTAAAAGCCGGTGACATCAAGCAACTGTTCATTCCCGCCGATGCCCGCACATGGGTATTACCGGCGCCGGTGGCGGACGCGCTGGAGGGGCTGGTGGCGCGCGAGACCGCCCAGCCGCACGGCGCGGTCAAGTTCATTGACCAAGCGTTGGGCACGTTGCAGTGGTTATGGAAACGCAACACGCTGTTCAATCCCGCCTATGTGTTCCGCTATACCTTCAACAACTTCGTCAGCGACTTTGAGAAAATTTATACCGCCGACCCGCAGATGATGAAAAATCTGAAGCCGGCGTATGAGGAAATGTGGCGGTTTTGCGTGAAGGGTGAAAAAGCGCCGTCCAAAAATTTTACCGAGGCTTTTGAAAAAGGCGTGATGCAATCGGTGACGGCGCTGGAAGCCAGCGAGGCCGCCCGGCTGGGCGAGTTCAACCAGTTCACGACCAACAGCGACATCCTTAAAAAACTGCTGACCGCGCCGGTGAGGGGCGGCCGGGCGCTGTTTGAGGCGGGAATGGGTTTCAACCGCTTCCGCGAAGGCGTATTCCGCTACGCCAAATATCTCACCGACATTGACCGCATCAATAACAACGCCGACCCGTATTTCGGCGGCAGCGTCAGCGCGGATGTGCGCGAGTTGATTGCCAGCGGCTTGAAGAGCGAGGCGGCGGCGAAAATCGCCCGTGAAACCTTCGTGGATTACGACGCCATCAGCGTCAACGGCGATGCCTTACGAAAGCGCATGATTCCGTTCTTTTCGTGGACGGAGGGCAACACGCGCTACCATCTCAACGTGTTGCGCAACATGTGGGAGATGTTGCGGAAGGGGGAGTTGAGCGGCGTGGATTTAACCGCCGCGCTCGCCGTCAAGGGCGCGGGCATGACCGTGCGCGGCACGACGCGGTTGCTGGTGGCCACCGGCCCGCTGACGTTTGCCTTGCGGTTGGTCATTCCCTGGCTGTTGGTGCAAGCGTGGAATCATTGGGTCATGGGCGACGAGGAAGATGATTTGTCCGAGGAAGACAAGCGGCGTTTTCACCTCACCCTGGGGCGGAATGAAAAAGGCGAGGTTGAGTTGATTTACACGCCGACCGCGTTCGCGGATGTCTTGGAGTGGTTTGGCGGCGGCGAGTTTGCGCGGGTGGGCATGAAGGTGTTGAACGGCGAACTGACGCTGATGCAGGGCGCGGAAGAATATGGACGGGTCGCCGGCCATGCCGCCGTGAACAAACTGGCGTCCAGCCTGGGGCCGGTCGTGAAAGTCCCGTATGAGTATTTTTCCAAGAAAGCCACCTTCCCCGATGTCACCGACCAGCGAAGCATCCCCGCCTACAGAATGAAGGCGCACATTTTGCAGCAGTTCCTCGGCAACGGGGTCAGCGACTGGGTCATGCGCGCGCTGGGCAAGGACTACTACCAGTCGAAAGACTTTGGCGAATGGTTCAAGCAATTGGTGTTGCAAGTCCGCGCCCGCGACCCCGAGACGTGGGCGTATTACTCCATCCGTGAAAAAGTCGAGGAATGGAATTTGGCCCATCACAATTTACGCGGCGACCCGGGCACCCGTGAAAATGACCTGACGCCGCTGGTGGCGGCCTTTCGGAAAGCGCTCTACCGTGGCGACGGCCCCAACACCATCCGCTTTTATCAGCGGCTGGTGGAGCAAGGCTACACCGCCGAACAGTTCGCGGCGCTCGCCCGCAATCAAAGCCCGCTGGCGGGGGTGCGCAGCGCCGACCGGAAAGCCTTTGTCGAGTCGCTGACCCCCCGCGAGCGCAAGATGCTGGACCGGGCCTTTGCCCGTTACGCGAGCCTCGCCCCGCTGGGCGACGACCGGCGCGGCTTATTCCCAAGCCAGCGATACGGCGAGGCGTACAAAAAACATTTCCAGCAACATCCCGCCATTGCCAAGGTCGAGAAATACGTCGAGGAAACCCAGAAACTCACCAATGCCAAGCGCGAAAAAATTGCCGAGCGGCTATTGCAGGAAAGTTTGCGTCCCAAACGGTGATTTTGGGCGTGAAAAATCCAACATTATTCCAACATAATCAAAATCCGATTTGGTATAACGCGAACCGAACAAAACATTTTCGAGCAATTTTGACACAATTTGAACAACCATCCACCTATTTATCCATGCGAGACGTGGTATTTTGAGGCTTTTTTAAGCAGTTGGCGACCCTAACGGGATTCGAACCCGTGTCGCATCCGTGAAAGGGATGTGTCCTAGGCCTCTAGACGATAGGGTCGTATAAAGGAATTGAATATAAAAGCATAGCTTGCCGGCAGTGGCAATGGTTTTTTTAACCACCGATGAACACTGATGGACACTGATAGTTCGCGGTTCCGCGTAAATTAACACCATCAGTGTCCATCGGTGTTAATCGGTGGTTAAAGCAGTCGGCGACTGAATTTTTCAAGTGCGTTCGCCATCGTCAGCGGCTAAATATAGCCATGCAAAAATTTCTCGACGACCTGCTCTCCCGCATGACGCTGGAGGAAAAATTCGGCCAGCTTAATCTCCTCGCTGTCGGGTTTGACATCACCGGTCCTATCCTTAACAACCAGGTGGACGAAAAAATCCGCGCCGGCCGGGTCGGCGCCATCATCGGCGCCTACACCGTCAGCGCCGTGCGCCCGTTGCAGGAGTTCGCGGTCAGGCAGTCGCGGCTCGGCATCCCGCTGCTGTTCGCCTGCGACGTGGTGCACGGTCAGCGCACCATCTTCCCCATCCCGCTCGGTTTGTCCGCGTCGTGGAACCCGGAACTCGTTCGCCGCACCGCCCGCGCCGCCGCCGATGAGGCGACCGCCGAAGGATTGAACTGGACTTACTCGCCGATGGTGGACATTTCCCGCGAGCCGCGCTGGGGCCGCGTCATGGAGGGCGCGGGCGAGGACCCGCACCTCGGCGCGCTGATTGCCGCCGCCATGGTCAGCGGCTACCAGCAGGACGATTTGTCGAAGCCCGACAGCCTCCTTGCCTGCGTCAAGCATTTCGCCTTGTACGGCGCGCCGGAGGGCGGGCGCGATTACAACACCGTGGACATGAGCCGGCTGCGGATGTTCAACGAATATCTGGCCCCTTACGCGGCCGCCGTCAGCGCCGGCGCGGGCAGCGTGATGACCGCGTTCAACGAGGTCGAGGGCGTGCCCGCCACGGCGAACCGGTGGCTGCTGCGGGAGTTGCTCCGCCAGCGCTGGGGCTTCGGCGGGTTCGTGGTCACCGACTACGGCACGCTGCCGGAAATCATCACCCACGGTGCCGCCGCTGACCGTGACGAGGCCACGGTCAGCGCCCTCGCCGCCGGCACCGACATGGACATGGCGTCGGAGTTTTTCATCACTGACGGCGCCCGGCTGGTCAAGGAGGGCCGCCTCGCCGCCGCTGACGTTGACGCCGCCTGCCGCCGCGTGCTGACAGCCAAATACCAGCTTGGCTTGTTCCAAAATCCGTTCAAGAACCTCGACCGCGACACCGCGCCGCTGCGGGTGCTGACGCCTGACAAATTACAACTCGCCAGGGAAGCCGCCGTCAAGAGCATGGTGCTGTTGCGGAACGAGCGGCGGACGCTGCCGCTGACCGCGGGGCAAAAAATCCTGTTCACCGGCCCGCTGGTGGCGCGCCAGCGCGACCTCATCGGCGCGTGGAGCGCGGGCGGTGACTGGCAGCGGGCGGTCAGCCTGCGCGCGGCGCTGGAACAAAAATTCGGCGACACCGGCAGCGGCATTACCTTCGCCCAAGGTTGCAATCTGATTGATGACCCGGCCTATTTCGCCAAGCTGGAAAAATCCTGCCTGTTGGAAAAATCCGCGCAAGCGCCGGCGGCATTGCGCGCTGCGGCCGCGCGCGCCGCCGCTGACGCTGACGTGGTGGTGGCGGTGCTCGGCGAGGCGTTCAAGATGAGCGGCGAGGCGTGCTGCCGCGCGGACATTGGCTTGCCGCCGCAGCAACGCGAATTACTCAAGGCGCTGAAGCTGACCGGCAAGCCGCTGGTCCTCGTGCTGATGAACGGCCGTCCGCTGACGCTGGAGTGGGAGGCGGCCAATGTTGACGCCATCCTTGAGGCGTGGTTCCCCGGCACGCAGGGCGGCCCGGCGCTGGTTGACGTGTTGTTCGGCGACGCCGCGCCGACCGGCAAGCTGACCATGAGCTTCCCGCGCCACGTCGGGCAGATTCCGGTTTACTACAACCACAAGAACGGCAATCGTCCTTACCAGGAAAACGGTTGGTTCACCAGCCGCTATCAGGATGTGCCGAACGACCCGCTGTTCCCGTTCGGTCACGGTTTGACCTACACGGATTTCACCCTCGGCGCGCCGACGCTGGATAAAACGGCCATCGTCAGCGGCAGCGGCGACGCGCTCACCGTCAGCGTTCCCGTCACCAACACCGGCTCGCGCGACGGCACGGAGACGGTGCAACTCTATATCCGCGACATGGCCGCCAGCGTCACGCGCCCGGTGAAAGAGTTGAAAGATTTTCGCCAAGTGTTTGTCAGGGCCGGCGAGACGCTGACCGTGGTCTTCACCATCAGCGAGGAAATGCTGAAATTTTACAACGCTGACCTGCGATACCTCGCCGAGCCAGGCGAATTCCAAGTCCTCACCGGCAGCGACAGCGCGCGCCTGCAATGCGCGACGTTCCGGCTGGTACAATGAGGATATTTTCAACGCAGAGGCGCGGAGGGCGCGGAGAAGATGCCATTTTCTAGCTCGCGTTCCGCGTTAGCTGCGCTTTAACCCAAATAAAAGGTGCTCCTCCGCGCCCTCTGCGTCTCTGCGTTGAACCTTCCCTATGCCTAGGTCCCCGAACGCTTGGCCAGTTCGAGATGGCCGTCGGCGAACTCAATCACGTATCCCTGGTGCACCAGCCAGTGCAAATCGGTCAGCAAATTTTGCTGCCACGGGGTCAGCTCATTCGCGGCGGGCTTGGCCGGCGTTTCCTTCGCTGTTGGTGACGCGGGCGCCGTGGCTGGCGACGACGGGGGAACGGCAGTCTCAGCGTCGGCGACCGTCGTCGCCGGTTCCAGCGACGCGGAAATTTCGCCGACCGCCGACAACGGGTCGGGCGTCACCGGGACTGCCGCTGCCGGTGCCGGCGGCGGCTCGGTCACCTCGGCTAGCAGGCGTTTCCGCGAATGTTTTTTACCGGCGCTGAGAAATTCCACGATACGCCGGATGCTGTCCGACACCGGCGTGACCGCGAGGTCGAGCGCCTTGGGACGCGCCACGTTGATGTACGTGACGGTCTTGTTGACCTTGAAAAATTGCAGGCCGTGCCGCGCCAGTTGCCGGCTCAATTCGGTGGCGAAGGGCAGGGGATGCTCCCGCAGCCGCTCCCAGTCGCGGCGTACCAGCCGGTGTAACCCGTCGCACGGCAGCTGGCGGCTTTGCACACCGCTGATGGTGCAGGCTTCCGCGCGTTTGATGATGTAGTCCTTGTGCGTGACGCGGAAATGCTTGTTAACCTCGTCCAGCGCGGTCAGCCGCAGCGGCTCGGGCACGTTCAGACAGACATATTCCGTCTTGAAACTCATTTCCTCGCGCCACTGGTTGAGCAGCGCCTCGTCCCGGGTGATTTTGACCCGCGCCTTGAACGCCTCGAACGGCATCCGCGCGAACCGCTGCTCGTGCAGCTCGCGCAGCTTGATTTGGTAGTCGTGGTAATTCGGCGGGCCGAGCACCGCGCCGCTCATGCCGCATTGCGCGACGAAGGTGTACACCCCCTTCGGCGGCTCAATCGGCACTTTTTCCGACTGGTAAAAAGTTGCCAGGTGCTTGCTGAGCACGTGCAGCACCGCCTCGTTTTCCTTCGCCCAAGGCGTGTCGTCCAGCGCGCAGAGGAACAGCGACTGGTGGCTTTTTTGCGCGGTGAGCCGGACGGAATAATACTCCGGTTTCTCCAGCAGCATCAGCGCCAGCTTGAACAGCGGGTAGGCGCGGCTGGAGGTCTTGATTTGTTGCGCCAGCACCTCCACCGCCTTTGCGTCGGGAAAGAACTCGACCCCGACCTCCGGCAGCGGCGCGGGTTCCTCGCGGGGCGCGGGCACCAGCCGCTGACCGTGACGCCCGGCCGCGTCCCGCCGGTCGAATTTTCCGCCGCCCGGCCGACGCTGACGGTCACCGCCGGCGGCCGGGTGGCGCCCGCGGTCGCGGCCGCGCTCACGCTCACGCCGCGGGCCGCCGCGCCGGTCATCCCGCCGGTCGCCGCCGTGACGCTCAGTGGGCGCGCCGCGGTCCCCGAATTTTTTCAACAAATTTTGTGCAATGTCACCCTGTGTCCAGACGGGCTGAAACAAGGAGTTCAAATCAAGGCCGAGGTTTTGGTCGTCGCTCATAGCAGGATTAATATGGAGGCGGAGACCGGAATCGAACCGGTGAATGGGGCTTTTGCAGAGCCCTGCCTTACCACTTGGCTACTCCGCCGTTTGCAGGCGAGTGAAGATACTCCCAGAATTTTTCTATTTGGCAATGCGCATTTTTCCGAGAATTAAGCATGGTTTCGCGCGAGTTCAATTACCGAACTGATTCCACTCGACCCCGCGCATGTCGCCGACGGCCTCGAAGCGCTCGTGCATGGCGAACGCCGCGCTCAGGCTTTGCGGCACATGCCCCACGCGGCGGTAGCGCTCCAGATAGTCCTGCAATTGCGCGCGATAATCCGGGTGCGCGCATTTTTCGATAATCAGGGCGGCCCGTTCCTCCGGCGTCTTGCAACGCAGGTCGGCGATGCCTTGCTCGGTAATCAGCACTTGCACCGAATGCTCGTTGTGGTCGGCGTGGCTGACCAGCGGCACGATGGTGCTGATTTTGCCGCCCTTGGCCACCGACGGGCAGGTGAAGATGGAAATGTAGCCGTTGCGGGTGAAATCGCCCGAACCGCCGACGCCGTTCATCAAATTCTTGCCCATGACGTGAGTGGAGTTGATGTTGCCGAACAAATCCGCCTCAATCGCCGTGTTCACGGTGATGATGCCGAGGCGGCGCACCAGCTCGGGATGGTTGGTGATTTCCTGCGGGCGCAACAACAAGCGCGGGCGGAAAAATTCGAGGTCGGCGTACAGTTCCCGCAACTTCTCGCCGCTGACAGTGAGCGAGGTGCCAGTGGCGAATTTCACCTTGCCCGCGCGCATCAAGTCAATCACCGCGTCCTGCACCACCTCGGTGAACATCTCGAACGGCGGGATGCCGGGATGCCGGCCCAGCGAGCCGAGCACCGCGTTGGCGATATTGCCGACGCCGGACTGGATGGGCAAAAATTCCCGCGGGATGCGCCCGGCCTGCACCTCGGCGGCCAGGAAATCGGCGACGTTCTGGCCGATTTGGTCGGTCACCGCGTCGGCGGCGTCAAACCCCTTGACCTCGTCGGGCAAATCGGTTTCCACCACGCCGACGATTTTTTTCGGGTCCACCTTGATATAGGGCGTGCCCACGCGGTCGGACGGTTTGACAATCGGTATCGGCAGGCGATGCGGCGGATTGACCGGCTCGTAAATGTCGTGAAAGCCGCGCAGCGCCTTGGGATGCTGGCGGTTCAACTCGACGATGATTTTGTCCGCGACATGACAAAACGTCGGGCTGGCACCAACCGAGGTGCTAGGCACGATTTCACCGTCAGCGGTCAGGTCGGCGGCCTCCACGATGGCCCATTGGAACTTGCCGAGAAAACCGTAATTCACCGCCTGCGGCGTCATGGACAGGTGCATGTCGAAAAAGCGGATGGCGCCGCTGTTGATGCCCTTGCGCAGGTCGGCGTTGGACTGATACGGCGTGCGCCAGGCAATCGCCGCCGCCTTGGCCAGGGCGCCGTCGAGCGAGGGGCCGGTGGAGGCGCCGGTCACCACCCCGATTTTGAACGGGCGCCCGGCCGCGTGTTCCTGCTGCGCCCTGGCGGCCAGCGCGGTCGGCACCGCTTTCGCCGCGCCCGCCGGGGTAAACCCGCTAAAGCCGATGGTTTCGCCGTCCCTGACCAGGTCTGCCGCCTGGGCCGCCGTTAATTTTTTATATCCGTATAACATATTAGTAATTTCGCTGGGTTGAATGTTGCACTGGTTGCGCGCGCTTGTCGCGCTTGGTCGGCATGATTCCAAATCGTCAGGCCAACCGCTGCAAACCAAGCTGAAATAAAATCATAACGACTAATCACAGTCAATCCCAACCATGCGGAATTCTTCTTTGGCCGCTGACGGTAAAATTTAGATTGCCTCGCCGCGGCGGGTGGCTTAGATTAGCCGTTCTTTTCAATGGCGGCCGTAGCTCAATGGTAGAGCTCCAGATTGTGGTTCTGGCTGTTGCGGGTTCGAGTCCCGTCGGTCGCCCCATTCATTGTCCGGCGTCAACAATTGATGATTGATGATTGATGATTGGCTATTGATTATTTGTAGAGGCGGCAGCCCTGGGAGCGCCGGCGTCTCGCCGGCTGACTTACCTCGGCAGGTGAACCAGCCGGCGAGACGCC
>JAISDC010000032.1 GCA_031265105.1 Verrucomicrobiales bacterium
CCTTGTTACTGCGAACTGGCGGGTAAACCCGTCGTTCAGGCAACTGTTCAAGTTAAAACCAACGGTGGCGGGGTTCCGGCTCTACGGCGTGCTCATGGCACCCGGGGTGGACGAACTCACCGCCGCCGAGCCTGTCGGCCTGCAGGCCGACAGGCTCCTTGGTTAACGGCCACACTCATGGTCGTCGAGAGCGATTATACACCTTTGCCAACAGACAAGGGGTGGCGCGTAGCGACGGGGTGTTTCAGCGTTGTTTTGAAACTTTCACCCCCACTTCCGCACCAGCAGCGCGCAGTTCGTGCCGCCGAGGGCGAAGCTGTTTTTTTGCAGGACGCGCACTGTCAGCGGCTCGTCGGCGCGCAGGTGGCGGATGGCGGAACATTCCGGCGCCGGTTCGTCGAGGTTCAGCGTCGGCGCGAAACGGGCGCGGCGCATCATGTCGATGGAGGCGATGAGTTCCAGGCAGCCGCTCGCCGCCATCGTGTGGCCGAGGTGCCCCTTCAGGCTGTTGACCGGCACGCGGTCGCCGTACACGGCGGCGATGGCGGCACATTCCTCGGCGTCGCCGACTTGCGTGCCGGTGGCGTGGGCGTTGACGAAATCCACTTGCGCGGCGTCCAGGCCGGCGTCGGCGAGCGCGAGGCGGATGCAGCGCTCGATGCTCGCCGCTGACGGGGTGGCGATGTTTTTGGTCTCGGTGTTGGAGCCGAAGCCGATGATTTCGGCGTGGATGGGGGCGCCGCGTCGCTCGGCGCCGGCGAGTGATTCCACGACCAACATGCCGCAGCCCTCGGCGCACACGATGCCGCCACGCTGACGGTCAAACGGGCGCGAGGCTGCCGCCGGGCGGTCGTTGAACCGGTCGCTGGCGGCGTTCATGATGCTGAAGCAGCCGGTCATGATGGGATGATATTCGTCGGTGCCGCCGCACAGCACCGGGTCGGCGAGGCCGGCGGCGACGAGTTGCGCGGCGAGGCCGACGTTGAGCAGGCCGGTGGCGCAGGCGGCGCAGTTGCCGTAGCCGACGCCGGGCAGGTCGAGCGCTTGCGCGATGTTGGCGAGCGGCGAGTGGTTCATCATTTGGAAGACGGCGGTGGTCTTGACTTGTTCCAGTTGTTGGTTGAGGAACTTTTCCGCGAACGCCAGCCAGGCCGCCATGCTGCTCATGGTCGAGCCGAGCAGGAAGCTCATCGCCGGCGGCGGCGGCGTCAATCGCGCGTCGGCCAGCGCCTCTTGCGCGGCGAGCGTGGCGTAGAGCGACATCTTGGTCATCGAGCGGCGGAAGTGGCGCGGGATGGCGGTGTAGTCCCGCTCCGGCACGACGCCGGCGACGTGGCTGGTGATGGCGGGGATGGCGGCCAGCTCCGGCAGCCGCCGCGCGCCGCTGCGCCCCGCTGACAGTGCCGCCGTCAACAATTCCGCACCCGCGCCGAACGGCGAGACCGCGCCCATGCCGGTGATGACTACTCGTTGTTTCATAAGTTTATTTTTAACGCAAAGGCGCGAAGAGGCAAAGCACGCAAAGATTTTTTGAGGTTGGTTGCCAAGTTATTACAAATTTCTTCGCGCTCTTTGCGTCTTTGCGTTAAATTCCTCCCGATTAATTTTCCGCGCCGATGATTTTATCCAGCAAAAACGCCGAAATGATACTGCCCAGCAAGCCGGGTGCCACCACGGATTGCCCCGCGAGGTAAATGCCGGGCAGCTTGGTGACGGGCAGGATGTTGACGTGGCTGGCGTCGTGCATCAGCCCGTAGCCGCCGCTGTAGCCGGTGTAGTGGCGCTGCGTGGCGGGCGTCGCCGCCGCGACGAAGCGCAGGTCGCGCAGCACGTCGGGGGACAGCTCGGCGAGGCGCTGGCGGTGTTGTTCCGCCGTCCGCTGTTTCTCCGCGCGATAGGCCGGGCTGTGCCGGTCCGCTAACGTTTGCCCCGGCGGGACGAAGGCGATGAGGCTCGCGGTCTGCGGCGTCTCGTGGGAGAAATTCAAGTAATACGGCGTGCCCTCACCGTCGGGTTGCAATTGGTCGAAATCCAAATCCGGCAGCAAGAAGATGTTGTTGTTGGCGTAAATTTTCTCGCCGCGATTGACCGCGTACAGGCAGAAGAAGCCGGTGGTTTCGGGAATCCGCGCGGCGCGCGACAGATAGCCCGCGCGGTACACGCCCGCCGGCGCGAGTTGGAAAAACTCCCGCGGATGCAGCGTGGACACGCACCGCGCCGCCGACAGTGGCGCGCCGTGGCGGATGTGGATGAGCTTCGTGCGGTCCGGCGCCAGCTCGATGTTGGTGACGGTCGTGTCCAGCAAAATTTCCACGCCCGCCCGCGCCAGCGCGTCACGGTAAGCGGCGACCAGCGCGCGCCCGCCGCCGACAATCTCCCACATCGAGTCGAACATCCCGCTGACGATGCAACTGTGCTGCGCGAACGACACCCGCGCGGGCGGCGCGCCGTGCAGAAACGTGGCCGTGGAAAAAATCGCCTTCAACTCCGGCGACCGGAAACATTCGTCCAACACCTCCCGCAACGTCGCCCCGTGGCGCGGCTCGAAGAACCCCTGGCGCGGCCACCCGCGCCGGTGCGCGTGGAGGAACGCGGACTGGTCCGCCGCCGCGCGCACCCGTGCCAAATAACGGGCGATGGCGTCGCGCTCGGCGGGGAACTCGCGCGCCAGCGCCGCGGCCAAGCGCTCGCGTCCGCACACCATCTTGAAATTCCGCCCCGTCGGCAGCAACCGGATTTCGTCATAACCATCGTCAGCGCACGCCCGCACGGCGACCTCCACGCCGAGTTGCTCGAGGAAAAACCGTCCGACCTCGCCCGCGCCGAGGCACGACGAATAATGCACCCCGGTCTCAAAATGCGCCCCCGCGCGGTCGAACCCGGCGATGAGCGGCGCGAGCTGCCGCCCCTGTTCCAGCAACGCCACGCGCCATCCGCGCCGCGCCAACAGCAGCGCCACGCTCATGCCCGACAAGCCGGCGCCGATGATGACCGCGTCGTATTTTTGCATGGCGAAAAAGTTACGGAGATTCCCCGGATTTTCAATGCGAATCGCGCGGTTCCCGTTGCCTTGGATTCTACCCCATGATCAGCGGCAGCGCCGGCGGTGAAACAAACCCTCGCTGACACTGGCTCCGCGTCAGCGCTTCCCTTCTCGCGGCACTGTCAGCGACGTTTCATATCGGGTGCCAGTTCCGTCCAGGGGCATTTCATGGCTTCCGCCAGACGGACGGCGGTGTTGAGCAGGATGGCAAACTCTCCCGCCTCGATACGTTGCAAAGTGCGAATATTCAAATCCGCCAACTCGGACAATTTTTCCTGCGTCAACCGGCGGGCGACCCGCGCGCGGCGCACATTGGCGCCGAACTTTTTTTGAATCAACACTGCGTGATCGCGTTCTTGCACGGCATATTATGCCGTCAAAATAAAATTGACTAACACGGCACAACATGCCGTAATACGCGAATCAACTTTTACTATGAAAAAATCGGCAAGAAAAACTATAATGAACACCAACAGAATAAGCAGACGAGCCGCATTGCCGCTGACGGTCGGCGGCGATTTTTATTCAACGGCGGCATTTGGCCCGGGAATTTTGGTAATGCGGCGGCGCGGTGGCTTTGAGCGGCGACATGGCGGGCGGCGTTTTGGCAAAAAGTTCGCGCAACGAAATTTCCAGGGCGGCGGCGATTTTCTCAATCGTGTGCAACGGAGTATTGACGCGCCTGCCCGCCTCGATGTTTTGGTAATACAGCAGCGAAAAACCGCTGCGCTCCGCCATATCAGCTTGCGTCAGCCCGGCTTGCTCCCGCAACTTGCGAATGCGGTTTCTGAAAAAACGGTCACCGTTAGTGGAAAATGCCATGCCTCAACAGTGAAAAAATTTTCTTGTTATCAGACTATCCAATAGATAGTGTTAGTTTCGCATGAAAATTATTAGCCAAAGAAAAAAACAAATGAAGAACCACCCCATCCCCAACTGGGCCGCGTTGCTGCTGATGATCAGCGGCATGGCGGCATCACCACTGTCAGCGGCGACGAAAGTCGTCAACACCGACCAAAGCGACATAACCGACACCGACGGCGTCTATGAAGCCGTCAGCGGCACGGCGGCGTTGTATGTGTACAGCCCCGGCGCCAGCTACAGCGGCTCGAACATCACGCTTAGTTCCACGCTCAGCGGCGACAACAGCAGATTTGGCGCTTATATCAACAACGGCGCCAGCGTCTCTCTGGCCGGCGGCACTATCACCACCACCAACACCGCCGGCATCAGTATTTATCTCAATGGCACTTCCTCCGGCACGGTGCGCGACCTCAACGTCACCACCGCCGGTGACGGTACCATTCGCTCCGTGTTCGTGAACAATTCATCCACTTTGTTTTTATCCAGCAGTACTCTCGCCATCAACGGCAGCGGCTATGGTATTTATATCGGCGGCACCTCCTCAGCCATCCTGGATAATATCCAAATCACCGTCGTCGATGGACCCATCATTAGCGTGTTAGTCACGAACGCGCAGGTGACTTTGACCGATGTGGACATCACCATCACCAGCGGCAGTGAAGCCGCTGGCCTGGGCATCGACAACACCGCCGTGTTGACTGCCACTAACGTGCGCATCGCGGTCTCCTCCGGTGGCGCACACAATGACGGCGTGCGATTGGGAGGCCACAGCGCGGGCACCATGACGCTGACCAACGCGGACATTACGGTGGATTCGCCAGACTCGCAGGTGATTTATTTGGCGTCGTCCAGTACCATCGGCGCGGAGGAACAACACACGCTGGTGATCAACGGCGGGCGGTTCAGCGCCTCGCAAGGCACGGTGATTGCCGTCAATCCGCAGTCGAGGGATAACTACGACCTAGATTTGTACAGCACCTACCAGGGCAATTACGAAATTACGTTGCGCTACGTGACCATGAGCGGCACCAGCGCGCTGGAAATCACCAGCATCCGCAGCGGCACGTGGAGCGACGGCACTGTCGGCAGCGTGGACATGCCCACCAATTTCACCCTGCACACCGAGCGCGCGACCATCAGCGGCGACGCGAATTTCTACGGCTCCGCGACTTCAACATTAAATTTAGCCGACAGCAGCACCCTGACCGGCAACGTCAGCGGCAACAACCACGCGGTCATCGACCTCACCGTCAGCGGCAGCAACAGCGCCCTGCTCGGCGACATCGCGCAAAATGACGAGGCCGTCATCACCGTCACCATCAGCGACGGCGCCACCGGCAGCGGCGGCTTCGCTAATGGCAACCTCATCACCGACAGCGACAGCGCGTGGAACTTCAACAAAGACAGCCACGGCAACTACGGCGAAAACGACGGAGTGTGGAGCATTGGCGATTACGACGTCACCTTCGACAACCTGACCCACACCGGCACCGTCAACCTCAGCGTCAACAGCGACACTGGCGAGGGCGGGTCCATCCGCGTAACCGATACCGCTGACGGTGAAGGCACCGTCCACATCGACACCACCGGCAACGGTAAAGCCGACCCCAACCAAGTCCTCCCCGGCATCGTCAGCGGCGATGGCACCGAACACTGGCAATGGGATCCCATCGACTGGGGCATCGACACCATCATCAAGGACGGCGACCACTTCATCAAACAAGGCACCAGCCCAGCCGGCGCAGTCCTCAACAGCAGCGTAGCCATCCAACAAGCCATGTGGTTCGCCCAGCAAAACAGCCTGCTCAAACGCATGGGCGAACTGCGCTATGGAGCGCGGGCGTCTAGCCCGCGGGCGGGCGGGACGCCCCCGGTGCATAAACAAATAGACAACATCTGGCTCCGGAGCTACGGCCAACAGTTAAATGTCGGCAGCAAAGTCGCTGGCAAAGCCTACGAACAACTCATCTACGGCGTTGACCTCGGCACCGACCACAAATTCACCTTGTCCGCTGACAGTGACTTGTATCTTGGAGTGTACGCCGGCTACGGCCGCAGCGATATAGACTACCGCACCCCCGCCGCTGACGGTGAACTCAACAGCTACTACGGCGGCCTCTACGCCACCTGGCTCCACAGCAGCGGCCTCTACATCGACGCCACCGTCAAAGCCGCCAGTGTGGATAACAACCTGAAAGCCCCCTACGGCACCACCCAACTCACCGCCAACTACAGCGACGTAAACATCGGCGGCAGCCTAGAAATCGGCAACAAGTTCACCTTCACCGATGATTGGTTCATCGAACCCCAGTTCCAAGTCAACTACCTCCACATCTTAGCCGAAGACTACACCGCCGGCCCCATGAGCATCACCACCAGCGACCTCGACGCCCTGCAACTCCGCCTCGGCAGCCTCTTCGGTAGAACCATCAAACTCACCAACGGCGGCGCGTTACAACCTTATATCAAGGTCAGCGGCGTCGAAACCATCAGCACCGGCGGCACCCTGCGCAACGGCTACCAACACATCCGCGCCAACACTGACGGTGCCAGAGCAGAAATAGGCGGCGGTATCATCTGGCAGTTGGACGCTGACAATCAGCTCCACCTCGACTACGAAGCCTCTTTCGGCGACAAATACGACAAACCCTGGGGCCTAACCGCCGGCTACCGCCACCAATTCTAAAAACACATTCACCGCAGAGGCGCAACACCTTAGCGGGCTATTACACGCCCGCTCTAACGACACTAGCAAAGCAAATCAAAGACGCGGAGGTTCAATTAAAAAAACTCCGCGCCTCCGCGTCTCCGCGGTTAAGTTTTACTTGCCAAAACCCTTCGTGCCTTGGTGTCTTCGTGGTTCACCAATCCCCCCGCGGTGAAGTTTTATTGCCATTTCCCCGTCGTTTTGGTTTCATAACTGGTTTGTGAAAACGGTTGGCATCGGACTTATCGGCTGTGGCGTGGTCGGCGGCGGCTTCGCCAGGCACTTATTGCGGAATCACGACTTGATTGCCGAGCGCACCGGCGTGGATTTGCAACTCCGGCGCATCGCCGAGCCGCGCGCCGACCGGGTGCCGGAGCCGTTGCGCGGCGCGCTCACCGACGACTGGCGGAAACTGGTCGCTGACGGTGAGGTGCAAATCGTGGTCGAGCTGATGGGCGGCACGACGCTGGCGAAGGAGGTGGCGCGGGCGGCACTGTCAGCGGGCAAACCCCTGGTCACCGCCAACAAGGCGCTGCTGGCGCACGCGGGCGAGGAACTCTTCGGCCTGGCCGACCGGCACCACACCGGCATTTATTTCGAGGCCAGTGTCGGCGGCGGCATCCCCATCATCAAAGCCCTGCGCGAGGGACTCCTCGCCAATCACATCGCCGGCATCCACGGCATCATCAACGGCACCTGCAACTACATCCTCACCCGCATGGCGGACGAGGGCAAATCCTACGGTGAAATCCTCGCCGAGGCGAAAAGCCTCGGTTACGCCGAGGCCGACGAGAGCCTGGACGTGGACGGCATCGACACCGCGCACAAAGCCGCGATTCTCGCCTCACTGGCCTACGGCTGCTGGATAAAAATGGCGGACATCCACACCGAAGGCATCCGCACCATCTCCGCGCTGGACATTTCCTACGCGCGCCGGCTCGGCTACGTCATCAAACTGCTGGCCATCATCAAGCCCGACGAGCACAACGCCGTCCAGACGCGCGTGCACCCGACCCTGATTCCCGCCGACAGCGTGCTGGCCAGCGTCAGCGGCGTGTACAACGCCATCGCCGTCGAGGGCGACGTGGTGGGCCGGACGCTGTACTACGGTCGCGGCGCGGGCGCCGACGCCACCGCCAGCGCCGTGTTAAGCGATGTCGCCGAAGCCGCGGCCAACCTCGGCAGCAACCGCGGCTCCCGCTTCACCCGCCACGACCTCTACGGCAAGGTCGCGAAAATCGACCAAGTCAAAACCCGCTACTACATCCGACTCAGCGCCTTGGACCAACCCGGCGTGCTGGCCCAGGTCGCCGCCGTCTTTGGCCAATACAACATCGGCATCTCCTCCGTCTATCAACCCGAGGAACACAGCGGCGAGACCGTGCCGCTCCTGATGGTGCTCGACCAGGCCAGCGAAGCCAATTTCCAGCGCGCCTACCGCGACATCAAGCAACTGGCAGTCATCAAGGAACCCTGCCAGGCCATCCGGGTCGAGGATTTGAAATAACGCCAACTCTACAGTTTTGCGCTATGCGATTTGAGTTTTGAGATAACAACACTATGAACTGGCCAGGAATCATCGCACACTACCGCCGGCATCTTCCGGTGGACGATAACACCCAAATCGTCACCTTGCAGGAAGGCGACACCCCCCTCATCCCCGTCCCGCGTTTCGTCAACGCCATCGGCGGCAAGTTTCAATTGCATATCAAGCTCGAAGCCCTGAACCCCACCGGCTCCTTCAAAGACCGCGGCATGACCATGGCCGTCACCGCCGCCAAAACCCGCGGCGCCAAAATCCTCGTCTGCGCCAGCACCGGCAACACCTCAGCCTCAGCGGCCGCCTACGCCGCCCGCGCCGGCCTGACCGCCGCCGTGGTCCTCCCCCACGGCAAAATCGCCATGGGCAAACTCGCGCAAGCCCTCATCTACGGCGCGCGCATCGTGCCGGTGGACGGCAACTTCGACGACGCGCTCAACGTCGTGCGCGCGCTCGGCGACCAGCCCGGCGTCGAAATTGTCAACTCCATCAACCCCTTCCGCATCGAGGGACAAAAAACCGCCGCCTTCGAAATCTGCGACACGCTGGGCCGCGCGCCCGACCGCCACTACATCCCCGTCGGCAACGCCGGCAACATCACCGCCTACTGGCAGGGCTTCAAGGAATATCACGCCGCCGGCACCATCCGCACCCTGCCCCAAATGTGCGGCTGGCAGGCCGCCGGCGCCGCGCCGCTTGTGGAAAACCTCGTCATCGCACACCCCGAAACCGTCGCCACCGCCATCCGCATCGGCAACCCGGCAAGCTGGCGACAGGCCGTCGCCGCGCGGGACGAGTCCGGCGGGGTCATCGGCAGCGTCAGCGACGGGGAAATCTTACGCGCCTACCAACTCATTGCCGCCAGCGAGGGAATTTTTGTCGAACCCGCCAGCGCCGCCGCTCTCGCCGGCATCATCAAAACGCAAGAACAGGGCGGCATCCCCGCTGACAGTCTGCTCACCGCCACCCTCACCGGCCACGGCCTCAAAGACCCTGACACCGCCATCAGCGTCTCCGACCAACTGATCAAACCGGTCCCCCCGACGCTGTCCGCCGTGCTACAGGCCATTCAGGGGTGAGACCGCTTAGAGCGAGCCTATCCGCATACCATAACCGCAGAGGCGCGGAGACGCGGAGGTTTTTTACAGGGAGAACATGGAGGTTATTTTTTAAAACCTCAATGTTCTCTATGATCTCCCTGTTAAAAAAATTCTTCGCGCCGTTGCGTTAATGAAGCTCTCTTCAACGCCGCCGGCGCAGGAACTGGCTGCTGAGCGTGCCGGCAAGCGCTGGCCCACTGGGAGCGCCGGCTTCCAGCCGGCAGATGGTCCCAGCACAGCCGGCAAGATGCCGGCGCTCCCAGTCATGCTGTGTCAAGGCGCGGTGCTCCTGGCGGGGACGAACAGGCGGGTCATGTCCACTCCCTCGCGGGTCAGCAGTTGGATTTTGGCGGCGAGGCCGCCGGCGTAACCGGTCAGGCTGCCGTTCGCGCCGACGACCCGGTGGCAGGGAACGATGATGGAGACGGGATTATGCCCCACCGCGCCGCCGACGGCCTGGGCGGACATGACGGGGCGGTGCAGGCGCGCGGCGACTTGTTTGGCGAGGTCGCCGTAGGTGACCACTTGGCCGTATGGAATTTTGCGCAAGAGTCGCCACACCAACTGCCGGAACTCCCCGCCCGCCGGCGACAACGGCAACTCCGCGATGGCGGGTGGTTGTCCGGCGAAATATTTATCCAGCCATTTTTTGGCGGCAACCAACACGGGCAGACGGTCGCGCACTGTCAGCGGCGCGGTCACCGTGGCGGCGAAATATTTTTGTCCCTCGCGCCACAGGCCGGTCAGGTTTTCCCCGTCGCTTGCCAGTATCAGCTTGCCGACGGGGGCCGAGTATTGGGTGGTGTAAGTCATGGTTGAAAAGTCCCGGCACGCCACGGGCGGAGCCGCTGACGGTGGCAGCGCGCGTTAATTTCGCACCGCGTTTTTCTTCGTTTCCATTTCCTCGTTAAACGTCGCGAGGTCGCGGCGCAATTGCGCGCGAAACTGGTCAGCCTCAGCGGCGTCGCCCTTGGCCTCAGCCTCCCGGAGTTTGCCGGTGAGGAAGGTGGTGCGCTCGGCGATTTTGGCTTCGTAACGGGCGCTGATGTTGGCGAGTTCCCGCTTTTGCGCGTCGGTCAACTTGGCGGCGGGCTGGGATTGGGCCAGTCGTTCCATGGCGAGTTCGTAGGCGGATTTCATGCGAAAAATTTACGCCAGGCGCGCCCGCGACGCACGATTTTTTTACCGGGGAATCATGAATAATATGGTCTGAACCACGAAGACACCAAGGCGCGAAGGATTTTGGCAAGTAAAACTTAACCGCGGAGACGCGGAGGCGCGGAGTTTTTTTAATTCAACCTCCGCGTCTCCGCGCCTCTGCGGTGAATGTGTTTTTAGAATTGGTGGCGGTAGCCGACGGTTAGGCCCCAGGGTTTGTCGTACTTGTCACCGAAGCTGGCTTCGTAGTCGAGGTGGAGTTGATTGTCAGCGTCGAGTTGCCAGATGATACCGCCGCCGAGTTCGGCGCGGGCGCCGTCGGTGTTGGCGCGGACGGATTGATAGCCGTTTCTGATGACGCCGCCGCTGCTGATGGTTTCGACGCCGCTGATCTTGAGGTAGGGCTGGAGTATGCCGCTGTTGGTGAGTTTGATGGTTCTGCCAAACAAGCTGCCGAGGCGGAATTGCAGGGCGTCGAGGTCTTGGGCGCTGATGGTCATGGGGCCGGCGCTGTAATCCTCGGCGAGGAGGTGGAGGTAGTTGACTTGGAACTGGGGTTCGACAAACCAGCCGTCTTGGAAGATGAATTTGTTGCCGATTTCGATACTGCCACCGATACTCACATCGCTGTAGCTGGCGGTGAGTTGGGTGCTGCCGTAGGGAGCCTTCAAGTCGTTATCCGTGCTGGCGGCTTTGACGGTGGCGTCGAGATAGAAGCCGCTGCTGTGTAACCACGTGGCGTAAAGGCCGCCGTAGTAAGTGTTGCTTTCACCGTCAGTGCCGGGGGTGCGGTAATCGAGGTCGCTACGACCGTAGCCGGCGTACACTCCAAGATACAAGTCACTGTCAGCGCTGATGGTGAACTTGTGATCCGTGCCGAGATCGACGCCGTAGATGAGTTGTTCGTAGGCTTTGCCGGCGACCTTGCTGCCGACGTTTAGCTGTTGGCCGTAGCTTCTGAGCCAGATGTTTTCGATGAGGTTATGGAGCGCGGGCGTCCCGCCCGCGGGCGGGCGAGACGCCCGCGCTCCATAGCGCAACTCGCCCATGCGTTTGAGTAGGCTGTTTTGCTGCGCGAACCACATGCTTTGCTGTACCGCGATGGCGCTGTTGAGGACGACGCCGGCGGGGCTGATGCCGTGCTGGGCGAAATGCGGATTGCCGTCGAGGTCGTGGCCGGCCTGGGTGTATTCCTCCAGGCCCCAGTGGAAATTGTCCCAGGTCCAGTTTTCTTTGTTCGCGCCGGCGACGAGGGTGTTGGCGACGGTGTTAGGGTCGCGCCGCAGGCCGTCGCCGATGACGCTGATGATGCCTCTGGGCTGGCTGTCGGCGGCGGTGCTGCCGGTGACGGTGCTTTTCGCGCCGGTGTCGCTATCGACGGGGAAATGCCAGATGCCGTCGCCGCTGATGGTGTCGCTGTGGATGGCGAGGTAGTTGCCGTGCGCGCCGAGATAGACGACGCCGCGGTTGTCGGTGAGGCTGGCGGTGGCGTCTTTGTTAAAAGTCCAGCTGCCGTCGCCGCCGACGATGAGGCTGCCGCCGGCGAAGCCGCCGCTGCCAGTGGCGCCGTGGTCGATGGTGACGGTGACGACGGCGCGGTCGTGCTGGTTGATGTCACCGGCGAAGCTGCTGCCGGGGCCGCTGACGGTGAGGTCGATGGCGGAATCGTCGCGACCGGTCAGCGTGCCGGTGACGGTCGCGCCGTTGCCGCCGGTGATGGTCGCGGTGGCGGTGGCGCTGGTGATGACGTTGCCGGTCAGGGTGCTGTTGTCCAGGCTGACCGTGAGGGCGGAGGTGCCGCCGCCGGTGAGGTCGCCGGTGAAGCTGCTGCCGTCGCTGCCGCTGAGAGTGATGGCGCCGTCCACGGGGGCCAGCGCGCCGCTCAAGCGCGTGTGGTCTTGCAAATAAACCGTCACCGCCGCGCCCCGGTCGGCGATGACGTCGCCGCTGAGTTCCACGTTGCGCAAAATCAAATCAAACGCGCCGCGGTTGGTGGCGGTGAGCAGGATTTTGTCCGCGCTGTTGGTGATTTGCGCGCCGTCGCTGATGGTCAGCGCGCCGCCGTATTGCGTGTCGGCGACAAAAACCCGCGAACCGCTGACACTGACGGTGCCGCCGCTCACGGTCAGCGCGCCGCCGCGCAACTCGCCCGCCACCGCGCGGTTGCCGGTGACCTGGACGCCGACGTTTTGCCACGACACCACGGCCGCGCCGCCGGTCACGACCGCGCGCGAGTCGTCGCCGTTCACGGTCAACGAACCGCCGCTGACGTTCACCGTGCCGCTGGGGACGTTAAAGAGTTTGAAACCATCCGCGCTGACGTTGTCGCTGCCGCCTATCAAGACGGGGCCGCCAGCAGTCGCGAAACTCGGGCCGCCGCCAGTGACGGCGACGTTTTGCAATTCCACCAACCCGGCGCCGCTGACGTTGAACAAGGAGGCCGGCAAATTAAACGGCGGCATATTGATGTGTAACGAGCAATTGCTAACCGTCACCGAGCCGCCGTTCAACCGCACGGCGCCGCCCGCCACGCTGATCCGCCCGCCGCTCAGCGTCAAATTGGTGCCGCTGACCGTGCCGCCGTTGTCCGCCGCAATCAGCCAAGATCTGCTATCCTCCGCCGTGACCGTCAGGTTCGACGCCGTGATTTGGCCGCCCCGCTGCGCGCGTAAACCGGCGTAACCACCATTATAGTTGTCGCCCACTGGCAGCGGTACCCCGTAATCCACATAGCCCACCGCCACCTGGCCGCCGCTCAACGTCACCGCGCCGCCATTGTCAGCGAACACCGCGCTGCTTTGGTAACCGTAAGCCTTCACCGTCAAATCAACACCGCTGATGGTGGAACCCGCGCCGTCAGCGTACAGGCTGTAGCCGCGGATGGCGCGATTCTCCACCGTGTTGCCGCTGCCGCTGACCGAGCCGCCGTTGCGCGCCTCCCAGGTGCCCTTGACTAGCGTGCTGCTGGTCACGTAGGCCGCGCCGGGCAGCGCCGTGACGTTGCGCATCGACAACTGGTCGCCGTCGCCCATGAGCTGATAATGCGGCGCCGCGACCTCGAACAGCACATCGGTGAAATTGTAGCTGCCGCCGGCGGAGGTGGTGTTGTCGCCCATGAAGAAAAAATTCGAGGTCTGGTACACCGGCACGCCGCCGAACCCCGCGTCGCTGGAGGAATAATCGCGCAACAAACCGCTGAGGAGAAACAGTTGCCCGTTGTAAATGGTGTACGTGTCGCCCTGCACAACGACATTGTACCGGTGAAAATCGTCCGTGGTATTGATGGCGGCGGACTCGCCGTGCTTGAAAATCGTCTCACCGTTGGCGGTGCCGGTCTGCACCCAGACTTGGTCGCCCCAAAAGCCAATCTCAATGGACTTGGTCACATCCGCGCCGATGAGCGTGAGGCTAAACCCCGCGCGGTTCTCACCGTTGGTGCCGGCATGGGTTTCACTGTTGGTTTGCAAGTTAATGGAAATCGTGTAACCGGCGGCGGTGTCCAGCGAAAGCGGTGCCAACGGATTAACCGCGAACCCCGCCGCGATGGATTCACTGGAACTGGTGTTGAGCGTCGTGTAGCTGCCGCTGACCGTGTACGCCGACACATTGGTGGGCGCGTAAACCCAACTCTTGCCCGAGTTAGAGAACATCAACACGTTGGAGAAATCCCAGCCGTTGGGCGTAATCGACCCGTCATAAATCATCGTCGGCTGCGCGGCGAGCGTCAGCGGGCCGGCGGCAAGGAGACCCAGGGTGAGGTAACGGGAAACGAGATTTATGATATGGGGCATAATCAGTTACTATATATGGCTGACAGGCTGCTGCGCAATACCGAATTAACCGCGGAGAAATTTTCACCACTAAGACACCAAGGCACGAAGGCTGTTTTTTTTTAACAAACCTTCGTGCCTTCGTGTCTTTGTGGTGCAAGTTTTTTTAGAACTGATGGCGATAACCTGCTGTTAGTCCCCAGGGTTTGTCGTATTTGTCGCCGAAGCTCGCCTCGTAGTCGAGGTGGAGTTGGTTGTTGATGTCCAGTTGCCAGATGAGGCCGCCGCCTATTTCAGCACGGGCGCCGTCGGTGTTGGCGCGGGTGGATTGGTAGCCGTTTCTGATGGCGCCGCCGCTGCTGATGGTTTCTACGCCGCTGATCTTCACGTAGGGCTGCAAGGCGCCGCCGTTGGCGAGCTTGATGGTGCGACCGAACAAGCTGCCGAGGCGGAGTTGCAGGGCGTCGAGGTCTTGGGCGCTGATGGTCATCGGACCGGCGGTGTAATCCTCGGCGAGGATGTGCAGGTAGTTCACTTGGAACTGCGGCTCGATGAACCAAGCATCGCTGAAGGTGAACTTTTTGCCGATTTCCAGGCTGCCGCCGAGGTTGACGTCGCTGTAGCTGGCTTTGAGTTGGGTGTTGCTGTAGGGAGCTTTCAGGTCGTTGTCAACGTTGGCGGCTTTGAAGGTGGCGTCGAGGTAGAGGCCGC
>JAISDC010000036.1 GCA_031265105.1 Verrucomicrobiales bacterium
CCGTGTTGCGCGGCGTCAACCTCAGCGTCAGCGCCGGCGAGCGCGTGGTCATCATCGGCCGCAGCGGCGGCGGCAAAAGCGTGCTGCTCCGCCATATCACCGGCCTGTTGCAACCTGACGCGGGCGCGGTGTTGTTCCAAGGGGTCAATCTGTCCGCGCTGACTGAGGAGGCGCTCAACCCGTATCGCCGCAACATCGGCATGTTGTTCCAGAACGGCGCCTTGTTTGATTCCCTGTCGGTCGGGGACAATCTGGCCTTCCCGCTGCTGGAGCGCGGCGGCTTCAGCGCGGCGGAGGTCGCCACGCGGGTGCGCGAGGCGCTGGCGCTGGTGGATTTGCCCGGCCAGCAACAAACCATGCCCGCCGCCCTCAGCGGCGGCATGAAGAAACGCGTCGCCCTGGCGCGCGCCATCATCAGCCGCCCCGCCCTGATGTTGTACGACGAACCCACCACCGGCCTCGACCCCATCGTCGCCGACAGCATCAACCGGCTCATCGTGCGCCTCGGCGACCGGCTGACCATGAGCAGCATCGTGGTCACGCACGACATGGTCAGCGCCTGCCACATCGCCGACCGCATTTGCCAGTTGCACGAGGGGCGGATTTATTACGAGGGCACGCCCGCCGCGGTGCAGGCCAGCCGCGACCCGGTGGTGCAAAAATTTGTCAGGGGAATCTCGGAACCACAGGATGCAATTGTATGAACGAACGAAAATTGGAAATCAAAGTCGGGGCCTTTGTCCTGGCCGGCCTCATCGCCATCGGGGTGCTGGCGGTCGCCTTCGGGCGGTTTGGCGAGCTGTTTGCCCGTGATTACGAAATCATCGTCAGCTTTCCCAACGCCAGCGGCATCATCAAGAACTCGCAGGTGCTGTATCGCGGCGCCCGCATCGGCAAGGTGGCCCGGCGCCCGGCCATCATCAACCGCGGGCAGGCGGTGGAGCTGGCGCTGAAGATTCGCTCCGACATCAAAATACCCGCCAATTCCAACTTCCGCATCGGCGCCCACGGCTTGTTAGGCGACCGTTTCGTGGACATCATCACCCCGGACCAGCCGGCGGACACCTGGTTCACCAACGGTCAGCGGGTCGGGGAAATGCAGCAAAATGAGCAGAGCCTCGGCGACCTCGCCACCCGGGCGCAGCCGATTATGCGGCGGCTGGATGACATTTCCACCAAGATTGACCAGCAACTGATGAACGAGGAGACGTTGCGCAACCTGCAGGACGCCATCGCCAACGCCAAGAGCGTCAGCGCCCGCATCGACGCCTTCATGGCCCAGGCGGAGCAAGGCCAGGGCACGCTGCACCTGTTGCTGTATGACCGGCAAACCGCTGACGATGTGAAGCTAACCATCCGGCAGTTCAAGGAACTGTCGCGTAATTTGAAGGAGCACGGCATCCTGTTCTACCGCAACACCGCCGACCGTGAACCCGCCCGCCCGAAGAAAAAATAAGCCCGCCGCCAACCATCACGCCACCACCCGGCCGTGATGCAGGCGGATAATCCGGTCAGCATAAGCGCCGAGGTCGGGGTTGTGCGTGACCATGATGATGGTGCGCCCCTGCCCGTGCAACTCCTGCAACAGACCGAGCACGATTTTCTCGTTCTCCTCGTCGAGATTCCCCGTCGGCTCGTCGGCGAACAACAGCGGCGGCTCGTTGACCAGGGCGCGGGCGATGCAGACCCGCTGCTGCTCACCGCCCGACAACGCGCTCGGCAAATGGTGCAAGCGGTGCCCCAGGCCGATGTCGGTGAGAATTTTCCTGGCGGCGGCCTCGTCGGTGACGCTGTGATAATGCTGCGCCAGCATGACGTTTTCCAGCGCGCTCAAGTAAGGAATCAAATGGAACTGCTGGAACACCAAGCCGATTTTCGTCGCGCGCAAGACCCGGCGTCCGGCCTCGTCCAGGTCGGCCAAATCCTGGCCGTCGATGCGCACCTGCCCGGCGCTGATGGTGTCCAGGCAGGTCAGGATGTTCATCAGCGTGGTTTTGCCCGAACCGGACGCGCCCATGAAGGCGACAAATTCCCCGCGGCGGATTTGGATGCTGAGTTGGTTGACCGCGATGACACTGCCGAAGGACTTGGTGAGATTATGGGTTTCGATGACGATGTCGTTGTTCATAATAATTTAGTTTACCGCAGAGGCGCGGAGACGCGGAGATTAGCTACAATTCTTTTGGGTTCGCGTTCCGCGTAAGCGGTGTCTCAATCCAAATCAAATGTGCTCCTCTGCGCCTCCGCGTCTCTGCGGTGAATATTCGTTCATTATTCTCCCTTTAAAATCCTGGCGGGTTCCATTTGCACCGCGCGGCGGATGGGCAGCGCCACGGCGACCAGCGCGACCAGCAGCGACAACACCGCCGTCAGCGGCAGCACCGGCGCGCGAAATTCTATCGACGACGCAAACACCGCCTGCCCCAAAATCTGTGCCAGCACAAACCCCAGCGCGCCGCCGCTGACGATGGCCGCCGAGGCGGTCAGCGCGGTTTCCGCGACGATTTGCAGCACGATGCCGGCCGGTTTCGCGCCGAGCGCCTTTTGCAGGGCGAACTCCGTCGCGCGTTCGTTGACGATGGCGGTTAGCGTGGTATTGACGCACAGGGTGGACAGCACCAGAATCACCAGCGCGACCAGGCCCATCAGGCCCTTGATTTTTTCCAGCACCTGTCCCTCGGCGGCGGAGACGCGGCGGATGGGCTTGATGTCGAGTTCCGGGTAAGCCTGCCGCAACTGCCGCGCCCAGACCTCGGCCTGCCCCTGCCCGTTGTCCACCCGCAGCAGGGCGTGACTGATTTTGCCAGGCAGCCGCAGCCATTCTTGCGCCACCGGCAGATTCACGATGAGCAGACGGTCCGTGGTGTCCCCCGCCTCGACGATGCCTTTCACGCGCAATTTCTTCCGCTCGGTGTCGCGCGTCAAAATGATTTCCCGGCCGACCCTGGCCTCCAATTGCTCCGCCAGCTTGACGCCCAGCAGCGCATTGCGGTCGTCGAAATTGACGCTAATCCAGTCCCCGTCCACCTGCCAATAGGCTGACAACGGCCGCAAGCCCTCGAAGTTCACCCCCGCCAGCACCACTTTCTGCAACTCAGTCCGCACCGTGCCGTACAAATACGGCGTCGCCGCGCTGACCAGGCCGGGCGGTGCCTCGGCCACGATTTTGTTGAACGTGTCCTCGTCCAGCAGGCCGCCGCTCTCACCGGGGCCGACGTAAAAATTCGCGCCGAAGGTCCGCAACTCGCGGCTCATCTTGGCGTTGATGTCGAAATACACCGCCGCCATCGCGCAGACAATCGCCGCCCCCACCGTCAGCGCCGCGAACACCACCAGCATGCGCGCCAGCTTCATCCGCAGCGCCCGCCGGACCAGCAACCAGAACATCTGACGGTCAGCGCCGGCCATGCAACACCTCCGCGGGATACAGTCGGGCGATTTGCCGCACCGGAAACCAGGTGCCGAGCACTGCAATCAACACTGACAATAGCAATACACTCGGCACCACAATCCACGCCAGGCCGAGCGGCGCGCCGAACAGGGTCCAGCCGATTTGCCGCGCCAGCAGCCAGCCCGCGCCGCAGCCGAGCAGCCCGCCCAGCACGGCGCTGACGGCGGCCTCGGCGTAGAACAGCAGCATGATTTGCCACGGCCGCGCCGCCAGCGCCTTCATCAGCGCGATTTCCTTCGCGCGTTCCATGATGGTGCTCGCCATCAGCGAGGCGATGCCCATTGACGCCGCCAGCAACGCCGCGCCGGTGGCGACGATGAGCAGCAGTTGCACTTTCTCGACAATCAAGCCTTCCGACGCCGCCACCTGCCAAATCGGCCGCGCCTGCGCCTCAGGAATCGCCTCCTCAAGCTGATGCGCGATTGACGAAACATACGCCGTGCAATACCACACGTCGTACTCCTCCGCCGTCAGCGCGTCACGGTTCGCGCGCGCCCGCTGCGACAAACGGTTCTCCGGCACGGTCATCGCCGAGACGCGCACCGCCTGGATTTTGCCGTCCAGCCCCAGCAGGCGTTGCGCCAGCTTCAGCGGCATGACCAATTGATTATCCTCGTCGCCGCCGCTCTCCAGGATGCCGCTGATGGTGACCGGTTGTGTCTGGTTCAGCGTCAGCGTCTGGCCCGCCCGCCAGTGCATTTTCGCCGCCAGCGTCGCGCCGGCCAGCGCCTCGTTTTTCTCGTCGTCCGGCCAGGCGCCGCTCACTTGCCAATACGGCGCGATAATTTTTTGTCCGGTACGATAATCGGCCTCGCCCTCGACCGGCAGCGACTGATGAAAAAACGTGCCGAGAATCCGCGTCTTTGCACCGTCAGCGTCCGCCTGGCCCGCCAGCAGCGGCGCGAAGCCGACAATGTTGTGCCGCCAGAAAATGCTTTTGAGCTGCGGCAAATCGCGCTCGCTCAAAAAACCGCGGCCCACCGACAGCGCGCCCGGCTCCGCGAACAACCGCGGCAGCACCGCCTCCTCGGTCGGCTCCATCAGGATGTTAGCACCGTAGGACTTCAGTTCCTTCGCCATCTTGTCGCCGATGCCGATTGACACCGACAGCAGCGCCGACACCAGCGCCGCCGCGAGAAACACGGTGGCGACCACCAGGCCCTTGCGGCGCGGGTTGCGCCGCCACGATTGGATTATAAGCCGCGACAGCATGGTTTGGCGTTCTGGATGTAATGTTCGGGGTCGGCGCGGAAGGCTTGGTAATTGTCCTCGCTGGCAAAGAAATAGACTTGGTCCTGATACGTGTAAGTCCGCACCGCCTCGCTGGTCTTCAGCCGCCGGGCGCTGACGATGTCGGTGACCTCGCGGGCCTCAACGGTGGTGAAATAACGGGCGCCTTCCTCCAGCGCGGCGCGCGGGATGATGATGGCGTCATGGTCAAGCCGCCAGCCGTTCAGCGGAATCGGATTGCAACCGCCGGGATTGCCGATGCTGGGCGGATACAGGCGCACCCCGCAGGCGATGCAGACCACCTGGCCGTCGTGTTGCGCGTACCCCATGTCGCCGCAAAGCATGCAGGCGTCGAACACCACGGTCGGGCTTGGCGTGCCGGCAAAGCGGTTGATGACAAAAAAGCGCACCACCTTGCCGTCGTCCGCCACCCAGTCGAAACAGCGCAACTTGCCGTCGGTGAGCACCGCCACGGGATACGGCAATTGGATTTCACCGTTGGCGTCCAATGCGAGCCGCTGCGCGACGGAACCCTTGAGCGGCCGCGCCGCGACCTGATACCAATAGGCAGCAACCCCCGCCGCCAATAACAGCGCCAGCAGCGTCGTCACGACCAGGCGGCGAATATTGCGCAAGGCGGCCAGCCGCTGCCGCCGCTCGATGGCGTCGCTCTCCTGCCGGGCAAGTTGTCGTAGCGGGCGGAATTTCCGCCACCAGGCCAGCGCCGCCATGACCGCCACCAGCGTCAGCGCGCCGACGCTCCCTAACCACGGAAAATTAGTCAACAACGCCGCCGCCTTCAGCCGGCCCGGCGTCAACTCAAGCAGGTCCTGCTGCATCAGCGCCAGCAACAAATTGCCGCCCAGCGGCAGCAACGCCAACAACGCCAACAACGCCAGCAACCACCAGCGCGACCGCGGCAGCAATTTGCCAAGCAGGCGGAGTTGACAGGCCAAAGTCACCAGCAGCGCCAGGGCCGCGAGTATCGCCGCGACGCTCAACAACAACTCGGTGTTCACCACGCGGGACGCCGCCAGCAATTTCAAATTCGGATCATGCCCCCAGACGAACGCCGCGCCCAGCGTCAGCGCCCCGCTCAACACCAGGCCGAGCCAGCGGGCGGCCGCGCATTGCAACAACACGAACAACAACACCAGTTGGCATTGCGACAGGCTCGACCACCACAACACCGCGGCGCTAGTATGGTCAAACCAACGCGCCAGCGCCACCCCGGCGATAAACGCCCCGGTCAGCGTCAGCGTCAGTTGGCGCAGGGTCGGCGCGGGCCGCCGCAGCCAGTTCAGTCCGACCAGCAGCGCCGCCGGCAAACACGCTTCAAAAATCGACGCGAAAAAGTAACTCATAATGGCCACCACAAGAACCAGCACCGCCAAACGACGCGGTTCATTCAAAATCGCGTCAAATCTACCAGCTATACGACGATAGGCAACTCAATCCCTCGACCGCAAAACTTAACCGCAGAGGCGCGGAGACGCGGAGTTTTTTTCACCACGAAGACGCAAAGGCACGAAGGCTGTTTTTTTCAAACAAACCTTCGTGCCTTGGTGTCTTCGTGGTTCGAATTGTTTTTAGAACTGGTGACGGTAGCCGGCGGTTAGACCCCAGGGTTTGTCGTATTTGTCGCCGAAGGAGGCTTCGTAGTCCAGATGCAACTGATTGTTAGCGTCGAGTTGCCAGATGAGGCCGCCGCCTAACTCGGCTCTGGCACCGTCAGTGTTGGCGCGGATGTGTTGGTAGCCGTTGTGCAGGGTGCCGCCGCTGCTGATGGTTTCGACGCCGCTGATTTTGATATAAGGTTGTAACGCACCGCTGTTGGTGAGGTTGATGGTTCTGCCGAAGAGGCTGCCGATGCGGAATTGCAGGGCGTCGAGGTCTTGGGCGCTGATGGTCATCGGGCCGGCGGCATAATCTTCGGCGAGGATGTGGAGGTAGTTTACTTGGAATTGGGGTTCGATGAACCAATCGTCAGCGAAGGTGAATTTCTTGCCGATCTCAATGCTGCCGCCGAGATTCACATCGCTGTAGTTGGCGGTGAGTTGGGTGGTGCCGTAGGGGGCTTTTAGGTTGTTGTCCACGCTGGCGGCTTTGAAGGTAGCGTCAATGTAGAAGCCGCTGCTGTGGAGCCAGGTGGCGTAGAGACCGCCGTAGTAGCTGTTAATCTCACCGTCAGTGCCGGGGGTGCGGTAGTCGAGGTCGCTGCGGCCGTAGCCGGCGTAGATGCCGAGATATAGGTCACTGTCAGCGCTGATGGTGAACTTATGGTCGGTGCCGAGATCCACGCCGTAGATGAGTTGTTCGTAGGCTTTGCCTGATACTTGGCTGCCGATGTTTAGCTGTTGGCCATAACTGCGGAGCCAGATGT
>JAISDC010000101.1 GCA_031265105.1 Verrucomicrobiales bacterium
CCAATAACTCCATGAACTCTTTGTAAAAAATTCAAAGCACGCTTATGAAAAAAACACTGACATTGATTGCAACCCTAACGCTCGCCGCGCCGCTGGCGGTCAGCGCGAAACTCACCCTCGGCGATTTGTTCGCGGACAACATGATTCTGCAACGCCACACTGCCGCGCCCGTCTGGGGCACGGCCAATCCGGGCGAAGTGGTCACGCTGACGCTGGCGCCCGGCGCCCTCACCGTCAGCGCCACCGCGAACGCCGCCGGCAAATGGCAGGCGGTGTTTGACAACCTCGCCGCCGCGCCGTCGCTGACCCTCACCGTCAGCGGCACTGGCGCGGGCGACACGCTGACGGTGAACAACGTCGCCGTCGGTGAGGTGTGGGTCGGTTCCGGCCAGTCGAACATGCAGTTCCTCGTCAGCGGATTGTGGCCCCAGGATTTGGCGGAAGTCAGCGCCGTCACCAATCCCGACCTCCGTTATTTCGAGTCGCCGCGCTGGATGGAAGAGCAGCCGGCGGACCATTTTCCGTCGCGCAAATACAAATGGCTTACGGCGTCGCCGGACACCGCCAAAGACTGGGGCGCGGTGGCGTGGTATTTCGCGCGGGAACTGAACCGGGCACTCGGCGTGCCGGTCGGCGTCATCGGGAGCAGTTGGGGCGGCACGCCGGCGGAGCCGTGGGTGGCGCGCGAGTTTTTGGAATCGAAGCCGGAGTACAAAGACTTGATAGACCGCGCGCTGCAAGAATGGCAGAACCGCGAGGCCAACGCCGCCACCTATCACGACGAACTGGCCGCGTGGGAGCAGACGACGGGGCGCGCTGACGATGAGAACGCGGGCTTGCGGAACGGCTGGGCGGCGGCGGAGTTCAACGACAGCGACTGGGCGGCGGTCAGCACGGACGGTTTGCAAAACTGGAACGCGCTCGGCTACACCAGCGGCGGCGGCGCGCTGTGGCTGCGGAAGACCATCACCGTCAGCGCCGCCGACGCGGGCCGGGAGTTCACCCTCCAGCTCGGCGAAATCAACGGGCTGGACCTCGCGTATTTCAACGGCGAGGAAGTCGGGCGCGGCGGTCAGACCCCGCCGCATTTCCTCCGTCAGCGGCGGCATTACACCGTGCCCGCGCGACTGGTGAAGGCCGGCGTCAACGTCATCGCCGTGCGCGTGTTTCTGCGCGGCGAGTACCGCGTCTTCCACGGCAATTTCATGGCGACCAACAACCGCGCGGTGTTCGGTTTCGGCGAAAAATTATTGCTGCCCGACGGCGCGCCGGCCACGCCTGACTGGCGCGGCAAACTCGAACGCCAGTTGCCGCCGCTGACAGCGGAGTTGGTGAAAAACATGCCGCCCAATCCCAACCAGGGCGCCGGCTGCGTGCCCGCGCTGAACTTCAACGGCATGGTCGCGCCGCTGATGCCGTATGCCATCAAGGGCGCGTTGTGGTACCAAGGCGAGAGCAACGCGGCTTACGCCTACGCCTACCGCGAATTGTTGCCGCTGCTGGTGAACAGTTGGCGCGCGCACTGGGGCCGCGGCGATTTCCCGTTCTATGTCGTGCAACTGCCGAATTTCGGCGGCGCCAAGCCGCTGCCGGTGAGCGATGACGACTGGGCGGTGCTGCGCGAGTCGCAGCTCCGCGCCGCGCAAACCGTGCCCGGCGTGAAAATGGCCGTCACCATCGACCTCGGCGAGCCGTTCGACATCCACCCGCACAACAAACAGGATGTGGCGCGCCGGCTCGCGCGCATCGCGCTGGCGGATGTTTACGGCGAAAAAATCGAATGGTCGGGGCCGGTGTATGAATCCATGCAAATCGAAGGCAACAAAATCCGGCTGAAATTCTCGCACGCTGACGGTGGCCTCGTGGCCAAGGACGGCGCGCTACAACGCTTCGCCATCGCCGGCGCCGACAAACAATGGCTGTCCGCCGACGCCGAGATTGACGGCGACACAGTGGTGGTATCCAGCGCGTCACTGTCAGCACCCGTCGCGGCGCGTTACGCGTGGTCATCCAACCCGGAGGGCTGCAATTTGTACAACCAAGCCGGCCTGCCCGCCAGCCCGTTCCGCACGGACGACTGGCCGGTGGTCACGCAGGGCCTGTGGTATCCCGAATACACTTACCAGCGAAAGCACGCCAAGCCGCTGGCACCATTGGCGCCGTTCCCACGCCGCTGACGGCGGGAAAGAAATTTTCAATTGATTATTTATTATTGATAATTTAAGCGGCCGCTGACGCCACAAGTCACCGCGCCAATGGTGTTACAAATTATCAATAATCAATCATCAATCGAAAATTATCTTCCCGGCGCGGCGGTGCTGGCGCGCACCACCAGCTTGGGGGCAATCAGCGTGTGCTGCGGCGAGGTCTCGCCCGACCACAGCAAATCCAGCGCCTTGCTCACGCGTTCCTCCATGGAGAAACTCAGCTCGGTCAGCGGAATCGGCAGCAGGTCGGCGTTGATCAGCGGGTCAAAGCCGACGATGGAAAGCTGCTGCGGCACCTTGAGGCCGTGTTCCAGCGCGTAACGCAACACCGCCCAGGCCCCGACCCCGGACAACGGCACCACGGCGGTCGGCGTCGGCGGCGTCTGCATGATGGCGTGAATTTTCTTGTAGGCGGCCGCGAACGAGTCGGTCCAGTTGGGCGTGTCGCAAAACACCAGCCGGGCTTCCGGCAGGTTGTGCTCCGCCAGTTTCTGCCGGACTTTCTCCGCGCGCAGGTTGGTGATCAGCAAATCCTTCGGCTCGTTGACCATGAACAAAATGCGCCGGTGGCCCAGCGCCGTCAGATGCTCCAGCACCAGTTGCACCTCCGCGCCGTGATCCTGCACCACGGTGTCGCCGCTGAAGCCCAGGATGTGCGGGCCGATCAGCACGTGCCGGTAGCCGGCCGCCTTGAGTTGCAACCCCAGCTTCAGCGTCAGGTCCACCGTCAGCCCTGACATTAAAATCCGCTCCTCGCTCGGCTTGTGCTGCAACAGGCGCATGATGTCGGCGGCCGACTCGTGCTTGTGAAAACCGTAGGTGTTGAAAATCCACTCGCGTTCGCGGCAGGCGGCCATCAACTCCGACTGGCCGTGCACTTGGCGCGAACCTCCCACCGTGGGGGCGATCAGACTGACATAGCGCGGCCCCTCGACCAGCCGCACAAAAAAGCCCCGGCGCGGATCGGCGCGCAAGTAACCCTCGTCCACCAAATCCATAATCGCGCGCCGGACGGTTGCCTGCGACACGGCCAGCTTCTGCATCAGGCCGCGCTCCGAATAAAACCGCTGATTATGTTTGAAATCCGCCAGAATGCGTTCCCGCAGGAGGTGCCGCACTTTGACGTGGAGCGGTTGCTTCAATTCACTGGCCGCCAAAGCCAGGCTGAGATTGTGGTGTTGCATGGAGGTCATGGGGAAATGCTATTGACCGGCCAATTAATTGCAAATGATTAAAACCAATTCACCCGTCGCGTGCTTGTAAGCATTTTTTTGTTGGCCACAGAGAAACACAGAGCAGACACGGAGTTCCACAGAAATTTTCTCTGTGGTTCTCGGTGCCTTCCCGGTGTGCTCTGCGGGCTGTTTTTTCACCACTAAGACACAAAGACACGAAGTGTTTTTTAGACAAAACTTCGTGCCTTGGTGTTTTCGTGGTTCGAATTGTTTTTAGAACTGATGACGGTAGCCGGCGGTCAGGCCCCAGGGTTTGTCGTACTTGTCGCCGAAGGAGGCTTCGTAGTCGAGGTGGAGTTGATTGTCAGCGTCGAGTTGCCAGATGAGGCCGGCGCCTACTTCAGCACGGGCACCGTCAGTGTTGGCGCGAGTGTGTTGGTAGCCGTTGCGCAGGGTGCCGCCGCTGCTGATGGTTTCGACGCCGCTGATCTTGATATAGGGTTGTAACGCGCCGCTGTTGGTGAGTTTGATGGTGCGACCGAATACGCTGCCGATGCGGAGTTGCAGGGCGTCGAGGTCTTGGGCGCTGATGGTCATCGGGCCGGCGGTGTAGTCTTCGGCGAGGATGTGGAGGTAGTTCACTTGGAGTTGTGGTTCTACGAACCAATCATCAGCGAAGGTGAACTTGTGGCCGATTTCTATGCTGCCGCCGAGGTTTACGTCGCTGTAGTTGGCGGTGAGTTGGGTGTTGCCATTCGGAGCTTTCAGGTCGTTGTTGACACTGGCAGCCTTAAAGGTGACGTCTATGTAGAAGCCTCTGCTGTGGAGCCAGGTGGCATAAAGTCCGCCATAATAGGAGTTGAGTTCACCGTCAGTGCCGGGGGTGCGGTAGTCTATATCGCTGCGACCATAGCCGGCATACACTCCAAGATACAAGTCACTGTCAGCGCTGATGGTGAACTTGTGATCCGTGCCGAGATCGACGCCGTAGATGAGTTGTTCGTAGGCTTTGCCGGCGACTTGGCTGCCGATGTTGAGTTGTTGGCCGTAGCTTCTGAGCCAGATGTTACTAATGAGGGTGTCGCTGACGGTGGCTACTTCCTTTTCAGTCTTGCCGCTGACGGTGTTGGCGTGGTTGAAGCGGAGGTCGCCCATGCGTTTGAGCAGGCTGTTTTGCTGGGCGAACCACATGGATTGCTGGACGGCGATGGCGCTGTTTAAGACTGCTCCGGCGGGGCTGGTGCCTTGTTTGATGAAGTGGTCGCCGTCTTTGATGATGGTGTCGAGGCCCCAGTCGATGGGATCCCATTGCCAGTGTTCGGTGCCATCGCCGCTGACGATGCCGGGGAGGACTTGGTTCGGGTCGGCTTTACCGTTGCCGGTGGTGTCGATGTGGACGGTGCCTGCACCGTCAGCGGTGCCGGTGACGGTGATGGAGCCACCCTCGCCGGTGTCGCTGTTGACGTTGATGTTGACGGTACCGCTGTGGGTCATGTTGTCGAAGATAACTTCGTAGTCGCCGATGTTCCAGGTGCCATTATTCTCACCGTAGTTGCCGTGGCTGTCTTTGGTGAAGGTCCAGGTGCTGTCTTCGCCGGTGATGAGGTTGCCGCCGTGGTAGCCGCCGGTGCCGGTGGCGTGGTTGTCGAGGATGACAGTGACGGCGCTGCTGCCGCTTTGGGTGATGTCGCCGAGCAGGGTGCTGTTGGTGCCGCTGAGGGTGAGGTCGATACTGGCGTTATCGTTGCCGGTCACGTCGCCGGTAATGGTCGCGCCGTTGCTGCCGCTGACGATGAGGGTGGCGTCTTCAATGGTGGTGAGGTCGCCGCTGAGGGTGCTGTGGTTGAGGTTGAGTTCGAGTTCGCCAGCGTTGCTGTTGTTCACGTTGCCGTACAGGTCGGTGTCGTTGGCGGTGATGTTGACGGTGGCGTTGCCGTTGGCGATGATGGCGTCGCTGCCGTCGTCTTGCATATTCACGTGGTTGAGGGTGATTTGGTGGTCAGTGCCTTCGGTGGACAGGATTTTGGCGTTGGTTTCGGTGGTATCGGTGAGGGTGATGGAGCCGCCGGTCATTTCCAAGGCGGCGTCGGGGGCGCGCATAAAGATGCCGTAACGCTTGGAGATGATGTCAACATCAGTCAGGCTGGCGTGCTCGATTTGGCCGGTGCCGGCGCCGTTGAATTGGATGCCCATGCTGCCGTTGTTGTTGTGCAGGGTGCCGCCGATGACGGTGATGAAAACATTGTCGTTTTCCAGTATCAAGGGCACTGTCGTATCGGTCTTGATGTTCAGATTCCTGATGGTGCCGGACGAGTTGGCGGCGGCGAAGATGCCTTGCGATTCGCTGCCGTAGGTGGTGATGGTCACGTCGGTCAGGTCGTAGGTGGCGTTGCCGACCCACATGCCGCGCGCCCGGTAGGTGCCGGATGCGTTGATGGTCAGGCCGGTGCCGGTCAGCGTGGCACCATCGCTAAGGTTAACTGCCATGCCGGTGAGATTTTCTTCGGGGTAGGTTTTGGTCAGGTTGACGGTCACGTTTTGCACTTGGCCGACGGCGCTGCCAGTGAGTTGCAGTCCAACCAGATATTCTTTATTGGTGCCGAGGGCGTTGAGTTGGACATCGGTCAGGCTGACGGTGGCGCGGTCGGTGCCGTTTACCGCGGCTTTGTTATTCTGCCATTCCCAGTTGTTGCTGGTGATGGTGACGGTGCTGCTGTGCAGGTTCAGTCGCGCGGTGCCGTCAACGTAAGCGCCGTAGCCGCCGCGACTGGTGTTGTTGGGGTTGCCGTTGCTGCCGCTGAGGGTGATGGCGGTGCCGGTGTAGGCGCCCTGGTTGGTGACCCACAGGGCGGCCTCGGTGGTGGTGGCCTGGTAGGTAGCGTTGGTTTCGGATACGGTGGTGCCGTCAACAACTTTGTTGGCGGCGAGCACATTCAACGCGGCGGCGCTGAGGGTGCAAAGGAGGAGGAGCGGTTTTAGTTTGGGGTTCATGTTGGTTCTTTCGGTTGGTTGTGGTTGGTGGGTTGAAATCTTTTAATCCGCAGATTTCGCAGATGAACGCGGATTATTTTTTGCAAACAATAGATGTGAAAATCTGCGTAATCTGCGGATAAGGTAGCTAAGGCTGCGAGACAATACTCTCCGCGCCGCTGACGCTGGCGGGTTATGTGTTGCCGGATGGGGAATGGAACAGGTAAAACTCTGCGGGAAATTAAGGAATCGGGGCAGGGGGCCTGCTTAGAGCGCGAGAGCGCGAGAGCGCGAGAGCGCGAGAGCGCGAGAGCGCGAGAGCGCGAGAGCGCGAGAGCGCGATTCACTTACGTTATGACTTATCTCTCTCATCTTCAGCGGGTTATCGATGTTTTATTTCCGCTTAACCCCTCATGCTTTCCGAGGGATCAGCATCAGCCCACGCCGATAACAAGACGGAACAATATCTTATCAAGCTGGCTTGCGCAAGTATTTTTTTGGTTTTATCACAAATTGGATTTTATAAAAAATGGAAAGATGGCTACCCGACATGGATTCGAACCATGACAAAGAGAACCAAAATCTCTTGTGCTACCGTTACACCATCGGGTATCAAATGGCGTCGAAAATTTAGCCTCGTCCGGTGACGCAGGCAATCTATTATTCAAAAAATTTTATGCTGCGTATTTTATTTTATGGTCTCTCGTATGTATTTGACATAATGCCACTTGATTGCCTTGCCATGTTTCGGCAAGGTCGCCAGTTCTAGAAAAGAAATAGCCCACAGCGCACACAGAGAAGGCACGGAGAACCACGGGGAAAATTTCTGTGAAACTCTGTGCCTTCCCCGCGTTCCTCTGTGACCAAAGGGAGTGAGCGCCTAACCAGGCCCCTACGCTAAAGCGACCCCAGGCTGGCTCCGCGCTTCCTCAATCAACGCCAGCATGTTCTCCAGCGGCACATCACCCTCGAGCGCGTGCGACGGCGACAAAATGTAGCCGCCGTTCCGCCCCGCCGCAATCATCCGCCGCGTCTCTTCGCGCACATCGCTGACAGTGCCGTAGGGCATCGTTTGCTGCGTCGAGACCCCGCCCCAGAACGCCAGCCGGCCGTGCCACTCCGTCATCAGCGCGCGCACGTCCATCACCTCCGGCTGGAACGGATTGAACACGTTCACGCCGATGCCGGTCAGGTCGCCGAACAACTCGTCCACGTCGCCGCACGAGTGAATGAACACTTGCTTGCCCGCCGCCTTCACCGTGCCGTACATGCGTTTCAACCGCGGATACACAAACTCCATCCACAGTTCGCGCCCGATGAGCAGGCCCTTCTGCTGCCCCCAGTCGTCACCGAAATACACCGCGTCGATGTCAAACTCCAGCGCCCGCCGTGTCTGCGCGATGTCATAGTCAGCGATGGCGTCGAGCAGCTCATGCACGAATTCCGGGTTCTCGATGAAATCCGTGTACAGATTTTCCAGCCCGCGCAATGTCCACGCGCGTTCGAACAACGAAAAGCCGATGCAAAACACGCGATAGCACTCGCCGTGCCGGGCGAGCTTTTCCGGGATGTTGACGAAAAAACGTTGGTCAAGCGGGTTTGGAAAACGATAGCCGCTGAGGGTGGGTTCGGGCAGCACAGTGCCGGTGACATTGCCGATGTCCTTGTCAATCGAACGGTCCCACAGCACGCCGAACACGTCGCGGTACAAATGTTCGCCTTCCTGGTTGAAAAAGCCGATGCCGCTGCCCAGTTCGACCAGATGGTCGCCCAAAAACGGCGCCAAGTCAGTGGTGCCAAAATGCCGCTCCAATTTCTCGCGCGCCTCCTTGGTAAAGCGAAACGCCCACGGTACATACGGCGGGCGGCGAAAGGCGAGGGCTTCCTTCACCACCTCACGGGGAGATAAAATTTTGTTCATAATGTATTGCTTTTCAGACAATCCGTAGATTACGTGGATTTTTGCGGAGATACATCTTTTTTTAGTTCCCTGTCAGAACCTTAAAATAAACCCCGTGTTTTTCTGTATCCAACCACCACTACCCGCCCTTTTGACGCGCGTCGAGCAACCGGCGCATTCGCTCCACCAGCTCCGCCGGATGGACGCACCGCTCCGGCCACTGACGGTGATATCCTTCGCCCGCCAGCTTGCGCGTCGCGTCGATGCCGGCGTGCGAGCCGATGTTCGGCAGCGTCGGCGCGTGGTCGAGACTGTCGCAGGGGCCGCGCGTGAAGAGGGTGTCGCGCTGCGGGTCGATGTTCGCGCAGACGTGGAACAGCACGTTGCCGGTGTCGTGCACGTCAACGTCAGCGTCCACCACCACGATGATTTTCGCGAACATCATCTGCCCCATGCCCCACAGGCCGTGCATGATTTTGAAGGCTTGGTAGGGGTAGTGCTTGTTGATGCTGACAATGACGAGGTTGTGGAAGACGCCCTCTGCGGGCAGAGCGAGGTCCACGATTTCGGGAAAGTTCGCCTTAATCACCGGCAGGAACATCCGCGCGCTGGCGTCGCCGAGGTAAAAGTCTTCCATCGGCGGCGGGCCGACGACGGTGGCAGGATACACGGCGTCGCGACGGTGGGTGACGCAGGTGACGTGGAACACCGGATATTTATCCACCGGCGTGTAAAAGCCGGTGTGGTCACCGAACGGGCCTTCGTCCCTCAATTCATGCGGGTCAACGTAGCCCTCGATGACGAAGTCACTGTCAGCGGGCACCAGCAAGTCATTGGTCACGCACTTCACCAGCGGCACGGATTTTTTGCGCAACCAGCCGGCGAGCATGATTTCGTCGAGGCCGTCCGGCAGCGGCGCGGTGGCGCTGAACGTCAGCGCCGGGTCGCCGCCGAGGGTCACGCTGACGGGCATCTTTTCGTTTTTTGCATAATAACGCCGCCCGTGCCGCGCGCCGACCTTGTGGATTTGCCAGTGCATCCCCGTCGTCCAGCGGTCGAAGACTTGCATCCGGTACATGCCGGTGTTGCGCGCGCCGGTGTTGGGGTCTTGCGTGTGGACGTTGGGCAGCGTCACGAACGCGCCGCCGTCGCCCGCCCAGCATTTTAATATCGGCAACGCGGCGAGACCGGCGCTGTCGGCGGGGCGCAAAATCACCTCCTGGCACGCGCCGGCGCTGACAGTGCGCGGCTTGGCGTGCAGCGCGCCGACGCCTTGTTTCAACAACGCCCACGCCTCGCCGAAACTTTGCGGCGGCTTGGCTTGTAATAAGTGCGCGAGTTGCGCGGCGACCTCGTCAACGTCGCCGACGTTCAACGCCAGCGCCATCCGCCGCCGGCTGCCGAAGGCGTTAATCAACACCGGGAACGCGCTGACGGAGCCGTCGGGCAACACCGGCTTGGTCACCAACAGCGCCTTGCCGCCGTCGGGTTTCTTCATCTCCAAATCCGCCAGCGCCGCGATTTCCAACTCGGTCTTCACCGGCTCGCCGACGGTGATGAGTTCACCGGCAGCGGCCAGTTGCTCCGCAAACTCGCGCATTGAATTGTAAGCCATACGGCCCCCAGTCTCGCGCAAAGCCGCCAGGCCGCAAAGGTTTTTTAATTTAACCGCGGGGACATTGGGATTGGGCGTGAGTGCCACGGTCAGCGGTCATTACTCCGTCAACGTCAGCGTCAGCTTCAGCGGCACGGTGACTTTGCGGTTCAAATCATGCACGGCGAACTCAAACAACCACTGACCCGCCGGGTCGCCCGGCTCGACGATGAAATACACAAAATCTTCCGTCAAAAACACATTGGTCAATTTTTTGCCGGTCAGGTCACCGTTAGTGCCGCGCAAGTTTTTCCTTTCAACTACCTTGCCGTCGGGTTGCGTGATTTTCGAGTCGTAGGTCACGTTGGCTTTGCCATTGGCGGCGAGCAGCGGGTTGGTGAACGTCAGCAGCAGCGTGACGGTCTCGCCCCGGCGCAATTTGTTTGTTACGGTACTTTGAAACGGCTCGTTCTCCGGCACGGTATTCCATTTTTCTCCCAGTCGCGGTCAGCGGTCGCCCAAACCATTGCGCCAAAACCGTTGACCGAGCGGTAGTTGTCGGCTTCCGCGCCATGACTCGCGCTGTTATTGACAAACCCCGCCGAGGTGCCGCTGACCGTGGCGGCGGCCGGGGCGAGTTTTTGCACAATCACCCCAAGCGCCTGTTTGCGCGCCAACGGCGAATGCCAACCCGCACCCCAACCGGAAAATTTTCATGCCGCCGACTATCCGCTGATTATCACCAAACGCAAGCTAACAATCGTCCTGCCGTGACGAATCGGTCGTGCGGCAGTTTTATGACCTTTATTCCAAACTTTGCGCCTTTGCGTCTTCGTGGTTCTGAGTTCTCTTTGCCTTGAAAAATTCCCGCAGTAACAACCGGCACTCCGCCTCCAGCACGCCGCTGACGATGTCGCAACGGTGGTTCCAGCCGTCGAATTGCAACAAATTCACCGCGCCGCCCGCCGCGCCGTATTTCGCGTCGCTCGCGCCAATGACCACGCGCCCGACGCGGCACAGCACCGCCGCGCCCGCGCACATCGGGCACGGCTCCTTGGTCACGAACAGCGCGCACTCGTTTAGCCGCCAGTCACCGACCGCCGCCTGCGCCTGTGTCAGCGCCAGCATCTCCGCGTGGGCGGTGGCGTCCTTCAACAACTCGACTTGGTTCCACGCGCGACCGATAATTTCATGCCCGCGCGCGACCACCGCGCCAATCGGCACCTCACCGTCAGCGCCCGCCTTTCGCGCCAGCCGCAGCGCCGCGCGCATGAAATATTCGTCGTTGAACATGACCGGATAATCTCGCGCAAAGACGCCGGGCCGCCAAGGTTTTTCCAGCGTGGCAAAAAAATTCTACGATTGTAGTTGACCTGATTCTACAGACGTAGTATTTTGCCGGCGATGAACACACCGGATATTACCGAGGCCGAATGGGAAGTGATGACTGTGCTGTGGCAACAGTCGCCGCTGACCGCCAACCAAATTATCGCCGAGTTGCGACACCACACCGGCTGGGCGCCCACCACGGTTCGCACCCTGCTTGACCGGCTGGCGCGGAAGAAAATCGTCAAGGCGGCCAAGCGCGACGGCGCCATCACTTTTCAGCCGCTGGCCACCAAGGATGAATGCGTGAGCCATGAAAGCGAAAATTTTTTGCGGCGCGTCTTTAGCGGCGCGACGCAGCCGCTGTTGCTGCACTTCACCAAAAAGGCAAAGTTGACGCCGGCGGAAATCAAGGAACTGCAACGCATCCTCAAGGCGAAAGGCCAATAATATGCGCACCACCATCCTCAACTGGTTGATTGAAACCTCGTGGCAAGCGTCGCTGCTGGCGGCGCTCGTCGTCGCCGCGCAACTGGTGTTCCGGCGCGCGCTGACCGCGCGCTGGCGGTACCTGCTCTGGCTGGTCGTCGTCGGCAGATTGTTGTTGCCGACTTTGCCGGAAAGCCCGACCAGCGTGTACCGCTACGTCCCCGCCGCGCCGACGGTCAGCCCCGCCAACCATGCGCCCGCGCCCGCGCCGCCGCCGCTGACCGTGACGCCCGCCGAGGTGCCGTCGCCGCGCGTCGCTGACCTTGCGCCGATTCCCGCGCCGCCGCTGCAACTCGACGACATTCTGTTCACCGCTTGGCTGACCGTCAGCGCGTTGTTGGCGTTGATTTTTGTGTGGCGCAATTTCTTGCTATTCCGCCGCGTCTCATCGTCAGCGACAGCGGCCCCGCCGCAGGTGCAAGCCCTCGCTGACCGTGTCGCCGCGAGTTTACGATTGCGCTGGTCCGTCCCCGTTCGCGAATTGGCCGGTCTCGACACGCCCGCCGTCGTCGGCCTGCCGCGCCCCGTGCTGTTGCTGCCCAAACAACTGTTGCCGCGACTCACCGACAGCGACCTCGAAAGCATTTTCCGGCACGAACTCGCGCACGTGAAGCGCGGCGACCTGTGGATGAATTTGCTGTGCGCCCTGCTGCAAATCGTCCATTGGTTCAACCCGCTGCTCTGGTGGGCGTTCGCGCGGCTGCGCCACGACCGCGAACTCGCCACCGACGCGCTCGCCGTCCGCGCCGCTGACCGTGACGCTTACGGTCAGACGCTCATCAAATTAGCCGCCAACAGCGGGCCGTCGTCATTTCCCGCCGCCGCCATTGGCATTTTGGAAAACCATCAAAACCTCCGCCAGCGCGTCGAGCAAATCGCCAAACTCCGCGCCAACGCCTACGCCTGGTCGTTCCTCGGCGTCGCGCTGCTGGTCATCGTCAGCGTCCTGTGCCTGACCAAGTTCACGCCGGAAAAATCGCGGCCGTTCTCAAAAAATGTTCAAACCCAACAGGATTTGGCCCACCGTTTTCACGAGTTGTTGGCGTACAATCATCCCCAGGAAGCGAAAGAATTTTTGCACCGCGGCCTCATTGTTTCCAACACCCGCGACAATGATTATCTCTATTGGGCGGTCAAATATGACCACGCTGACATGGTCAAATTATTATTCAAACACGGTTGCCAAATTCGGGAGAACCAAAAGCAACAGCTCATCAATCAAGCGTTGGAGTGCGCCAACCGCGCGGTCACCGACACGCTGACAGTGGCGGGCATCAAGTTCGACCCGCTCAATTACGCCGCCGCGTTCGGCGACCTCAAAACGCTGGGGCAAATTTCGCCAGCGCCGTCGCGTGAACAATGGCTCGCCGCCCTGTGTTTCGCCGCCGCCGACGACCAGTTGCCGGCCGTCAACTATTTGCTAGGCAAATGCGCGCCGCTGACCGAGGCGGAACAAAAGCGCGTGGCACTGTCAGCGGCGAATCAGGGGCGGCTGGCCGCGTTGCGCGAGCTGGACCGGCTCGGCTTCCACACCGTGCAATATGCCGATGAAATTTTTGCCAAGGCGGTGTATCTCAATAAACCGGAAATTTTGAATTATCTGTACGACCAAGGCGCCGCGCCGTCAGCGGAAATTTTGAGCCGCAATTTGAACCTGGCCGCGGACCAAGGCCACGTTGAGAGCGCGGCAGTGTTGTTGTCGCACGGCGCGGACCCCAATCTGCCGACCAAGAATTGGGCGCGTTATCCCCTTAGCAGCGCGGCATTGTCCCGTTATTACGTGAGCGCTTCCTTCCAAGCCGATGAGCGGGTCGCGGCCTTGGTAAAATTACTTTTGGCCCACGGCGCCAACGCTGACGCTAAAAACGAGGATAATACCAATGCCGCGTGGCTCGCCACTTCCTCGCCAAAAGTTCTGCGCTTGTTGCTCGACCACGGGGCCACCGTCAGCGGCACAAATTCACGCGGCAATCCGTTGTTGTTCGAGATGATTCATGTGCCCGCCGCTTTTCATGACGACGTGTACAGCGCGCGGCAACTCGAAGACATTGACCGCGACTACGAGCAAGTCATTGACCTGCTAGTCAAAGCCGGGGCCGATGTCAATCAACGCAGCAGTTGGCAAGAACTGCCGCTTAACCGGGCCATCCGCACCGGCAACCTGGCCATCGCCACCGGTTTGATAAACAATGGCGCCGACATTCACGCTGCCGATGACCGCGGCAACACCCCGCTGGCGCTGACGACATTCTGCGGCTTCGGCGTCGGCCCCAGCCCGCGCCTGACCGAACTCCTGCTCGCCAAAGGCGCCAACCCTAACGATAAATTTCACGCTTACAATGACGCTTGGCTGACACTGACCAAGGCGCTGGCCAAAAACAAAGCGGTCAATCGCAAATCCGCCGGCAAATTCACCGCCACGCACGCGGTGATTAAAATCCTGCTCAACCACGGCAGCCTCATCACCGACGGCGGCAATGCGGCGACCGAGCAATGGCTGCAAGCCGCCGCTACCGGTGACCTCGCCACGCTCAAACAAATGCGCCGCGCCGGACAACCCATCGACACCGCCGACCAGGACGGTTGGACGGCGCTGACGCTGAGCCTGCCGTTGCGACATAAAAAAGTCACGCGCTGGCTCATCGCCAACGGCGTCCCGCTCACCACCGTCACCAAGGACGGTTTCACGCCCATCCTCAGCGCCGTCGGACAGAACGACAAGGAATTGGTGGCGCGCATCTTGCAAGCGGACGCTGCCATTGGGAAAAAACAACACATCACCGGCGCGATTGATTTGGCGCTGAACTTCGCGGACCACACCGTGTTTCGTCAACTGCTGGCGGCGGACTTCCCGACCAGCGCCCAGTCCATTTACCAATGCATCGTCAACAGCGCCCCCGAAAGCGCGCGCCTGCTATTCGAGCGCGGCACCCCCGCCGAAGCCAACGAAAATACCGAGCATCGGGAAAACGTATATTGGGCCATCAGCTATAACCAACCGGAAATCCTGCAAATGCTCCTCGACCACGGCGGCGACCCGACCCGCCAAACCACCTACGACGAAACCCCGTTAAGCCTGGCAAAACAATTCCATCCCGAACTGGTCCCCATCCTCGAAGCCGCCATCGCCAAGCGAGCTGCCAACGACAAAACCAAGGTCGAATAAATTTACCTCACCGCGACCTGAAAGGAGAGGGGAGGGGAGGGGAGTTTTTTAAGTTGCGCGGTATCGCGCGTGCCGACCTAAAAAACTCAAGCAACCAAAAAACTTTTAAAATTCTCCCTTGACACTCCCCGTAACCTCGTTATTTTGTCCGCCATGATTTCCGAGCTTGACAACGTGAAGGCCGGGCGAGTAAACTACCCTCGCTCCCTCGCTCCCTCGCTCCCTCGCTCCCTCGCTCCCTCGCTCTAAGCATGACTACTGCCCCGACTCCTTAATTTCCCCGCAGAGTTTTATCTCTTTCATTCCCAATCCGGCAGGTGGCGCCACTACCGTCCATAGAGCGCCCACCACCTATAGCAGTATCGGCTCCCACTTCATAGAGGCCGATATCTGCCTGTCAGATGTCAATATCTGGCCGCCAGATATAGTCACCTGTGAGCCAGATGTTGAAATCTGGCCGCCAGATGTCGCCACCTGCGAGCCAGATATTAAAATCTGGCTGCCAGATATCGTCACCTGTGAGCCAGATATTGAAATCTGGCCGCCAGATGTCGTCACCTGCGAGCCAGATATTGAAATCTGGCTGCCAGATGTCGCCACCTGTGAGCCAGATATTGTCACTTGTCAGCCCGATATTGTCACTTGCGCGGCAGGTAAGGCTACTTATCAGCCTGATATCGTCACCTGCGCGGTAGGTATCGCTACCAGCAAGCCAGATGTCATCCCTTTCGACGGCGGCAGCGCCACCCGAGAAAACATAACCAAATAAACCACCAGGAATAACATGAAAAATATCAACAACACCGGCACCTTCAGCGTCAAAAAATACATCCACAAAACTTGGGACGGTATCTTTGACTTCTTCAACCAATACAGCGGCAACCTAGTCAACGTTCAGACCAAGACCGACCCCGGCCTCTCCGACGCCGACATCCTCGCCATCCGCGACACCAACACCGCCTACGGCCAGTTGAACCAAGCCATCGTCGAAACCGAAAAACTCCTTACCGCCCTACGCGCCTTGCGAGTACAACTCCTCACCCAACAAAACCTCGACCCCGTCCACGTCCCCGTCATCCAATACCTCATTGACCTATTAACTTCCATCGAAGGCAAACGCGGCGGCTTGCTCTGGCAAGAAGACCGTTTAACCGACCGCATCTTCCGCAGCCCCAGATGCACCCAGGAAGACTACAACCTGCTCGGCATCAACTACCAACCGACCCCCAAGCCCGACCCCGCCAAATCCATCGGTCGCATCTACCCCACCTTCACCGGCGGCAGTGTAACAGTACATTGGACTCTCCCGCGCGGCCTCAGCGATTCCCGCGTTAGCCGCAGCATCAACCACGAACCCTCGGTCGTCCTCTACCAAGGCAGCGAAAACCACCTCACCGACACCCACCCCGTCGCCCATCAAGCCCAAGTCTGGGCCTACACCCTCGAACCCCTCCTCCACGGCCAGCTTTACGGCAAACCCATCACCGAAAAAATCATCGTCGGCACCGACATCGCCATCGAGGAGGAGAAAATCTAACAAAAACTCCGGCCACCAAGACGCGAAGGCGCGAAGGAAGTTTTTTTTAACAGGGAGATCATGGAGAACACGGAGATTATTTTTTTTAAAACCTTCATGAACTCCATGTTCTCCCTGTAAAAAATGCTTTGTGTTCTCTGCGTTCTTTCGCGGCCATTAACAATTTTCAACCAACCAAACATAACCAAACAGAAAGCACCAACATGAACCCCAAACTAACCCTCCTAACCCTCTGCGCCCTCAGCGTCTCCGCGTTGAATGTGCTCGCGCAGAACTTCGTCGTCACCTCCGACACCACCGTCAGCGGCACGCATTACGAGAATAGCGGCACCAACTATGCCGCGCTCACCAACAGCGGCACCTGGACCTTCACCGGCAGTGATGTCATTCTCACCGCTACCGCCGACAGCGGCAATGGCAGAACCGGTGTGCGTAATGTTGGCGGCGGCACGGTGAACCTGGTTGACAGCGTCATCAACGCCGTCAACGCTGGCGTGACATTGAGTGGCACTTCCGTCGGCTTCTTGAATAATGTCCAAATCAACGCTGACGGCATCGGGGTAACCGTCGGCACGCAAAGCGAAGTCGAATTGCGGGACGTGACCATCCACGCCGCTGACCGTGGTGTCAACATCTCCGGCACCTCCACCGGCACCTTGCATAACGTTAATATCACCACCACCAGCACGCACGGGTTGAATTTGTCGAATGCCTCCACCGCCACCGTCAGCGGCGGCACCATCACCACCACCGGCGCCACCGGTTACGGCGTGATGGTCGGCACACAAAGCGGGATAACATTGCAGATGTGACCATCAACTCCATCGACCGCGGCGTCCAAATCACCGGCACCTCCACCGGCACCTTGTGTAACGTCAACATCACCAGCGGCAGCATGCACGGGTTGAATTTATCAAATTCCTCCAGCGCCACGGTCAGCGGCGGTACCATCACCACCACCAGTGCCGACGGTTACGGCGTGGCGGTCAGCGCGCAAAGTGGCATCATGTTGCGGGACGTGACCGTTAACTCCGATTACCGCGGCGTCAACATCTCCGGCACGTCCACCGGCACCTTGAATAATATCAATATCATCACCACCAATACCAGTGGGTACGGGGTGCAGGTGATCCATTCCTCCACCGCCACTATCAGTGACATCAAAATTGCCACCAATAACAACTCTGCTTATGGCGTCATGGTTCGCGCTGAAGCCGTTGCCGAGGTCAATAATCCCGACATTAAAACCGACGGGTACATTAGCAACGGCGTGTACGTTCAAGATCTCGCCACCCTGACCGTCAACGGCGGCACCATCGCCACCACCGGCGTCCGCTCGCATGGCGCGGGGATGAACTATGAGCCGGGGAATATGCTTACCCTCAATGGCGTGCGCATCACCACTACTGGCTCGCTCGCCTCCGGCATTGATATGAGCAGCAGAAGCACCCTGTCCGGCACCAACACTGTGTTCGTCAACGGCGGCACCATCCAAGCCGCGTTGGGCAACGGTATTTCCGTCAACGAAGATTTTTTCCCGTTCCTCCCCAGCGGCAATTACCCGCTTGAGAGCGATTACGGCGGTGTCATCGAGAACAATCTGGTCATCACCGGCGGCGCGGTAATCACCGGCGCCAATGCCCTATACATCGGGAGCGTCATCACTGTTCGGGATGCTGAAGGCAACTTGGTGCGGGACGACATCGGCGGCACGTCCAACCTCACCGTGGCGGACGGCTCCAGCTTGCTCGGCGACGTAATCATCAAAGACAGCGTCGCCGTGACCGTTGATTTGAACGACAGCGCCATCATCGGCGACCTCACCGTCAGCGACGCCGCCACCGTCAGCATCACCGGCAGCGACGGAGCCACCATCAACGGCAACCTCACCGGTAACGACGACTCCGCCATCGGCCTCACCCTCAGCGGCAGCGACACCACCCTGACCGG
>JAISDC010000198.1 GCA_031265105.1 Verrucomicrobiales bacterium
ATCGGCAACCGTGCCGATGAAAATTGTCGGGGAGCGACCCTTGGCCAACGGTGTTCTGCCGGGATGAACCGATGTGCTGACAGGGGAGAACGGCGTTCTGTTGGGGTAGAACGATGTTCTGCCGCGATAGAACGACGTTCCGTCGGGGTGGAACAGCGTTCTGCCGGGGTGGAACGACGTTCTATCGGAATAGCACGCTGTGCTGTCGAGGTAGAACCATGTTCTGTCGGGATAGAACAACGTTCCGTCGAGATGGAACGCCGTTCTGCCGGGGTAACGAAGCAGTGATACAAAGGCGCGGGCGCGCGGCCAACGGTGATGGAGATTCTGCCAACAATGGCGCGGCGACGCGCTGGGGTGTTACGGCGTACCGAGGCACATGCCAGATGGGGAATGAAACGGGTAAAAACTGGCTGGAAAACTAAGGAATCAGGGCAAGAGTCATACCGTGAGCGCGTGAGCGCGTGAGCGCGTGAGCGCGTGAGCGCGTGAGCGCGGTGTACTTAGTTTATGACTTATCGTTCTCATCTTCAGCGGGTTTTGGTAACTCGATATGACGATTTGAAGAGGAGACGATATGGAATCATGCTGACCTGTGCAAGGTTTTTTTTCGTTTTTTTTAACCACGGATGGACACAGATGGACACGGATAACTAATCCGTAGATTAACTTATTTTTAATAATATCCGTGTTCATCCGTGTCCATCCGTGGTTAAAAAAATTCATCGCGCCACAGGAGGTTAACTTCCCAGCTTTTTCTTCAGCACTTCGTCCACCAACGCCGGGTTCGCCTGGCCTTTGGTTTTTTTCATCACGAAGCCTTTCAGCGCGTTGATGGCGCCGAGTTTGCCGGACTGATAATCGGCGACGCTTTTCGGGTTCGCCGCCATCGCCTCGTCGCAGAACGCTGCCAATGCGCCGAGGTCGGTGACTTGCGCCAGGCCGTGCTTTTGCACAATGTCAGCGGGCGCCGCGCCGCTGCCGGCGAGCATTTCGGCCAATACTTCCTTCGCCTGTTTGCTGTTGATTTTCCCGTCGGCGACCAGCGCGGCGAGTTGCGAGAAATGTTCGGCAGGGATTTTGATGTTAGCGGTGTCCGGCTCGGTCGCCAGGAAATCGTTGATGAGGTAATTCGCGACGGCCGGCGCCAGTCGCGACTCACCGGCAGCGGCTTCGAAATAATCGCCTAGCGCCTGGTCAGCCGCCAACACCTCGGCTTGATATTCACTCAGGCCGAGCGCCGCCACGAAGCGCGCCTTTTTTTGCCGCGGCAATTCCGGCAGCCCGGCGGCGGCGGCGGTTTTCAAGCCCTGGTCCGTCCGCACCGGCAGCAGATCGGGATCGGGGAAGTAACGGTAATCGTGCGCGTTCTCCTTCGAGCGCATGACATACGTCTGGCCGGCGGCATCGTCCCAGCGGCGCGTCTCCTGCGTGATGACGCCGCCCTGGCTGACGGTCTCGATTTGCCGCTGAATCTCATACGCCAACGCGCGCCGCACGCCGCTGATGGTGTTCAGGTTTTTCAACTCGCATTTGGTGCCGAATTTTTCCTGGCCGACGGGACGCACGCTGACATTGACATCGCAACGCAACTGGCCTTTTTCCATGTCGGCATCGCTGACCTTGCCGTAGTTCAGGATGCGCTTCAGCGTGGTCAGATACGCGAACGCTTCCTCAGGGGTGCGCAGATCGGCCTCGGAGACGATTTCCATCAGCGGCGTGCCGCAACGGTTGAAATCGATGCCGCTCTCCGTGTCAAAGTGCGTGGACTTCGCCACGTCTTCCTCCAGATGGATGCGGTTCAGGCGAATTTTTTTGCCACTGTCAGCGCAGGCTTCCTTTTGCACCTCCTTCGGGTAGGCGTATTTGTCCAGCGTCACCGCGCCGCCGACGCACAGCGGCAGGTCGTATTGCGTGATTTGATAATTCTTCGCCTGGTCGGGATAGAAATAATTCTTGCGGTCGAACTTGCACACTTCGGCGATTTGGCAATCCAGCATCAGCCCGGTCAAAATCGTCTGGCGGATGGCCTCGGCATTCGGCGCCGGCAGCGCCCCGGGCAGGCCGAGGCAGACGGGGCAGACGTGGGTGTTCGGCGCGCCGCCGTATTCGTTCTTGCAGCCGCAGAACATTTTGGTGTTGGTCTTGACCTGGGCGTGGACTTCCAGTCCGATTATGGCTTCATATTTCATGATGGTCCTTTGATTTAAATGGCCGCAAAAGAACGCAAGGAACGCAAAGCAGCAGCCGTTTTTATTTGGGATAACCGCGCGTCGCTTAGCGCGTATTTTTTGATTTCAAATTTATAGGAACCGAAATTGACCAGCAGGCCATGCTCGCATCGTGCCGACTTTAAATAACCCAGTAATTGGGCCAAGTGTTCGCTGGCAAGCGCGCGAACGGCCTTCAACTCCACAATCAATTTGTTTTCCACCAGTAAATCCACAAAAAATTCACCGAGCAATGTTTCGTCCTCATCGTAAACTTTGAGGGGAAATTGTTGCTCAACTTTCACTCCGCTTTTACGCAAACGATGAATCAGGGCATTTTCATAGATTTTCTCGACATGTCCATGCCCATGATAAACATGAATATCATAGGCGATTTGCCGAATCAAATTACAAAGTTCTTTAACACTCTTGTCCATTTTTTTGCGTTCTCTGCGTTCTTTTGCGGCTATCAAAGTGTTGGCTTCCTCGTGTGCCACGAGTGGCCTTGTTCATACGCCTGCGCTGTCGCTAACAGTCTGGCCTCGTCAAAGTGCGAGCCAATCAACTGCAACCCGATTGGCAGGTTCGACGCGGTGAAACCGCAGGGAATCGAGATGCCGCAGACTTCCGCCAGGTTTACCGCGATGGTGAAGATGTCCGCCAGATACATCGACAGCGGGTCGGATTTTTCACCCGCCTTGAACGCCGCGGTCGGCGAGGTCGGCGTCAAAATCACGTCGCACTTTTTGAACGCCTCGGTGAAATCGCGCCGCAGCAACTGCCGCACTTTTTGCGCGCGATTGTAATAGGCGTCGTAATATCCGCTGCTCAACACATAGGTGCCGAGGATAATGCGGCGCTTGACTTCCGAGCCGAAGCCTTGTTCGCGGGTCTTGCTGTACGTGTTGATCGAATCCGTCCCGTCGGGCGAGCGGCGGCCGTAGCGCACGCCGTCGAAGCGCGCCAGGTTGGCCGAGGCCTCGGCGGTGGCGACGATATAATAAACCGAAATCGCGTGCTCGGTGTTGGGCAGCGATACGTCAACGATTTCCGCCCCATGGTCAGCGTACCAGTCGATGGCCTGCCGCACCGCCGCCTGGACTTCCGGATCCGTGCCGGCGATAAAGTATTCCCGCGGAATGCCCACCCGCAATCCTTTCACCCCCGCTGACAGTGACGCCGTGAAATCCGGCACCGGCACGGGCCGGCTGGTATTCTCCAGCGCGTCATACCCACTGATGACATTCATCAGCAGCGCCGCGTCCTCCACCGTCTTGGTGAACGGGCCGATTTGGTCCAGCGACGACGCGAACGCCACCGCGCCGTACCGCGACACGCGCCCATAAGTCGGCTTCAACCCGACGCAACCGCACAACGCCGCCGGCTGGCGAATCGAGCCGCCGGTATCCGTGCCCAGCGCCGCGATTGCCTCGTCCGCCGCGACCACCGCCGCCGAGCCGCCGCTGCTGCCGCCGGGGATGCACGCGAGATTCCACGGATTGTGCGCGCGTCCGAACGCCGAATTTTCCGTGGACGACCCCATCGCGAACTCATCCATGTTCGCGCGGCCCAGCAACACCGCGCCCGCGTCCTTCAACTTGCGAATCACCGTCGCGTCAAACGGCGACACATAGTTTTCCAGAATTTTCGACGCGCAGGTGCAGCCCTCGCCGCTGACGGCGATATTGTCCTTGATGGCAATCGGGATGCCGCCCAGCGGCTTGTCAAGCTCGGCCTGGGCCGCCTGGGTCAGCGCGTCCTCGGCGTTCACGCGCAAGTAGCCGTGAATTTGCGGGTCAACCGCGGCGATGCGCGCCAGCAGGTCGCTGACAATGTCCTTGGGTGAAATTTCCTTTGCGGCCAGCTTGCGCCGTAATTCCTTAATGGTCAGGGAGTGCAGGTTCATTCGATAATCTTCGGCATGATGAATAAATGATTGGCTTGTTGCGGCGCGTTGCGCAACGCCGCCGCCGCTGACAGCGACGGACGCACGACATCCTCGCGCAACACATTAGTCGGCAAATTCGGATCAACCGGCGTGTCCGGCACGGAGGAGACGTCCACCTGTTGCAATTCCCGCGCATATTCCAGCACTTTTCCCAATTGGGATTGAAACAGCGCCTCTTCTTCCTTGCTCAAGTCGATGCGCGCCAACGACGCCACATAAGCCACGTTCAAACTTTGCGAATTCACGCCCCAAAACCTACACACCATCAGCGGTGATGGCAAAATGAAAATATGCCGCGCCGATGTTCCAGCGGCCCGGCGATTGACGCGGCGTTGCTCACCGCGTGAGCAACCGCGCTTGCTTTTCTCCGCCGTCACGCTTCCGGTTGTAACCGGCCAATCGCCGCCATCACCTCGTCGCTGAGGGCCTGGTAGTTTTTGGTTTTCAGGTGCGGCGAGTTGGTGAAATCCAGCGGCGGGCCGTACACCACCGTCAGCGGTGTGAAGAGGCGCGGTCGGCCGCCGCGCGGCCACGCGACGAACGCGCCGCAGATGCGCGCCGGCACCACCGGCACGCCGCTTTTGGCGATGGCCAGGCCGAGGCCGGGCGCGGCGGGTTGCAGGCGGCCGTCGAGGGTGCGGCTGCCTTCGGGAAACAGCAGCACGCCGTCGCCGCGCCGGGCGATGTCGATGATGCGTTTCAAGCCGGTCATGTCGGGCTTTTCCTGGTCCACCGGCAGCGCGCGGATGGTGGGCAGCAGCCGATCCATGACGGGCGGCGCGAACAGTGATTTGCGGGCGAGGAAGAACATCCGGCGCTCCACGTCGCAACCCACGGCGGGCGGGTCGAAGAAGCTCTCGTGATTGGCGGCGACGAAAAAGCCACCGTCAGCGGGAATGTAGTCCAAGCCCTCCACGCGGAAGTTGTGGAACAGGCGGAAGTAGATTTGGCAGAGCAGGCGGCAGAGGCGGAACCACATGGGAGAATCCTAAATTTCAAATTCCAAGTTTCAAATTTCAAATAAATTTTTTGCCGCGCCAAATTTCAATTTCCAAACGGCACAGCTAACGCGCGAGCGGTGTTTGTTTGGGATTTTTGTCTCTTTTGAAAGTTGAGATTTATTTGGAATTTGAAACTTGGAGTTTGAAATTTTCATAACGCTTCCACCTTGGCCGCTGACAGTCCCCGGTCCCGGCAGATTTGTAAAATCTTCGCGGCAATCTGGTCGGCGTCGTTATAGGTGGCGTCCACGGGTATCGCGTCGGCGGCCATGGTCAGCGGGGCGGCGGCGCGGGCGGCGTCGGCCTGGTCGCGGGCGGCGACGGCGTCGGTCTGGCCTTGTTGCCGGCGGCGGCTGGCGCGTATCGCCGGGTCGGCGTCGAGGAAAAACTTGAACGCGGTGTCGGTGAACACCACGGTGCCGATGTCGCGGCCCTCCATCACCAGCGGCGCGAGGTTGCGCAGTTTGCGTTGCTCGATGACCAGCCGTTCGCGCAATTCGGGAATCGCGGCGATTTTGGACACGGCGGCGTTGATGCGCTCGCTGCGGATGAACGGCGCGGGGTCGGTACCGTCCAGTGCCATGCGCACCGCGCCGCCGCTGACGGTGAGGTCGAATTTCACGCACTCGACCAGGCCGCTGACGCTGACGCGGTCGGCGGGGTCAAGGTTTTGCTCCAACGCCAGCCACGCGAAGGCGCGGTACATGGCGCCGGTGTCCACGTAAGTGAAGTTCAGCAGCGCGGCCAGCTTGCGCGCCACGGTGCTTTTGCCCGACGCGGCGGGGCCGTCAATGGCGACTACGGGGTTCAGCATATATTTTTCCTGGCGAAAAGAACTCCGGCCACGAAGACGCGAAGGCGCGAAGGTTTTTTATTAGTTTCAAAAACTTCGTGTCTTGGCGTCTTCGCGGCTGGAGTTCCGTTATTCATTTCTTGCGTGGTTTAATCAATGTTTTGACTTTGTTTACCAGGTTCGCGCCGAAGCGGAACTTGCCGGCGAGGTCGTTGGCGAGGATGCTGGCGAGGTGTTCCTCAAAGGTCGGATACGAGGTCTTGATACAGTCGGTGTCCTCGATGAGCGACGGGCCGTCGGCGAACAGGGCCAGGATGCTGAACGCCATCGCGATGCGGTGGTCGCCGTGGCTGCCGACCCGGGCGGCGCGAATCGGGCTGCCGCCGTGGATGACCATGCCGTCGGGTTGTTCCTCGACGCTGACGCCGAACTCGCGCAAGTGCCGCGCCACCGTGGCGATGCGGTCGGATTCCTTGACCCGCAATTCCCGCGCGTCCTTGATGACGGTGTCACCGTCAGCGAGCGCGCCGGCGATGGCGATGACCGGCAGCTCGTCAATCAGGTTCGGGATTTCCGCGCCGCCGACCGTGACGCCTTTCAGCCGCCCGCCTTCCTCGATGCGCAACATGCCGCGGGGTTCGAAGTCATCCCGCTCGATGTTTTCCTTGATGGCCGCCCCCATGCGGGTCAACACATTGAGCAGCGCGGTGCGCGTCGGGTTCAGTCCGACGCCGGTCAACGTCAGCCGCGCGCCGGGCATGGCCGCCGCGGCGACCAGCCAGAACGCCGCCGAGGAAAAGTCGCCGGGCACCGGCAAGTCCCGGCCCGTCAAACGGGTGCCGCCGTACAGTTCGACGCGGTGCTCGCCGGCGCGCAGGCTGGCGCCGAGGTGCCGCAACATCCGCTCGGTGTGGTCGCGGCAGACCGCCGGCTGCTCCACCACCGTCAGCCCCGGCGTTTGCAGGCCGGCCAGCAGGATGGCGGACTTGAGCTGGGCGCTGGCGACGGGCATTTGGTAGTGAATCGGCTGGAGCGCCGCGCCGGTCACCGTCAGCGGCGGGCGCTGGTTGGCGCCCTCGCAGGACAAGGTCGCGCCCATCAACGTCAGCGGGTCCACGATGCGTTTCATCGGGCGGCGGCTGAGCGAGGCGTCGCCGAACAGGCGGGTGGTGAACGGCTGGCCCGCCACCAGCCCGGCCAACAGGCGGATGGTGGTGCCGGAGTTGCCGCAGTCCAGCGATTCGAGCGGCGCGCGCAGTTTGCCGCCGCGACCGCGCAGGATGAACTCGGTGCGGTCGATGGTCTCGGTGGTCACGCCCAGCGCCTGCATCGCTGACAGTGACGCGAGGCAATCCTCGCTGGGCAGGAACCCGGTGACGCGCGTCTCACCGTCAGCGAACCCGCCCAGCATGACCGCGCGGTGGGAAATGCTTTTGTCGCCGGGAACGGCTAATTCCGCGGTGAAATGTCTGACCGGATGAACCCTGAGTTGCGCCATAAAATCAAGGCTCACATTAAAGCGTTCACGGCCAAGTAGCGCAAGCTCGCAAGTTTTAGCTTCATTAACGCAAAAGTACCAAGGGGCAAAGGAACCAAGGTTTTAAAAAATTCTTTGCGCCTTGGTACCTTTGCGTCTTTGCGTTAATGCAGCTACGCCCCCATGCCGAGCCGCATCGCCAGGGGTTCCGACAGGCCCGCGTCGAGGATTTTTTTCCGGGTCAGCGCCAAATCATACGGCACCCGCCGGTATTCAATCAGCGCGTCAGCCGGAGTGTACACCACGTAACTGGCCCGCCAATCCCGGTCGCGCGGCTGCCCCACCGCCCCCACATTGACCAGATAACGCGCGCCCCGCTGCAATTCGACCCGGGCCGTTTTGGGCAATTCCCGCGCGCTGCCGGCTTGTTGGGCGAAGATTTTGGCCACGTGGGTGTGGCCGCAAAAACACAGTTGCGTGTTCTGGTAAATGAAACTGCTCTCCGCCTCCAGCTCGGTGCTGATGTAATTCCACTTGGCGGGTTCATCCAGCGATGAGTGCACCACAGTGAAATTGCCGAGCCGCAGACTCAATGGCAGCCTGGCCAGCCAGATTTTGTCGTCATCAAGCAGATGTTTCCTGGAGAACGCGATGCCCTCGCCCGCCAGCGCGTTATAATTTCGCGTGTCATGAGCCGTGGCCACCATCTCGTCATGATTGCCTTTAATCACCGGACAGTGCAATTCCCGCACCAACCGCAGACATTCCCGCGGATTGGCATTGTAGCCCACGATGTCGCCCAGGCAAACCGGGTGGGTAACCTGCTGCCCGGCCATGTCATCCAGCACCGCGCACCACGCTTCCAGATTGCTGTGGATATCGCTGAAAATGCCATATTTGACTTTGATCATAGGAATCCGGCTTTTCAGCATGGACAACCGCTGACCGTCAGACCAGCAAAACTTTGGGTGGCGGGGCGGGCAAATACGTTGGCACCACCAAGACACGAAGGCACGAAGGTTAATAATATAAGGTTCAAGCCTAGATTAGATGGTGTCAAAAGCCATTTGAGCTAGGCTTGAAGCATGAAGAACCGGTATCTGAAAGGGACGCACATTGGGGAGCGGAAATTTCGGCAGTTGCTGCGGT
>JAISDC010000262.1 GCA_031265105.1 Verrucomicrobiales bacterium
CGCTGAACGCTGAACGCTGAACGCTGAACGCTGAACGCGCGGCGTTATTGATGTTCTGATTTTTGCGTTCATTGCAAGCGCCAATATAAATATCCCATATGACCCGTCAAGGGATAAATCTTAATTATTGTAATTATATTTCACCTATTTCTGGGAAGGCAAAAGGCAAATATCTCGCGCAGAGACGCGGAGACGCAGAGTTTTTTAATTAAATTAACTCCGCGGCTCCGCGGCTCTGCGCGAGATTTGTTTGCACTGCCGCCCCATCCTGCCGGCCTATGGAGCGCGGGCGTCTCGCCCGCTCCGTTGCCGGCTGGAATCCGGCGCTCCCAGTCAGCGCCCAGGTTGCGCGCCAACTTGAAAAAAGTTATCCGATCAACAGCCCAGACCACTCACAAACCGCTGACATTCACTCCCCCGACTCCGGCCGCTTGAAATCGTCCGCGTAGCGCGTGATGTCCGCCTGCTGCCAGTTGCCGAAGGCCACTTCCAGCACTCGCACCGGCCGCTCGCCCACGCAACTGAGGCGATGCTTTTCATTCGCTGGAATCCACACTTCATCCCCGGCCCGGCGGTCGCTGACAGTGTCGCCCACCTGCACCCGCGCCCCGTCGTCGAGGACAATCCACAACTCGGCGCGGCCGGTGTGTGATTGCAAACTGAGCCGCTGACCGGGCTTCACCGTCATCAGACTGACCGTGCAATCCTGGTTAAAGGCATATTGTTTGAAGGCCCCCCACGGACGTTCAACGAAGTCCACGGGCGGTTTCTCGTTCGGTATCGGTTTGGTAACGTAGCTCATAAAAATAAAAGTTAACGCTTAATCATCACCGGCAGCCCGTCGCGCTCGACGACGCGCATCCGGAAATTCCGCTCCGCGATGACGCCGTAGTCGTGCCCCGCGCGCGCCGGATAAACGCCGAGGTACACCAGCGGCTCCGCGCCCGTGTTCATCGTCCGGTGCGCGGTGTGGCCCGGAACGTACACCACCGAGTTCACCGTCAGCGGCAGCAGCCGGCTCGCCCCCGTCGCCTCATCCTCCAGCAACATCACGCCCGCGCCGCGCAAGCCGAAATAAAACTCCCCCGCCGGCCGCCAGGCGTGCAGGTGGCCCTTGGTCATGTAATACTCGTCGCCGATTTTGCCCGGATAAATCACGCCGAGACCGTAATGCAAATCCCCCTCACCGTCAGCGGGCGCGACGCTGGCGACACTGTACAACAGCGGATTCCCGCGCGCGCGCGCCGCCGCGTAAGCCTCACCGTCAGCGAAGCAACCGCGCAAGTCGGCGAGATAGCGTTTCACCACCGGCGCGCCGATGATTTCGCCGGTAGCGGGATTGTAGTGAGTGCTGAGCAGGGCATTGTTCATATTATTATTTTTTTACAAAGAGAGCATGGAGTTATTGGAGCAAGGTTTGATTCAGCCAAAAGCCCCCCTCCAATTCCTCCATGTGCTCATTGTAAAAATAGTTCATAAAAATTCACGCCTTGGTTCTGACGAAGGCCTTCATGGTCGCCAGCTCACCGTCAGCGGCGGGCGTGATGACATATTCACCAACCGCCGCGGGCACGATAAACGTCTCCGCGTAATGCACCGTGAACGGCGTGAACGCGCCCGTCGGGCTGGAGACCACCGCCGCCGCGCCCGCGACCAAATTCAGCACGTTCACCCCGCCGCCGGTGTGGTGCCGCACGGCCTTGGTGAACCAGTGCCGCCGCGTCTCGATAAACTCCGCGTCGTGCAACCCCGTGCGTTCCTCGCGCCAGCCGTCACCGGCAGCGACCGGCGTGATTTGGTTGACCAGCCGCGCCCGCGCGTAAGCCTCGTCGCGCTCCCACTGAATGTTGGCCGCGCCGCGCGCGAGGTTGACGGGACGCGGCTGGCCGTCGAGGCCGAGTCGGTTCCAGTCCCACAGCTTGAAGGTGAAAATGTACGGCGTCGCGCTGATTTCCAGCACCATGCCGCCCGCGCCGGAGCAATGCAGCGTGCCGGCGGGAATGAGGAAGTGGTCGTGCTTCCGCGCGGAGAAACGCGCGGCGAATTTTTCATCGTCGAAGGCTTTTTCCCCGCGCTGGGCCGCCGCTAGGTCGGCCAGCATTTCATCCGGCCGGGTGCCGTTTTTGCAACCGAGATACACGACCGCGCCCGGCTCGGCGTCGAGCATGTAATAACTCTCGTCCTGCGTGTAGCGAATGCCGAACTCTTCCTGCGCGTAGTTAATCAGCGGGTGGACCTGGAAGCTGAGATTGCCGCCGCTGACGGTGTCGAGAAAGTCGAAGCGAATCGGGAACTCCGGCCCGAAACGCCCGTACACCGCCTCGCCGAGCAACTCGCGCGGCTGGGCGAAAACGAGGTTTTGCGCGGGCGTCTCGAACACGGTTTCGCCAAACTTGAGCAATAAACTGTTCTCCTCCGGCACGCAGTCGAAGCACCACGCGTAATTCGGCGCGGCGCGGTCGAGGTCGCACACTTCCTTCATCCACTGGCCGCCCCACGGGCCGGGGTCAAAAAACGGCGCGAGCCGGAACGGGCGCGTGACGCACCGCGCCAGCCCCGCGCGGTAATCCGCGCCGCTGACCATGACCGGCCGGTGCGGCTTGGCGGTGTCGAGCACGAAATCCCAGCGCGGCATGGTTTCGCGCTTCACCCGGTCGGCGACCCGCCAGTCCACGAAAAAGGCGCGCTTGTATTGCAGCGACGCCTTGCCGCCGCTGTTGTTGACGCCGAGGTTCGGCACTTCCCCGCGCCGCTGACGGAGCTGCCCCTCCCAGCGCGGCATATCCGCGAAGACCAATATATCAGCCTCCGGCGCCGCCACACTCGCGCCCGCGCCGAACACCACGCGCAAGCCGCCGACCGTCAACGCCGCGCGCAACCGTTGCAATTTGTCCGCGTCGAAAAACCGGCTCATCGTCAGCGGGCACCAATAGCCGAACAGCGGGTCGTCCCCGCCCAGATACGGCGCGACCAGCCGGTCCACCTCCGCCGGCGACAACCACGCCTCGCCCGCCTCCAGCCAGGCCGCCTCGCCCAGCTTCCCGCGTAGCGCCGCGCGCAACTCGTCCGCGAATACGCCCGGATAACATTCCACCGCCACCGTCAGCGGCCTGCCGCCGACAGCGTCTCGCAATCGCTCTGCGATTTCTTCCCATCCCCGCCACGCCGTCCCGTCCGCCGCGACGCACGGCAACTTGTCATAATTCGATTGTTTCATAATAATTTTTTATTTTTAACAAAGAGCACCTGAAGGAATTGGAGGAAGTTTTTTAATTGCCGCGCAACCATCAGAAAACTAACCAACCGCTTCCCCTCCAATTCCTCCATGTTCTCGCTGTAAAAAACTCAACACCTCGCATCCCAGTAACGCCGCGTCATCCCCCAGCGCCGTCCCGCTGACGGTGACGTTCCCCCACGGCGTGTGCGCGTGCCGCGCCACATAATCGCGCACATACGGCAAAATCACCGCCGCGCTGCGCATGATGCCGCCGCCGAGCAGCACCAACTCCGGCGCGTAAGCGTGAATCAAGTTCACCGTCAGCGCGCTCCACACCCGCAAACTGTGCGCGCGCAACGCCAGCGCCACCGCGTCACCGTCAGCGGCGGCGGCGAACACCGCCGCGTAATCCAGCCGCGGCGCCATCGTCAGCGCGCTGTGTTCGCGCCCCGGCGTCGCCGCGAACAAGCGCGGCAGCGCCGCCGTCGAAGCCTCCGCCTCCGCGCAACCAAGGTTGCCGCAAGTACACCGCTGACCGTGCAGATTCACCGTCAAATGCCCGCCAAAATTCCCCGCCGGCCCGTGCCGGCCTCGCAATAGTTTGCCATCCACCAGCGTCGCCACGCCGATGCCCGTGCCGAGCGTCACCAGCACCGCGTCGTGCCGCCCCCGCGCCGCGCCGTAGCGCCATTCGCCGAGCAACGCGCAGCGCGCGTCATTGTCCACCGCCAGCGGCAGCCCGAACTCGCGCCGCGCCCACGCCGGCAAATCAATCCCCGGCGCGTCTTCATACTTGCCGTAAGCCGCCAGCACGCGCCCCGTGCGCGGCTCAATCAAACTCGGAAACGCCACGCCAATCCCCGCCAATTCCGCATCCCGCGCCTGCGCCCGCACCAGCGGCGCGAGCCGTTCCAGCAGTTGCGCCAAGCCCCGCTCCGACCGCGCCTCCAGCGTCTCGCGCCACCGCAACTCCCCGCCGCGCGCCAGCCCCAGCTTGACGCGCGTCCCGCCCATGTCCACCGTCAGCGTCGCTTGCATTGACCATACAACCTAGGGCGGCCCGCGCGTTTTGACAAGGCCGTGGAGCGCGGGCGGCCAACTCCGGCCACGAAGACGCGAAGGCGCAAAGTTTTTTGGCAGGGATTTTTTAAATCCTCGCGACCAGGCCCGGTAAATTTGCGTTTCGCGTTTGGCTTTTGCCGGTTAGCATGGCGCGCATGCAAACTTGTTCCGCCATTCTGCTCGCCGCCGGTCGCAGTCGCCGGCTCGGTTTTGACAAAATCCTCACGCCGCTGGCGGGGCGGGCGGTGCTGCATTACGCGCTGTCAGCGTTGCAACGGTCGCCGTCGGTGACGGAAATCATCGTCGTCACGCGCGAGGATATATTGCCGCAAGTGCAAGCCATCGCCGCCGCTGCCGGTGACAAGCCGCTGCAATTCACCATCGGCGGGGCGGAGCGGCAGGACTCGGTGAGCAACGGCTTGCGCGCGGTGTCAGCGGCGGCGACGGAAGTGCTCATTCACGACGCGGCGCGCCCGCTACTTGACGAGCAGGTCATCGCCGCCACGCTGACGGTGGCGCGCGCGCGCGGCGCGGCGGTCACCGCGCACCGCGCCAGCGACACGCTGAAGCTGGCCGATGACCGGCAGCGGGTCACCGCCACGCTGGACCGCGCGAACATCTGGGCGATGGGCACGCCGCAAATTTTCCGCCGCGAACTCATTGTCAGCGCCTACGCGAAAGTGCAAGCGGAGCGGCTGACCGTCACCGATGACGCCGCCGCCGTGGAGTTGCTGGGCCAGCCGGTGTATCTGGTGGACAACCCGCGCTTGAATTTGAAAATCACCCGCCCGGCGGACTGGGAGTTACTGGAACTGTGGTTGCGGCGGCCTCAGGGCGCCGCTTGTTTCAGCAAATAATATTCCACGCTGTCAGCCAGCGCCAGCCAGCTGGCCTCGATGACATTGTCGCTGACGCCGACCGTGCTCCATTCATTATTGCCGTCGCTGCTGGTGATGAGCACGCGGGTGCGCGCCGCCGTGCCGTGCGCGGTGTTCAGGATGCGGACTTTGTAGTCAATCAGGGTGATGTTGGCGATGGCCGGGTAATTGACTGTCAGCGCCTGCCGCAGCGCCTGGTCGAGCGCGTTCACCGGGCCGTCGCCGGTGGCGGATTGCCCAATGGGTTCGCCGCGGTTGGGGACGGTCACCGTCAGTTCCGCCGCGCACGAGGAGGTGCCGCTGGTTCTGGTGTAGTTGATGTTAAAGGTGTCCAGGGAAAAAAACGGCGCGTAGTTGCCGAGGATTTGCCGGACGATTAATTCAAACGTGGCGTCGGCGGACTCGAATTCGTAACCCAGGTTTTCCAGTGTCTTGATCCGGTCAAGGATTTGCCGCGCGCGCGGGTCCTGTGCCGTCAACTCAATGCCCAATTCGCGCGCCTTCAACATCACGTTGGCGCGGCCGGACAATTCGCCGACCAGGATGCGCTGCCGGTTGCCGACCAGTTCCGGCGGGATGTGCTCGTAGGTGACGCCGGCTTTGTTCACCGCGTTGACGTGCATGCCGCCCTTGTGCGCGAACGCGGACAGGCCGACGAACGGCGCGCGGGTGTCGTGGCGCAGGTTGGCGATTTCGTCCACGAACCGCGAGACCTCGCTCAACTGGCGCAAATGGCCGGCGGGCAGCGCCGGGCGGTTGAGTTTCAACTCCAAAATCGGGATCACGCTGGTGAGGTTGCAGTTGCCGGTGCGCTCGCCGAAACCGTTGATCGTGCCCTGCACCTGCGTCGCGCCGGCCTCGATGGCGGCGACGGCGTTGGCGACGCCCAGCCCGCAGTCGTTGTGCGAGTGAATGCCGACGCCGACGGTCCGCCGCCCGCCGACGCCCAGCGCGGCGCCGGCCGCGGCGGTGATGGCGCCGACCGCCGACGGCAACATGCCGCCGTTGGTGTCGCACAGGACGACCGCGTCGGCGCCCGCGTCGCGCGCCACGGTCAGCGTCTTGAGCGCGTAGTCGGGCGCGGCCTGGTAGCCGTCAAAAAAATGTTCCGCGTCGAAAATCACCTCGCGCCCGCGCTGTTTCAAAAACGCCACCGTGTCGGCGATCATCCGCAGATTTTCGTCCGGCGTCGTCCGCAACACCTTCTCGACATGCAGCAGCCAGGCCTTGCCGAAGAACGTCACCACCGGCGTCTCCGCGTCGAGCAGCAACCGCACCTGCGGGTCGGCGCTGACGGTGACGCCGGCCTTGCGCGTGCTGCCGAACGCGGCGATTTTCGCCCGGCCCCAGTCGCGCCTTTGCGCCTCGCGGAAAAACGCGAGGTCTTTCTCATTCGAGCCGGGCCAGCCGCCCTCGATGTAATGCGCGCCGAACTGCGCGAGGCGCTCGGCGATTTTCAACTTGTCCGCGAGGGAAAAATTGACGCCCTCGCCCTGGCTGCCGTCGCGCAGGGTGGTGTCGTAGATGGTGACGCCGGAATTCATGCGAACAACAAGCTAGCACAATCGCCGCAAAAAAATACCAGTAAAAATCGGCCGGGCGCCAGATTGAATTTTTTACAGGGAGATCATGGAGTTCATGAAGATTTTAAAAAATAATCTCCGTGTTCTCCATGATCTCCCTGTAAAAAATTCAAACTGACGCGCCAGCCAAAAAAAATCTTTGCGGCTGGAGTTTTTGGACACCGGCAGTTAAATTAACGCCGTGCGCAGGAAAACATTTTTACTGGTCGGCGCCCCGGGTTCCGGCAAAGGGACGCAGGGGAAGATTTTGGGAGCCATCCCGCGGTTCGTGCATCTCGCGTGCGGCGACGTGTTTCGCGCGCTGGATTTGCGCACGGACGTGGGCAAGGCGTTCATGGAATATTCCAGCAAGGGCCAGTTGGTGCCGGACGGCCTGACGATTGAGCTGTGGGAGAATTATATCGATCACATGGTCGCCCTCGGCCGGTACAAGCCGGAACTGGATCACCTGGTGCTGGACGGCATCCCGCGCAATGTCCGGCAGGCGGAAATTCTGGACGAATACATCATGGTGGAAAAAGTGTTTCACCTGTCCTGCCCGGACCGCGAGATGCTGATTGAGCGGATGCGCAAGCGGGCGCTGAAGGAAAACCGCCTGGACGACGCCAAGGACGAGGTCATCCGCGCGCGGTTCGCCCAGTATGACGCCGAGACCAAGCCGCTGCTGGAGTATTTCGGCGCGCCGAACATCGTCACCATTGACGCGACGCAAAAACCATACGTGGTGCTGCGGACGATTTTAAATCAAATCGAAACCAACTGACCGTCAGCGCCCGCCCGTCATGAAAATTGTGTTCATTGGCAGCGGTGAAATCGGCGTGCCGACGCTGACGGCGCTGCTGGCGAGCGACCGCGTCAGCGTCGCGGGCGTGGTCACGCAGCCGGATCGTCCGGCGGGACGGCACTTGCAACTGACGCCGTCGCCGGTGAAACGCGCCGCCGCCGGTCGCGGCGTGGAAATCTTCCAGCCGGAAAACATCAACACGCCCGCGGCGCTGACGGTGATTGGCGGCTGGCGGCCCGACCTCGCGGTGGTGTGCGCCTACGGGCAGATTTTGCGCCCGCCGCTGCTCGCGTTGCCGCCGCGCGGCTGCCTGAATCTCCACGCCTCGCTGCTGCCGAAATACCGCGGCGCGGCGTGCCTCCAGGCGGCCATTCGCCACGGCGACCCGGTCAGCGGCGTGACGGTGATGTGGATGAACGCCGGCCTCGACACCGGCGACATCTTGTTGCAACGCGAGCTGACCGTCAGCGCCGACGACACGGCGGGGACGCTGCACGACCGGCTGGCGCGGCTCGCCCCGTCGGCGCTGGCGGCGGCGTTACGGCTCATAGTCAGCGGCCAGGCCCCGCGCCTGCCGCAGGACCACGCCGCGGCGAGCTACGCCGGCAAATTGAAAAAGGCGGACGGGCACATCAATTGGCGCCAGTCGCCCGTTATCATCGAGCGCCACGTCCGCGCCATGTCGCCGTGGCCGTCGGCGTTTGCCTGGCTGCCCGCTGACGGCGAGCGGCAACTGTTGAAAATTCACCGCGCGACCATCGCCGCTGACCATGCTAATGTCGCCGACCGTGAGCCGGGCACGGTGCTGGCTGTCACCGCCGACGGGGTGCTGGTCGCCGCGGACGGCGGCGCGTTGTGGCTGCGCGAGGCGCAATTGGCCGGCCGCAAACGCATGAGCGCCGCCGAGTTGGCCCGCGGCGGGGCGCTGACGGTGGGCGGGCGGTTGTGGTAGCGTAAAAATTAACCGCAGAGGCGCGGAGACGCGGAGGAATTTTTCACCACTAAGGCACCAAGGCACGAAGGCTGTTTTTTTTCAACAAACCTTCGTGCCTTGGTGTCTTGGTGGTGCAAGTTTTTTTAGAACTGATGGCGGTAGCCGGCGGTCAGGCCCCAGGGTTTGTCGTATTTGTCGCCGAAGCTGGCTTCGTAGTCGAGGTGGAGTTGATTATCAGCGTCCAACTGCCAGATGAGGCCGGCGCCGAGTTCGGCTCTGGCACCGTCGGTGTTGGCGCGGGTGTGTTGGTAGCCGTTTTTGATGGCGCCGCCGCTGCTGATGGTTTCTACGCCGCTGATTTTCACGTAGGGTTGCAAGGCGCCGCTGTTGGTGAGTTTGATGGTGCGGCCAAACAAAGAGCCGAGGCGGAGTTGCAGGGCGTCGAGGTCGCTGGCGGTGATGCTCATGGGGCCGGCTTGATAGTCTTCGGCGAGGATGTGGAGGTAGTTGACTTGGAACTGCGGCTCAATGAACCAATCATCGCTGAAGGTGAATTTCTTGCCGATTTCTAGGCTGCCGCCGAGGTTTACGTCGCTGTAGTTGGCGGTGAGTTGGGTGGCGCCATAGGGGGCTTTTAGGTTGTTATCTACACTGGCAGCTTTGAAGGTGGCGTCGATATAGAAGCCGCTGTTGTGGAGCCAGGTGGCGTAGAGGCCGCCGTAGTAGCTGTTGAGTTCACCGTCAGCGCCGGGGGTGCGGTAGTCGAGGTCGCTGCGGCCGTAGCCGGCGTAAATACCGAGGTAGAGGTCGTTGTCAGCGTTGAGGGTGAATTTGTGGTCGGTGCCGAGATCGACGCCGTAGATGAGTTGTTCGTAGGCTTGGCCGGCGACTTGGCTGCCGATGTTGAGTTGTTGGCCGTAACTGCGGAGCCAGATGTTTTCGATGAGGTGGTCGGCGCTGAGGGGGACGGC
>JAISDC010000007.1 GCA_031265105.1 Verrucomicrobiales bacterium
AGCATCGGCCTGCATCAGCGCGACAACGAGCGGCTGCTCCGGACGCTGCGCCACTTGCGCGACCTGGGCAACACGGTGCTGGTGGTCGAGCACGACGAGGACACCATCCGCGCCGCCGACCAGGTGGTGGACATGGGGCCGGGCGCGGGCGCTGACGGCGGCGGCATCATCGCGCAAGGGACGCCCGCCGCCATCGCCGCTGACGATGACTCGCTAACCGGCCAATACCTGTCAGGCCGGCGGGCCATCCGCGCGCCGGCGCGCCGCGCGCCCGCCGCCGGCCGCCGGCTCACCGTCAGCGGCGCGACGGCGAACAATTTGCGGGACCTCACCGTCAGCGTGCCGCTCGGCTGCATCACCTGCGTCACCGGCGTCAGCGGCAGCGGGAAAAGCACGCTGGTCACCGACATCCTCAGCCGCGCGCTGTTCCGCCATTTTCACGGCGCCAAAGAACGGCCCGGCGAACACCGCGCCATCAGCGGGCTGGAACATTTGGACAAAGTCATCACCGTGGACCAGTCGCCCATCGGCCGCACGCCGCGCTCGAACCCGGTCACTTACATCGGCGCGTTCGACGGCATCCGCGATTTGTTCGCGCAATTGCCCGCCGCCCGCGCGCGCGGCTACGACAAGGGCCGGTTCAGTTTCAACACCAGCGGCGGGCGTTGCGAGCATTGCGAGGGCGACGGTTACAAAAAAATCGAGATGCACTTTCTGCCCGACGTGTACGTGCCGTGCGAGGCGTGCCAAGGCCGGCGCTTCAACCGCGAGACGCTGGCCATCACGTACAAGGGCCGCAGCATCGCCGACGTGCTCGACCTCACCGTCAGCGGCGCGCTGGAGTTGTTCCAAAACATTCCCGCCATCGCCGCGAAGCTGGAGGCACTGTCAGCGGTCGGGCTGGGTTATCTCAAGCTCGGCCAGTCGGCGACCACCCTCAGCGGCGGCGAGGCGCAGCGGGTCAAGCTGGCGGCGGAACTGGGCAAGCGCGCGACCGGGCGGACGTGTTTCATCATGGACGAGCCGACCACCGGGCTGCATTTGGCCGATGTTGACCAGTTGCTGCAAGTGCTGTTCAATTTGCGCGACGCAGGCAATACTGTCATTATTATCGAGCACCACCTCGACGTGATCAAATGCGCGGACTGGGTGATCGACCTCGGGCCGGAGGGCGGCGCGGACGGCGGGCGCGTGGTTGCCGAGGGCACGCCGGAGGCGGTCGCTGACAGTGCCGCCAGCCACACGGGAAAATTTTTGAAACTAAAATTGCATGAAAACCACCAGCAGCATTAACGCAAAGGCGCAAAGAGACAAAGAAGCAAAGGTTTTTAAATTAAAAAAAACCTTCGCGCCTTTGCTTCTTTGCGTCTTTGCGTTAATGCTGCTTGGTATTTTCCCGCAGGCTGCCAACGCCAAGCCAGGCAAGGAGGAAACGCGGGCGCTGACCTTTGCGAAAAAAGCCTTCCAGGACGGCATCTATGACGCGGCGGCCCTGAACCTGGGCAAATTCCTCAAGGATTTTCCCGACAGCGAACTGGAGGCCGAGGCGCGGATTTTCCTGGCCCAGTGCCGCCTGTTCCAGGGCCAGCCCGGCCAGGCGCTGACGCTGCTGGCGCAATTGCCGGCCACCACGCCGGAGCAGTTAAAACCGGAATTCATCTTCTGGCAGGCCGAGGCCAATTTCTCCCTGAAAAACTGGGCGGCGGCCGCGGCTTTGTACCGCCAGATGTTGCAACACTACCCGGCGTTTCAGCACCGCACCAAGGCCCGCCTGAACCTGAGCGCCGCCCTGTTGCAAACCGAGGGCGAGAACGCCGCGCTGACGGCGCTGGAGCCGCTGCTGGACAACCGGAATAATCCGGCCGACCAGCAGCAGGCGTTGTTGCAAAAAGTCCGCATCTTCATCGGCAACAACCAACTGGACGAGGCTGCCCGCATCGTTGACCGGATGGCGCGCGGCCAAGTGGATCGCAAGACGCAGTACCAGCTCTGGTACTGGATCGCCGAGCTGGCGCGCCTGGCGGACCAGCCCGCCAAGGCCATTGAAAATTACCGGAAAATCACCGGCGATCCGCGGGCGCAGGCGGCCGGCCTGATGGCCAAGTCCTGGCTCGGCCTCGGCCAGGTATATCAGGAGCAGAAACAGTGGCCGGCCGCCTCGGAGGCGTTCCTGCAGGCTTACGTCACCACCAGCGACCCCGAGGTCATGCAAGTCGCGGTCACGGCATACCTCGACGCCCAGTTGCAAAACAACACCCTGACCCAGGGCACGCTCAACATCCGCCAGGCCGCCCGCGACCACGGCGCGGCGGGCCGGTCCGGCCTGTATGCCATCGGGTTGTTCTACTACCACACCGCCAACTATGACGCCGCCATCACCGAGCTTGACGGCCTGGGCGCCGGCCAGCCCGGCAACGAGTGGACCTGGCCCGCGCAAATGCTCGTCGCGGAATGTTTCCTGAAGAAAAACGACCCGGCCGCCGCCGCCAAAGTCCTGCGCAAAATCCGCGCCCAGACGGCGAACCCGCCGCTGGCGCTGGACGCCGCCTACCGCCTGGCCGAGTTGCAGGCGCAGGCCGGCGATTACGCCGAGGCCGGGCAACAATTCCTCGCCGTCGCCCGCCAGTCCGCCAACGCCGCGCAAGTGGAAAGCGCCTACTTCCAGGCGCTGATGCTGCTGTCCAGAACCGGCCAGACCGCCGAGTTCACCGCGTTGCAAACCGAGTTCACCGGCAAATTCCCCGCCAGCCCGCGCCTGGCGGACATCGCCATGGAACAGGCGCGCATCCTGGAACAGGCCGGCCAGGTCGCCGGGGCGCAAAAAATTTACCAAACCCTCATCCAGAGCAAAGACCATCCCGAGGTGGCCGCGGAAGCGCTGTTCCGACTGGCCCAAACCCAGTACCAGTCCGGCGCGACGGACGAGGCGCTGAAAAACCTGGCGGCGCTGGAAGCCACCTTCCCCCAATACCGCGATTTGGCCGGCGCGATTTATCTCCGGCTCCTCATCCAGCAGCGCCAGGGGCAATTGCCGCCCGACGACTTCCGCGCCGCGCTGAACCAGCTCATCGCCCGCTTTCCCAAAAACGACGACCTGGCGGCCAGGGCCTGGTTCCAGGTCGCCAACGCCTACTTCGACCAGGGCAACTACGGCCAGGCCCAGGTCAACTTCCAGCAAGTGGCCGACAAATATCCCGGTCACCCGCTGGTGGACGCGGCACTGTACGCGGCCGGCAAATGCGCCATGAACCTCGGCAACTACCCCGAGGCCGTCACCACTTTGGAAAAAATTCCCGACCACTCCGCCCTCAAGCCGGACGCCCGCGTCATGCAAATCCGCTGCTACATCCGGTCGGAAAAATGGGCCGAGGCCCTGCGCATCGCCGATTCCGTCATCGCCAGCCGCCCGCCGGACCCGATTTGGGCCGACGCCTCGTTGCGCAAGGTCAACTGCCTCTACCGGCTCGCCAAGGACAACGCCAAACAGTACGACGCGGCGCTGACCGTCATCAACCAACTCCTGGCCGCCAACCACCTCACCATGGCCCAGCGCAACGAAGCGGGCTGTTTGAAAGGCGACATCCTCGGCCAGCAACAACAGCCCACCGCGGCGCTGGCCGCCTACCTGGACGTGGTCTATGGCCGCCTGCTGCCCAGCGACGTGACCGGCCTGCCGGCGGAACCGGAGCATTACTGGTTCAACCGCGCCGGGGTCGCCGCCGCACAACTGCTCGAAGACCAGGGCGACATCAAGGGGGAAATCCAGGTCTATCGCATCCTGGAACGCCTCTCCGAACCGTTCCGCGACGAGTTCCGCAAGAAAATCGACGAACTAAAGGCGCGGCATTTCATCTACGAAGAGGGAAATTGAGCATCGCCAACCATTTTTTTTAACCACGGATGAACACGGATTATTTTTTTGGTTTTTTATCAGTGTCCATCGGTGTCCATCCGTGGTTAAAAAAAATAAAAAAAACCTTGCGCCAGGCAGACAAATTCCATATCGTCCCATCCCGTTATCGGGAATAAATAGATGCTACCTACTACATGCTATCTACTAACTACCGATAACCCGCTGAAGATGAGAGAGATAAGTCATAACGTAAGTGAATCGTGCTCACGTGCTCACGTGCTCACGTGCTCTCCTCGCTTGACTTCCGCCCCGACCCCTTAATTTCCCGGCCCCATTTTACTCAAGCCATTCCCGATATGGGCAAACCGGGTCATCGGACGTTCATGTCAGCCCGTTTTGCCCTGATGTCACCTGACATCGCCGCAAAGTCAGGTGACATTACGGCAAAGTCACATGACATTGACCTAAAATCGGCTGACATTGACGCAATGTCATGTGACATCAAGCCAATGTCACACGACATTACAGCAAAGTCACGTGACATCAGGTCAAAGTTATGTGACATGAAGCTGATGTCACATGACATTAAGCCGCTGTCACATGACATCGAGTCAATGTCAACCGTCTTTACCGCCTCGTTTCCCCGCCAGATGCCCCAGTCAGGGAACATTAACACCTTGCCAATCAACCACTAACCAAAGAAACCACCATGAATAACACCAACCGAAACAAAGTCCCGCGCCAAGACAGCGAATTGCTGCCTTTCAGCCGGTTAATCGAAACCACCTGCCGTAAAAATCAGGCCCCGACCCAGTGGAACATCAGCGTCAGCCTGCTGCAACAGTTAACCGACCTGAACAATGCCTACGAGGTCGCCTATAACGCCAACGCCGCCGTTGAAACCAGAAACCACTTCACCGTCGCCGCCAAGAATGCCGCTGCCATTGCCCTACGTGCCTTCCTCGCCGGTTTCATCAATTACCTGCTCGGCAACCCCTTGGTCACTGACGAAGGTCTCGACGCGATGGGCATCCGCCCCCGCCACCCCGTGCATCATCAGCCGTTACCGCCACCCACCGAAGCCCCGATCATCAGCCTGGTCACCGGCCAGCATCACGACGTGGACATCTATCTATATAATAACCAAGCCGGTCACCCCACCACCTACCTCGCCGACCCCAACCACTACGGCGCATTATTACAATATAAGTTCGAGGACGCCACCGACTGGCAACAAGCCATCCTCACCAGAAAACACCACACGCTGATCTTCGACGACGCGGCGGAAGGCAAATACCTCCTCGCCCGCGCCGCGTGGTTAAACCCCCGCCTCCAGCAAGGCCCCTGGAGTGACACCGACAAGAAACTGATTAACTGACCTCAAAAAGAACAAGAGCCACATCAACGCAAAGACGCAACTACAAAAGTGGCAATTACACGACACTTCAAATTCCCCTGCGAAGCAGGAGGCAAGGAACAAAGAGCACAAAGATTTTTGTTAATTAAAAAAACCAAACCAAAAAAATCTCTGCGCCTTTGCCCCTTTGCGCCTTTGCGTTAATGAAGCTCAAAAAAAATCTGCGAAAATCTGCGTAATCTGCGGATAAAAATCCTTATGAAAACACCCATACTGAAAACCCTAACCCGAATCTTAACCCTCTGCGCCCTCAACGTTTGCTTCGCCGCCAAGCGGCTCGGCATCAGAGCGAGCGTGTATTTGCTCGCTTTCTTTACCGCGTTGAATGTCTTCGCGGACAACAAAGTCGTCACCACCGGCACTTGGACGGAGGCGGATAAGACCTACACCGCCGCCTCCGGCACCGCCGCCCTGCAAGTCAGCGGCAGCGAGACCTTCTACAGCGGCACCCGCCTCACCCTCAGCGGCAGCGGTGGTCAGTATGGCGCCTACGTTTACGACCAAGGCCGGCTGGACCTGCACGATGTCACCGGCAGCGGCGGAGCGGTGAGCTATGGCCACGCCGCGTATGCGACCGGTTCCTCCACCATGACCATTAGCGGCGGTACCTTCACCACTGCCGGGAATAACAGCCGTGGCCTTTACTACACCGACACCTCAACCGGCCGGGTGGAAAACGTCAGCATCAACACCGTGGGCTTGAATAGCTACGGACTATACGTTACCAGCAGCAACCAAGTGGACGGGCAAAATCTTACCGTCGAGACCTTCGGTGACCACGGTCACGCTGTTTTCTACAGCAACTCCTCCACCGGCAGCATCAGCGGCTTGACCGCGACTACGCGCGGTTACACGGCGGTTGGTATTCTCTTGGAAAGTCACGATAGTTGGTTGGAAGTGGAGAATTTCGCCGTGCGGACCGAGGGGGACAACGGGTTTGGCGTTACCGTCGGTGCCAATACCGACAATCCGTATGGCTACGGCGACAATACCATGATCCTGCGTAGCGGCACCATTGTGACCACCGGCTCCATTGGTTACGCGGTACGGATCGCCGGCGTTGGCAACAACACGATGCTCATGCACAACGTGACCGTTGAAACCAGCGGGCAGGACGCGGCGGGAATTTATTCCTACCATGGCTCAAACGGTCACCAAGACAAGACCAACACCATCGTCATGGATGGCGGCTCAGTCCGCGCGGCAAACGGCCCGGCGGTGCAAATTGGCGTCACTGGTACGACCACCAGTACCGACCCCGACGTAGCGGCCAGCCGGGGCGGCGCCTATGACATTACCCTCACCGGCGGCGCGCAACTGAGCGGCACCTCAGCCTTCGAGCTTGTCAACCGAGTCACCGGCACTCTCGCCGACGGCGAACCGTACACCGTGGACGCCATGAACCTCGTCAACGTCACCGTGGAAGACGGCGTCACCCTCAGCGGCGACACCAACATCAAAGGCAGCAGCACCGCCACCCTCAACCTCGACGACAGCACCCTCACTGGCAACATCACCGGCATTGAGGACACCAACCTCACCCTCAGCGGCAGCAACGGCGCGACCATTACCGGCACCGTCAGCGGCAATGACAATGCCGTCATCGACCTCACCGTCAGCGGTAGCAACAGCACCCTGCTCGGTGACATTACCCAAAACGACGACGCGGCCGTCACCATCACCCTCGACGACCACGCCACGGGCACCGGTGGCTTTCACGACGGCAACCTCATTGTCAACATCGACAGCGAGTGGACATTCGACAAAGACAGCCACGGCAACTACGGTGAGAATAATGGCACCTGGAACATCGGCGATTACGAAGTCATCTTCGACAACATGACCCACACCGGCACCATCACCATCAGCGTCAACAGCGACACCGGCGCAGGCGGCTCCATCACCGTCACCGACACCGCTGACGGTGACGGCACAGTTCATGTGGACACCACCGGCAATGGCCAACTCAACCCCAACGACGTCCTCCCCGGCAAAGTCACCGGCGAGGGCACGGAGAACTGGCAATGGGATCCCATCGACTGGGGCATCGACACCATCATCAAAGACGGCGACCACTTCATCAAACAAGGCACCAGCCCCGCCGGCGCAGTCCTCAACAGCAGCGTAGC
>JAISDC010000017.1 GCA_031265105.1 Verrucomicrobiales bacterium
GGCGAAGCTGAAAACAGAAGGTACAGTTATCATTAGAAATGGTTACGTTCTCGGCGGTGACGGCACGGTTGAGGGTGATTTATATATCGAAAATGGCGGTCGTCTGGAAACTTCCATAATCTTTGACGGAGGCAGTAGCAGCTATAGTACAATGTGGTTGCAGAGTGGTGCGATTTTGGAGTATGTGGAAGGCAGTCCCCTGCTCATTTTGGGCGATATATCGCTGTATTTTGACAATGGTATCCTTGTTGATTTTAGCAACGCCAGCCTGACAGTGGATTCCGACTACGTCATCATTGACTGGACCGGCGGCACACCCACCGGCAACTATAACACCGCCGATTTCACCGTCGCCGGCACCGACGTGGCGGGAGACTTCAGGATTGAGAACAGCCAACTAATCTTCAACGCCACCGCCGTCCCGGAACCGTCCATCTGGTTCCTGCTGGGCGCGGGCCTCGGCGCGCTGGCGCTCACCACCCGCCACCGCCGTTCATGAAACGCTGAAACCACTGGGAGCGCCTGGGAGCGCCGGCGTCTCGCCGGCTGTCAGCATCAGCCCAGCCGGCAAGATGCCGGCGCTCCCAGTCATGTCATGGTGTGACGCGCTGGGAGTGGCAATTGCCAACGGGGCCGGGAAGTTGGCAAGCTGGTCGGCGCGTGGCTTTTCCATTGATAGTCAGTGTCATGTGCTCGCTGACACTGGGAGCGCCGGCTTCTAGCCGGCTGTCAGCATCAGCACAGCCGGCAAGATGCCGGCGCTCCCAGTCATGCGGTGGTGTGACGCGCTGGGAGTGGCAACAGCCAACGGGGTCGGGAGGTTGGCAAGCTGGTTGGCGCGTGGCTTTTCCATTGATAGTCAGTGTCATGTGCCCGCGGCCTTGGCGGGCGAGACGCCCGCGCTCCATAGGGTATCGGATGGGGTTGCGTTGGGCGTCAGCTATATGGAGCGCGGGCGTCCCGCCCGCTGACACTGGGAGCGCCGGCTTCTAGCCGGCTGTCAGCATCAGCACAGCCGGCAAGATGCCGGCGTTCCCGGTCATGCCGTGATGTGACGCGCTGGGAATGGTAGTTGCCAACGGGGGCGGGAAGTTCGCGATTCAGCGTTGGTATTTCAGAATTTCTCGATGCGGATGTTGCGGAACTCGACGGGGGTGCCGTGGTATTGGAAACCGATGCGGCCTTCGCGCGGCAGGTCTTTGTAGGCTTTCTTGAACTTGTTAGGGGTATCGTCGGGGTTTTTGCCGGCCTCGGGCCAGTCGTCGAGGTTCATTTTGATGATTTCATCGTTGTCGAGCCAGACTTGGATGTCGCGCCCGTTGGCGATGATGATGTAACGGTGCCACTCGCCGGGTTTGATGACGGCTTGGCGGCGGGGGGCGAGGCAGTCGAAGATGGCGCCGTTCGCCTGCTTGCCGTCGGGGGCCTCGCCTTGGAGAATTTGCACCTCGATGGTGTTGTTAATCCAATCCGCCGTGTCGCTGCAACGCAACAGCACGCCGCTGTTGGTGCCCTCGGCGCAACGGAACTCCAGCGACAGCGCGTAGTTGGCGTAACTCTCCTTCGTCCATAGTTCGCTCATGCCGCCGCCGCTGCCGGTGACGCTCAGCACGCCGTCCGCGTATTGCCACAGACCGGCTTTGAATTCGGCGTTGGACAAGTCGGGCGCGAGCAGGGGCACGGGCAGCGGCCATTTTTGCGAATCGTTGCCGCGACTGTCAGCCCAGGTTTTGGTGATGTCCTTCGTCATGGCGGTGGCGCCGGCGGGTGGTTCGGCTTGCAGGATGGTGACCGGCAGCGTGACAGTCATGAGGGTGATGAGGATTTTTTTCATAAGCGTTTAGAAGATGCGGTATGCGGAGTGAATCAGCGCGTCCGCCTCGGGCAGGCCGACGCAGCGGGCGTTGGCGGCGTCCCAGTCGATGGGCTTGTTCAGTTGCATGGCGAGCTGGCCGATGAGGCACAGCTCGGTCATCTCGGCGGAATGGTCAACAATGTTCGAGCCGGGGGTGGGGCCAATGCCCTTGCAGGCGTCAAGCCACTCGCGGTGCGCGCCGCGGGTGCGCGGGATGGTTTTCTCGGGGCGCTTGAACTCTTGCATCGCCGTTTCGGGAATCAGGCGCGGGGAATCGGAATAGCTGCCGTTGACAAACAGGACGCCCTTGTCGCCGCGGTAATAGGCGCTGCCGGTGGCGCTGAGTTCCTTGTCGGCTTCCAATTCCGGCGGGCGCGGGACGTGCTTGAAATGGCTGCCCTCGTACCAGTACAACTTGACGGGCGGCAGGTCGCCGCGCGCGGGGAACTCGTAAACGACGGTGGCGCCCTTGGGGCCGCTGGCCTCGGTGGCGCCTTCGATGGTGGGGGTGACGCGGCAGTTGCCGCGCAGGTTCAGCGTCCAGAAGGCGGCGTCGAGCAAGTGACAGCCCATGTCCCCCAGCGCGCCGCAGCCGTAGCGCCAGTAGCCGCGCCAGTTGAACGGCACGATGCGCTCGCGGTATTCATCCCACGGGGCGGTGCCGAGCCAGAGGTTCCAGTCGAGGGTGTCCGGGACGGGCTTCTCCGCCGGCCAATCGACGCCTTGCGGCCAGATGGGGCGGTTGGTCCAGGCGTGAATTTCCCTGACCGTGCCGATGGCGCCGGCTTCAATCCATTCGCGGACGTAGCGGGTGCCCTCGTTGGCGTGGCCCTGGTTGCCCAT
>JAISDC010000083.1 GCA_031265105.1 Verrucomicrobiales bacterium
GGCAGCGGCCTGTATCTGGGTTACGAACTGACCGCGCTGGAACTGCTGGCGGGCCAGACCACCGTGCTGGATAACGATCTCGCCAACGCGGTGCTGGCCGGCGCCGACGAACTGCACGCGCGGGTCAGCGGCAGCGGCAACCTGCAGATCAGTGCCAGCAACTCGATCACCCTCAACAACGGCGCCAACAGCTATACCGGCGCCACCCTGGTCACCGGCGGCACCCTGATCGTCGGTAACAGCGGGGCGCTGGGCGATACCGCGCTGCTGGAGTTGGCGGCCGATACCACGGTGGACTTGAACGGCCAGAGCCAGACGGTCGGCGCGTTCAACGGCAGTGCCGGCAGCACGCTCAATCTGAACGGCGGCGAACTGACCATCAGCGGCAGCGGCGGCGACAGCGTCAGTCTCGGCCGGTTGACCGGCAGCGGCACCCTCGGCGTGGCGGACGCCAGCTTCACCGTCAGCGGTTCCAACAACCTCGGCGGGCTGGTGGACATCGCCGCCGCGGCGGTGGTGGTGCTGGACGACGCGGGCGGTTTGGGTGCCAGTGAGATTGCCTTGGGCGGCAGCCTGGTGCTGAGCGCCACCGTCAGCGGTGAGCTGGTCAACACGCTCAGCGGCAGCGGCGCGCTGGTGCAGCAGGGCGGCGAGACGGTGACCATCGCCCGGGCCAACGACAGTTTCGGCGGCACCGTGCAGGTGCAGGGCGGCGCGCTGGCGCTGGAACATATCGCCGGCGTCGGCACCGCCGAGGTGACGATTGAGAACGGCGGCGTCCTGGCCTACCGCAATGCCAGCGGCACGCTGCAAAACAATCTCAGCGGCGAGGGCGAACTGGTGGTCCTTTCCTCCAGCCTGACCGTTACCGACGAGCGCACGGTGGAGGTGGCGTTAGTCAGCCTGGCCGCCGGCAGCGTGACTTTGGACAGCACCAATAGTTTCGGCCGTAATATCACCGTTGATGCCGACAGCCAGATCCTCCTGGCCCGCGACGGCGCGCAACTGGGCCACGTGACCAACCACGGCCTGATCAGTTTCGGCGACGGCAGCGGCGGCTTCAAGACCGCGCGGGTCGGCGACCTGTCCGGCGGCGGGGTCATCGTGCTGAACGTGAACATCGCGGCGCAGCAGGGCGACTTGTTGCAAACCGGCGCGGTCAGCGGCACCCACGGCATCGTGTTCAACCGCCTGGACGGCCCCGGCGGCGTGACCGGCAAGGAGAAGATTTTGCTCATCGAGACCGCCGGCGGCGGCGCCTTCGTCAGCGGCACGCTGCGGGACGGCATGTTCCAGTACACCGTGCTCGACGGCGCCGGCAATCCCAACCTGGACGGCAACGCCAACAATTGGTGGCTGATGGGCAACGGCCTCTCCACCGACGGCCGGGTGATCCTCAGCGTGGCCGGCGCCTCCAGCCTGGGCTGGTTCGCCCAGCAGGACAGCCTGCTGCAACGCCTGGGCGGCCTGCGGCTGGACTACGCGCAGTTGGACGGCCGCAGCAACCTGGCCAGGCACGGCGCGGGCGACGTCTGGGTACGCGGTTACGGCCAGCAGGTTAACGCCGGCGGCGGCGCCAGCGGCGCGGCCTTCCGGGACACCCTGTGGGGCACCGATCTCGGCGCGGACAAGCTATGGCAACTCAATGCCGGCAATGTCCTCTACACCGGCGTGTTCGGCGGCTACGGACAAAGCTCGCTGGAGTTCCGCCAGGTCAGCGCCAACGCCGAAAGCAACAGCTACCAGGGCGGCGTCTATGCCACCTGGCTGCACGAGCGCGGCTGGTACGCCGACTGGGTGGCCAAGGCCGCCTACCTGGACAGCAGCTTCGAGACCTTCGACCTGAGCGGTAAAAACCGCGGCGAGTATAACAACTGGGCGGCCGGCACCTCCGTTGAACTGGGCCGCAAGATCCAACTGCCCGGCCGCTGGTTCATCGAGCCGCAGGCGCAGTTGAGTTACGTGCATATCTTCGGCGCGGACTACCGCACCCGCGGCGTCAGCGACCTCGCCGTCAGCCAGGCCGACGCCGATATCCTGCAAGGCCGCCTCGGCGCGCTGTTCGGCCAGACCGTCAGGTTAAGCAACCAAGGAATATTGCAACCCTACGCCAAGGCGATGCTGGTCGGCCAGACCAGCCGCGGCGGCGCCGTCACCGCCAGCAGCGCCGGCGCCATCCAAGGGGCCGACGGCCGCTGGCGCCCCAACTACGACGGCCTGCGCGCCCAGTTCGGCGCCGGCCTCATCTGGCAGCTCGACGACCACAACCAGCTCCACCTCGACTACCAGGCCGAGTTCGGCGACCAGTTCGACCAGCCCTGGAGCGTCACCGCCGGCTACCGCTACCAGTTCTAAAAAAACTCCGGCCACCAAGACGCCAAGGCGCGAAGGATTTTTCAAATAAAACTTCGCGCCTTGGTGCCTTGGTGGTTTGAGTTTTTTAATCATAAAATCAGCCGCGTTAATCTGCGGATGCAAAAATTCACCCCGTCGTCACGCAATCGTAACATTCGCGGTTCAACCTGTCGCCTATGACCGGCTCCATCAAACGCCTCGACCAGCGACCCATGACGGAGTCGTTGCTGGCGCGTAATCAGTGGCGATTCCTCGGATTGAACGCCGACGGGGTCATCAAGTATTTTTTTGCCAGCAGCGCGTGGACGGCCATCATTGTGCTGGGGCTCATCACGTTTTCGCTGTTCCGCGAGGGGCTGGGTTTTTTCCCGCAGCATTATCGCAATTTGGAAATTTACCGGCTGGCGGGGCTGGAGTTTGTGGATATCGCGCGCGACCAGGGGGACGCTTACGCGGCGTTGACGCGGCATTTGCAGGCGGTGCGGCAGCGGCACGCGGACAGCGCGGAGTTGGCCGCGCTGGCCGCCGGGTTTGACGCGGCGGGGGAGCCGCTGCGGGAGTGGCTGGACCGGTGGTCGCGCCATTGCGCGGCGCTGAAGGAGCGCTGGAGTGTGGCGGAGGAAAACCGGGCGGCGCGCGCGCTGTTGCTCAAGGCGGGGCTGACGGAGGAGGCGCGGGAGTTGGCGGTTGAGCAAATTGATTTCGCCAGGGAGGACGCGCCGCTGACGGTGGCGCTGGCGGAACATCACGCCGTCAGCGCGGCGCTCGCGGCGCGGGTGCGGGCGCTGCTGGCGTCGGTGGACCAACTGCCGGACGCGCCGCTGCGGCTGGAGTTGGCGAAATTCCAGTCGGCGGGGGAAAAATACGCCGCCGCGTTGCCGCAGGTGGAGGCGCGCTTGTCGGCGTGGCGGCACGACCGGCCGGTGGCGTTTTACGAGTCGCTGACCAAGTTCGTGCTCGGCGGCAAGTGGGTGACGCAAAGTTTTTGGCAGGATTGGTACGGCATCATCCCGCTGTTCGTCGGCTCGCTGAGCATTAGTCTGGTGGCGCTGCTGGTGGCGGTGCCGCTGGGCGTGGGCGCGGCGGTGTATGTCAACCAAATCGCCACCACGCGCGAGCAGCGGCTCATCAAGCCGTTCATCGAGTTCATCGCCGTCGTGCCGTCGGTGGTGCTCGGCTTTTTCGGCGTGGCGGTGCTGGGCGAGGCGCTGCGGGTGCTGTCGGGCTGGCCGGGCCTCGCGTGGGTGCCGGGGTTCCCGTTCCCGGAGCGGCTGAACATCGTCACGGCGGGGCTGTTGCTGGCGCTGATGGCGGTGCCGAGCATCTTCACGTTCGCCGAGGACGCGCTGAACAACGTGCCGCGGGCGTACCGCGAGGCGTCGCTGGCGCTGGGGTCGAACCGCTGGCAGTTGATTTGGCAGATTATGATTCCGGCGAGTTTGTCCGGCATCATCTCGGCGGTGCTGCTGGGCCTGGGGCGCGTGATTGGCGAGACGATGGTGGTGTTGTTGTGCGCGGGGAACCGGATTCAGATTCCCGATTTCAGCGCGGGCCTCGCGGTGATTTTCCAACCGGTGCACACGATGACGGGCCTCATCGCGCAGGAGATTCCCGAAGTGGTGAAGGGCGGGTTGCAATACCGCGCGCTGTTCATGGTGGCCATCGTGTTGTTTTTGATTGCGTTGCTGATTAACTACGTGGCGCAGATTTTCGTGCGGAAATACAAACTTGCGGCGGGATGAAATGAACTGCCGTAAAAACTGTATCTTTTGCCGCATTGCGTTATCCTCGGCGCATGTCATCACAACCAGATTGGGCCGCCCGGCTCGTCAAACTGCTCTCTCAACCCGATTACCGCCCGCTGAATCTTGACGCCATCGCCCGCCGATTGCGCGTCGGCGGCCAACTGCGCGAGTCACTGTCAGCGGCGTTGCGCGAGCTTGAATTACAGGGCCGGGTGGCGCGCATCCGCAAGGATTGCTGGGTGCTGCCCACGGAGGCCGACCTGGTGACCGGCGTGATTACGTTCAACGCCAAGGGCTTTGCCTTCCTGATTCGCGAGGACAAGGGCGACGACCTGTACATCGCGGCCGAGGACACCGGCACCGCCATGCATCAGGACACCGTGGTCGCCCGCATCACGCAAGGCACCGGCAAATTCGCCGGCAAACCGCAGGCCAGGGTCATCCGCATCCTGAAACGCCGTCACGCCACGCTGGTCGGCACTTTGGAAAAATCCGGGCGCTTCCATTATGTCGTGCCCGCCGATCCCCGCTATATCCAAAACATTTATGTTCCGGCCCCCGCGCCGGGGGATGCGGTACCCGCCGCGGTCGGCGATGTCGTGGTGGTCAAGCTGGACGAATGGGTCTCGCGTCACACCAACCCGGAGGGCGACATCATCGAGCGCCTCGGCAAAAAGGGCGACCCGAATGTGGACATCATTTCCATCATTCGCAAATTCGAGATGCCCGACGAATTCCCCGCCGCCGTGCTGGCCGAGGTCGCCAGCTTCCCCGCCACTGACACTGACGCGCCGTGCGACGACCTGCCGCAGCGCCTGGACTTGCGCCGCGCGCTCATCTGCACCATCGACCCCGACACGGCGAAGGATTTCGACGACGCGATTCACGTGCGGCGGCTCAATCGCGACCAGTGGGAAGTCGGCATCCACATCGCCGACGTGTCCTACTACGTCCGCCCCGGCAGCGAACTCGACCGGGAAGCCGCCCGGCGCGGCAACAGCGTTTACCTCGTCAACCAAGTCATCCCCATGCTGCCCGAGGAATTGTCCAACGGTCTCTGCTCCCTCAACCCCGACGTGGACCGCCTCACCGTCAGCGTCATCGCCACGCTGACGACGCGGGGCGAGGTGGTGAAATACCAAATCCACCGCTCGATTATTCATTCCAAACATCGGCTCACGTATCAACAGGCGTTCGCGATATTGCAAAAGAAAAACGCTGATAATGACCTGGCGCGGATGCTGCAAGCCGCCTGGTCACTGGCAGCGACGCTGCGCAAAAAACGCTTCGCCGCCGGCGCGCTGGACTTGGAAATGCCCGAGGTCAAAGTTTATTGCAACGCGCACGGCGTCCCCACCGACATCAAAAAAGTCGAGCACGACATCTCACATCAGCTCATCGAGGAATTCATGCTGCTGGCCAACGAAGTCGTCGCCACCGACTTGATGCGCGCCCGCAAAGCCGCCATCTATCGCGTCCACGAGAACCCCGACCCAACCAAGCTGCAGGAACTCCGCCAAACCCTGGCCATCCACGGCATCAAAGTCGGCGACCTGACCCAAAAACGCGAAGTGCAAAAAGCGCTGAACCTCATCGCCGGCCGCGACGAAGCCCACGCGCTGAAAGTCGCCGTGCTGCGCTCGCTCAAGCGCGCCGCCTACGACGTGCGCCCGCTCGGCCACTACGGCCTGGCCAAGTCCAATTACGCCCACTTCACCTCCCCCATCCGCCGCTACGCCGACCTCGTCGTGCACCGCGCGCTGGAGAAAAAGCAACAGGGCAAAGGCTTCGCGTCACTGGCCGAACTGGAAAAAATCGCCAAACACATCAGCGACAGCGAACGGGTCGCCGCCGAGGCTGAGAATGAATCGGTCGAGTTGAAGAAGCTGGAATTTTTCGCCAACCAACTGCGCAGCGACAAGCCGCAAAGCTTCCCCGCCATCATCATGAACGTGGAAAACTTCGGCATGTTTGTCGAACTGCCGCAGTTTTTATTGAGCGGCCTGATTCATGTCTCCTCGCTGAAGGACGATTTCTATTACCACGACGCCGCCAGCCAGAGCTTCATCGGCAAAAAATTCAAGCGACGTTACCGCGTCGGCCAGACCATCAAAGTCAAAGTCGCCCGCATCGACCAGATCAAGCGCCAGGTGGATTTCACCGTGGCGAAATAATTTCAGGCGGTTTTTTTAAACAAAATTTAACCGCAGAGGCGCGGAGATCTTTTATTGATGAACCACCAAGACACCAAGACACGAAGGCTATTTTTCAAATAAACCTTCGTGCCTTGGTGTCTTCGTGGTGCAAATGGTCTTTAGAATTGGTGCCGGTAGCCCGCTGACAGTCCCCAGGGCTTGTCGTACTTGTCGCCGAAGGAGGCTTCGTAGTCGAGGTGGAGTTGGTTGTTGGCGTCGAGTTGCCAGATGAGACCGCCGCCTAACTCGGCTCTGGCACCGTCCGTGTTGGCGCGGGTGGATTGGTAGCCGTTTCTGATGGCGCCGCCGCTGCTGATGGTTTCGACGCCGCTGATTTTGATGTAGGGTTGTAATGCGCCGCTGTTGGTGAGGTTGATGGTGCGACCGAAGAGGCTGCCGATGCGGAATTGCAGGGCGTCGA
>JAISDC010000104.1 GCA_031265105.1 Verrucomicrobiales bacterium
CAAAGACGGCGACCACTTCATCAAAAGCGGCGTCAGTCCCGCCGGTGCCGTCCTCAACAGCGCCATCGCTGTCCAACAAGCCATGTGGTTCGCGCAGCAAAACAGTTTGCTCAAACGCATGGGTGAATTGCGCTATGGAGCGCGGGCGTCCCGCCCGCCAGCGGGCGAGACGCCCGCGCTCCATATAATTGAAAATATCTGGCTCAGAAGCTACGGCCAACAGCTAAACGTCGGCAGCAAAGTTTCAGGCAAAGCCTATGAGCAACTTATCTACGGCGTCGATCTCGGCACGGATCACAAGTTCACCATCAGCGCTAACAGTGACCTCTACCTCGGCGTCTATGCCGGCTACGGCCGCAGCGACCTCGACTACCGCACCCCCGGCACTGACGGTGAACTCAACAGCTACTACGGCGGCCTTTACGCCACGTGGTTACACTCCAGCGGCTTCTATATAGATGCCACTTTCAAGGCTGCCAGTGTCAACAACGACCTAAAAGCCCCCTACGGCAGCACCCAACTCAAAGCCAGCTATAGCGACGTGAACCTCGGCGGCAGCCTCGAACTCGGCAAGAAGTTCACCTTTACCGATGATTGGTTCATCGAGCCGCAGTTCCAAGTCAACTATCTCCACATCCTCGCCGAGGACTACACCGCCGGCCCCATGACCATCAGCGCCCAAGACCTCGACGCCCTGCAACTCCGCATCGGCAGCCTATTCGGCAGAACCATCAAACTCACCAACGGCGGCGCACTGCAACCCTACGTGAAGATCAGCGGCGTCGAAACCATCAGCACCGGCGGCACCCTGCACAACGGTTACCAACACATCCGCGCCAACACTGACGGTGCCCGTGCCGAACTCGGCGGCGGCCTCATCTGGCAACTCGACGCTGACAATCAGCTCCACTTGGACTACGAAGCCTCCTTCGGCGACAAGTATGACAAACCCTGGGGATTGTCAGCGGGCTACCGCCACCAGTTCTAAAGACCATTTGCACCACCAAGACACCAAGGCACGAAGGTTTGTTTTAAAAACAGCCTTCGTGCCTTGGTGTCTTCGTGCCTTGGTGGTGCATATTTCTCCGCGGTTAGGTTTTTTATTATTAAAATACTTGTTGCGCGCGCAGTCATTCATGACATGTTTAGAATGTTAATTTACAATTGTGTTAATGACATGACTATTTACGTCCATTGGCTGGCAAAATCCATGCGGGGCTTGCTGGTAACGGCATACTGCCTACTCCTGCTGGCCGGCGGGACCATGCCGGCGCTGGCCGACGCCGGCCCGTTGGTCGCCGACGGCACCAGCGTGACCGCCGCGGACGGGGAAACCTACACCGCCTGGCAGGTCAGCAACGGCGGCTTGCTGACCAGCGGCTCCGGCAATGTCATCAACGGCACGGTCGGAGTGTTCAACGGCACGGTCAGCGCCCGTGACTTTCGGATAGAGGCGGCGGACATCGGCGCGCAACTTTCCGGGAACAACAGCACCGCGCTCCTGTCCGACGGCACCATCGTCAGCGCCGGCAACTGGGGCATGTCGGCCTACGTGTCGGCGACGATTATCGGCGAGCGCTTGCAGGTGACCACCGCGGGCGCGGTGCCGGCCGTGGTCAGCAAATGGGGCGGCCACATCGAGCTGACCGACAGCGCCCTCACCAGCCAGCGCGGCGACGGGGTGCAAATCATCAGCGGCGGCGGTTACTTGAAGCTCACCAACGTCACCATCAACTGCGCCATCACCGGCGTGCGCCTGACCGCCGGGGTCGGCACGGCGGATTTGGCAAACGTCACCGTCGTCACCACCGGGGCGGCCTCCGCCTACGGCATCCAGGCCGACACCGGCTCCACCATCAACGCCCGCAACCTCGACCTCACCACCAGCGGCAACCAATCCCGCGCCATCTACGCCGCGATGGGCAGCGACATCAACCTCTCCGGCACCATCCGCGTCACCACCAGCGGCGCCGACGCTCACGGCCTGCTGGCCCGTTACGCCAACAACGCCGACTACCCCCACGACACCCGCATCATCGCCGCCGCCGACTCCGTGCTGGACATCACCATCAACGGCGGCAACCTCCTACGCCCCAGCAGCGGCGTGCAAGCCTCCGCCGTCAGCGGCGACCTATACCGCTCCTACATCGAGCTAAACGGCATCACCAACGTCACCGTCAGCGAATCCGCCCGCGGCTACGGCCTGTGCTCCTCCGGCTCCAACACCCACATCCGCGCCGCCGCCGGCGCCATCACCACCCGCAACACCAGAGGCTACGGCATCTACAGCATCTCGGCAGGCTCAGTGGACGCCGCCAACTTCATCATCAACAGCACCGGCGACACCGGCCACGGCGTCGCCGCCGCCCTGTCCGGCTCCGTCACCCTGCGCGACAGCACCGTCACCACCGCCGGCGCCGGCGCCAGCGCCCTGTACACCAGCGGCGGCCTCATCGACGGCCGCAACTTGCAACTCACCACCGCCGGCGACAACGCTCACGCCCTATACGCCGCCTCATCCGGCACCGTGACCTTGCGCGACAGCACCGTCAGCGCCACCGGCTCGACCGCCAGCGCCCTGTACGCCGACGACGGCGCGATTGACGGCCGCAACCTGGACCTCACCAGCGCCGACGGCAGCACCGTGCGACTGCAAGACAGCGCCACCGTCACCCTCACCGCCGCCACCCTGCGCAACACCGGCACCGGCCCCGCCGCGCAACTCGCCGTCACCGACACCCACCGCGCCGCCCTCACCCTGACCAACAGCGCCATCACCAGCGGCGGCCACGGCTTCGTAATTGACCACGGCACCGCCGACAGCGCCCTCACCGTCAACCTCGACCACGTCACCCTCGCCACCGGCCCCGGCCGCGACGCCCTGCAAGTCAGCGACGCCGCCACCGTCACCCTCACCGCCAACCACAGCACCCTCACCGGCAACCTCACCGCCAGCGGCGACTCCACCGCCACCGTCAACCTCACCGCCAGCACCCTCACCGGCATGACCACATTGTCCGACAACGCCAAACTTCATCTCGCCTTGCATGACAACGCCAACTGGAACCTCACCGGCCCCGCCAAACTCACCACCCTCAGCGCCGCCAACGGCGCCGCCATCACCATCGACCACGTGCTGGGCGACGACCTCACCGTCAGCCACGGCATCAGCGGCCAGACCAACCTGAACCTGACCCTGGCCGACAGCGTGAAAGGGCAGGAAGAACTCCGCGTCATCGCCGACGAAACCGGCGCCATGCCCCGCGACGCCTTCATCCTCGGCCGCGAAGTCAGCGCCGGCATGTACCAATACCTCCTCGACAACCGCGACACCGGCGCCTGGCTGATATACACCGGCACCATCACCGAACCCGTCATCCCGCCCATCGACCCGCCCGCGCCCCCCGCCGGCCCCCTCATCAGCTCCGCCGGCGACGCCGTCCTCAACACCGCCGCCGCCGTCAGCGGCTTCTGGTTCACCCAGCAAGACCACCTCCACAAACGCCTCGGCGAACTGCGCGCCCACCACCCCGTCCGCCGCGTCGGCGGCACCCTGGTCGAAAACATCTGGGTGCGCGGCTACGGCCAGCACGCCAACATCCACACCGGCTTCGCCGGCATCAAAGGCTTCTCGGAAATCCAATACGGCGTTGACCTCGGCACCGACAAGGCGTGGAGTCTGGGTCAGGATAACACCCTCTACACCGGCCTCTTCGCCGGCTACGGCGGCGCTGACCGCGACTTCCACACCGGCTATGAAGGTCGCACCGACAGCGGCTACGGCGGCCTCTACGGCACCTGGCTGCACCAGGACGGCTGGTATGCCGACGCGGTGGCCAAGGGCCAGTACTTCAACACCAGCTTCGACGGCGACGACCACGGCAGCTATCACAGCTACGGCGTGGGTCTCAGTCTGGAACTGGGCCGGCAGTTCCAATTCCAGGACGGCTGGTTCATCGAGCCGAGCCTGCAAGCGAGCTACCTGCACTTGATGAATGACAATTACACCACCACCCAGGGCCTGGCCGTTAACCTCGGTGACGCGGACATCATCCAGTTCCACGGCGGCGCGCGGTTCGGGCGGAACATCCAACTCAACGACAGCGGCTGGCTGCAACCCTACCTCAAAGTCGGCGGCATTGAACAACTCAGCGCCGGCGGCCGCGTCAACGCCAGCGACGGCGAATGGCGGCCGAACGTGGACGGGGCGAGGGGCGTAATCGGCGCCGGCATCGTGTACCAACTGGACGCCGCCAACCAACTCCACCTCGACTACGAAGCCAGCTTCGGCGCCAAATACGACCAACCCTGGGGCCTCAACCTCGGCTACCGCCACCAGTTCTGACCCCCCGCCCACCACCTTTATGCAAACCCCAACCAACCAACCAACCCCGCAACCCTAACCCCTGGAGCAACCCTATGGACCTTGGAAAAATCTTCGGCAACTTCTTGCAACACCGGCGCGGCGACGCCACCTACGCCGACTTCGGCAGACGCCTCGGCATCACCGCCTCCACCGCCTACCGCCTCGAACGCTGCCGGCAAAGCCCCACCCTGCGCCTGCTGGACCGCATCCTCACCCGGCTGAACTGCAACATCCGCGACGTCTTCCACCCCCGCCGCCGTCCGCCCATGCGCAAGTGACCGCCCCCGCCCCGCCTTTTGATCTGCCCGGAAAGCGTTTAGCAGTGCCCGGAAAACGATTTTCAGTGCCCGGAAAACCGCTGGCAGTGCCCGGAAAACCGTTGGCAGTGCACAGAAAATCGTCGGCAGTGCACTGGAAACCGCTAGCAGTGCACAGAAAATCGCTGGCAGTGCACTGGAAACCGCTAGCAGTGCACTGGAAACCGCCGGTAGTGCACTGGAAACCGCTGGCAGTTCACTGGAAATCACTGGCAGTTCACTGGAAATCGCCGACAGTTCACTGGAAATAGTCCAAAACAGCCCCAAAATCACCGGCAGTACACTGAAAATAGTCCAAAACAACCCCAAAATCGCCGGCAGTACACTGAAAATAGTCCAAAACAACCCCAAAATCGCGGGCAGCGCACTGAAAACAGCCCCCAACCCCCTTATAACCGTCCCAAACCGGCCAAAAACCGCATCCCACCCCCAAAACAACCCATGCCACACACTTCCCCCCAACCTCCCACCCTCAAAAACCCCTCAGCACCTCCGCGTCTCCGCGCCTCCGCGTTTAACCTGAACCTCCCGCGCCTCAGCGGTAACAAACTGCCGCTGCTGTTGGCCGGCATCCTCGGCTCCTCCGCGTTGAGCCTGCTGGCCGGGAATCAAACCGTCACCAGCGGCGGCGTGACGGAATCCGGCGGCGGGTACACCGATAGCGGCGCCGCGGCGGCCCTGAGCGTCAGCGGCAGCGGGACGTGGTATCGCGGCACTGACCTCACCATCAGCGCCACCGGTCACTCCGCCTATGCCAGCGGCACCGTCGGCCGGGGCGTTTATGTGCACGACGGCGCCGCCTTGTCCCTCACCGACAGCGTCATCACCACCACCGGCACTCGCGGGCACGGGATTTTGCTCGCCGCCACCGGCAGCGGCGCGGTGACCGGCCTGTACCTCGCGACCGCCGGGGACTGGGCCTGCGGCGTATCCGCGACCAATGCCGCCGCGCTGACGCTGACCGGCGGCACCATCCGCACCGCCGGCGCCCAGGGCTACGGGATTTATCTCTACGACCACAGCAGCGGCACGGTGCGCGGCGCGGATATTGCGACGGAACAGAATTTTGGCGACGGCGTGTACGCGCAAAGTTATTCCACGCTGACGCTGGCCGACAGCGCCATCCATACCGCCGGCCGCCAGGGGTACGGGATTGCCCTCGTCGGCACCAGCAGCGGCACAGTGCGCGGCACAGACATTACGGTGACGGGAGTGTCCAGTGCCGGGGTGTACGTGTTTTGGCATTCCACCCTGGCGCTGACCGACAGCAACATCCGCGCCACAGGCGGCGCCACGACCGCGCTGTATCTCGCCGCCGCCAGTCATGCCGCCGTTAACCTGAATCACAACACCTTGGCCGGCGACCTCATCGTCAGCGCCACCGCCACCCTCGACCTGACTGGCAGCAATGGCAGCGTCATCACCGGCAACCTCACCGGTACCGACCACGCGCGGGTTGACCTCGCCATCACCGGCGCCGATACCGCCCTCCACGGCAACATCAGCCAGGACAACGCCAGCGCCATCCATCTCACCGTCAGCGCCGGCGCGCTGTTCCACGGCAGCGGCACCATGAGCGGCTTGACGCTGGAAACCGGCGCCATCCTCGGTTACACCGGCAGCCTGCTGGTCACCGGCGGCCCTGTCAGCATCAGCGACGGCATCCGGGTGGACTTCGGTTACCTCACCGTGGAACCAGACCGGGACTACCTGATCATTGATTACACCAATGCCACCGGCAGCGTGGACGCCGGGTCTTTCACCGTCGCCAACCTGGCCCCGGACACGCAAGGCATTTTCACCGTGCGGGATAACCGGCAACTATACTTCACCACCGGCGCCGTGCCGGAACCGTCCGCCTGGTTCCTGCTAAACGCGGGCCTGGGCGTCGTGATATTGGCGGCCCGCCGCCGCCGCCCGCCGACGAGTTTCGCGCGTGGCGCTGATCGGCGTGTTCAGCGTCAGCGACGCTGACAGTCACAACACGAAAATTACCCCAACCCCCGCGTCCTTGCCGCGCAGTGCCCATCATCAGCCCTTACACCAGGAGTGTGAAATATAAGGTGTGTGGCATTAATAAATAATTTTTGCTAAAATCTATCATCATGTTTTATTTACCAAGTTATGTTTATTGCGGTTTACAGCAAACAGGCGCTCGGCGTTTCCCGTCCCACGAATTCGCGGGCTGGTCACGCTGACCATGCGCCAAGGCGCTGGGGCCGTTTTTTCCAACACTCAACCCTAAGGAATCAACATATGAAAACGAACCATAGTCAAACCGCCCCGGCCTTCCCCGGCCACAACCTCAACCTCAAACTCAGCGTCGGCCTGCTCGCCTGTTGCGTCACCCTCAGCGCCCTCGCGGACAGCCAATCCGTCACCACTGGCACGCTGAAGGAGTCGGATCAGTCTTACACCGACACCAGCACCGACCCCGCCCTGTACGTCAGCGGCAGCGAGACGTTGTACGACGGCACTGACATCATCCTCAACGCCTCCCACGGCTCCTTCGACGACCTTGATATGACCGGCAAGGGCGCCTTTGTCAAGAACGGCGCCACCTTGCTCCTCACCGGCGGCACGGTCAGCACCAGCGGCGATAACGGGCACGGGGTGATGCTTTACAACAGCGGCCACGCCACGTTGACCGGCGTGAACATCAATACCACCAGCCACGGCCTGGAGATCCGTGTCAGCTCCACCGCCACCATGACCGGCGGCGTCATCCACACCACCGGCCGTCACGGAACCGGGGTCTTCCTCTACGACCACGGCGCCATCACCCTGACCGACGTGAGTATTTTGACCACCGGTGAAATCGGTCACGGCGTGGATGCGAACAATTTCTCCACCCTGACCATGACCGGCGGCACCATCAGCGTCAGCGAGGAAATGTCGAAGGGGATTGGCCTCGACGGCAACAGCAGCGGCCAGGTGAACGGCGTCACCATCAGCACCGCCGGGGAAGACGGCCACGGTGTCATGGTGGACGGCAATTCCACCTTGTTGTTGACGGACAGCGCCATCCACACCACCGGCGGCGGCTACGGGATTTACCTCAACGCCAGCAGCGGCACCGTCCGCGACACGAACATTCAGACCAGCGAATGGATGGCTTACGGCATCTTCGCCGATTATTCCTCCGCGCTGACCCTGACCGGCGGCACCGTCACCACCAGCGGCTACTCCGGGCACGGCGTGTATCTTCAACATCAGGGCCGCGCCACCATCAGCGACGCGCGCGTCAGCACCGCCGGGGATAACAGCCACGGCGTCATCGCGCGTGACGCCTCCACCTTGGCCCTGGCCGGCGACCTCATCACCACCAGCGGCAACGTCAGCCACGGCGTCTATCTCTACGACCGCAGCGGCGCCACCTTGACCGACACGCAAATTGAAACCACCGGCGCCGGCGCCACCGGCATCATGCTGGCGCCCGTCAGCGGCGGCATCGCCGACATGACCTTGCTCATCGACGGCGGCGCCATCCATTCCGCGCAAGACGCCGCCCTGACCATCAACGACGTGAACCGCGCGGTGGCCGCGTCCACCCTCGGCAACATGAACGGCCACTACACCATCACCATCAAGGGCGGCGCGCAACTAACCGGCGCCACCGCCGCCATCAACCTCGACACCGCCTGGCGCAACACCAGCGGCGGCATCACGCAAGTCTCCACCACCGCCGCCATCCACGTGGACGAAGCCTCGACCCTGGCCGGCGACGTGCGCAACACCGGCCTCGGCAACCTGACGCTGAACCTGACCGGCGGCTCCACCTTGACCGGCAACCTCATCGCCAACGGCACCACCATCACCGTCCTCAACAGCAGCCAAGGCGCCACCATCACCGGCGACATCATCGGCAGCAACGAAGCCGCCATCACCATCAGCCTCACCGGCCCCGGCACCGCCTTCACCGGCAACATCACCGTCAGCGACTACAGCGCCATCGACCTCACCGTCGGCGCCGGCGCCCTCCTCGGCGGCCTCGGCACCCACATCGACAGCCTGGTGACCATCAGCGATGGCGGCCACCTCGCCAGCACGCTGACCCTCACCAACGGCCTGACCTTGGAAACCGGCGCCATCCTCGACTACTACACCACCGGCGCCCTGCAAATCACCGGCGGCACCCTCACCATCGCCGACGGCATCCTGGTGGACTTCGGCAGCGCCGCCCTGCTGGGCGACCAAGACTACCTCATCATGGACTACAGCGGCGCCACCGGCAGCCTGAACGCCGACTACTTCACCGCCAGCGGCCTGGGCCAAGACATACAAGGCAACTTCATCCTGGACAACAACCAATTACTCTTCCACACCGAAATCATCCCGGAACCGTCCACTTGGTTCCTGCTCGGCGCGGGCCTGGGCGTGTGGTGGCTGATAGTGTGTTATCATCGACGCCAAGACGACCCGACGGTGCCCCGCTCCGGGAGCCGTCGTCGCGGCGGGAGCAACGGGATTTTTACCCGCTGACCGTCACCTTCCGCCCCTTATTTTTTCCTCGCGGAAGAATCCTCGCGCACCAACATGCGCGGCAGGGCGGCGGATTTTCTGGCGCCGGTGGACGTCATGAGCACGTTGGTCGGGCCGGGGACAGCTTCGGCCTGGAGCTGGCTTTTCAAGGCGCTAGCGGCTTTTAACACCTTGTATTGAGCCACCATGGCGGGCAAGGTTGGCGTGTCTTCCTCCATCATCCTGACAATCGCGGTCACGCATTCGTTGACAAACGCGCCAGGAGTCTGGCTTAAATCATAGGAGATATGGCATACATCTTCGGCTTGCGCCTGGATGATGGATACGACCAACCTTTCCGGTGTGTAGTACGGCTTCACGTGGAGCAATTTAGGTAATATCTTGCTTGATTACAAAACATTGTTAATGCATAATAACATTCCTGACATTCTAAGAATGTTGAATAGCTTATTATTTATATCTCTAAATCAGGGCTGACCAAGTCATATTGGCAGCGGGGTGGAGTTCAAATAGTCGTTGACGTTACGCAACATTCTCCGCATTCTCTATGCTGTATGTATGCGATGTGTGCCATATTTGATCGTTCCGTTCATTGTCAAGCGGCCGGCTGGCATCGCCTGCCTGATTCCGAGGTTCATTGATGAAAGCAAAAAAGCCATTGACCAAGACGCTGACGGTGGTGCGGCTGGAGGTCGAGCAGCGCCGGCTGTTGCTGGAATTCCAGGCCAGGACTAACCTGGACAAATCCTTCATCATCCGCCGTTGCCTTGATTACGCTTTGCACCGGTTCATCAGCGGCCAGACCGATTTTGCCACCCTGAAGGAGCGGTCGTGACCGGCGCGCGCGCCGCCGCGTAACCGGCCGGGTAGTTAGCGCATAATCCAAAGTCACCGTCCGTCAGCTTTGCGGCTGCCAACTGCCGCTGACCTCGCTGATAGTGGCGGGGAACCAATCCAAGGCGCGTTTCCCCGTGTCCCTGCGGTGAAAAAATTTCCCTTGTACAACTCCCGCCAATCACGAAAATAGTCACCCCGATTGATTATTTATTTATGAATGAAACTCACCTCCGCCAAGTCGCCACTGAACTGAACTTGTCACCCCGCCAGGTGCTTGCCACCGCCACGCTGATCGGCGCAGGCGGCACGGTGCCGTTCATCGCCCGTTACCGCAAGGAAGTCACCGGCTCGCTGGATGAAGTCGCCATCACCAGCATCCGCGACCGCCTGGTGCAACTGGCCGAACTCGACGCGCGCAAGAACAGCATCATCAAATCCCTCGACGAACGCCAATTGCTCACCGACGAATTGCGACAAGCCATCGGCGCGGCGCTGACCATGACCCGCTTGGAGGATATTTATCAGCCGTATCGTCCGAAACGCCGCACCCGCGCCACCATCGCCAGGGAAGCCGGGCTGGAGCCGTTGGCGGATTTTCTGTGGGAACAAAATCCTGCCGCTGAGGTCGAGGCCGCCGCCGCCAAATATATCAACGCTGCCAAAGCCGTGCCCGATGCCGAGAAAGCCCTGGCCGGCGCGCGCGACATTCTCGCCGAACGCTTCAGCGACGACGCCAGGGCGCGCGAACAACTGCGCCAGTTCTACCGCGCCCACGCGGTGATCCGCAGCAAGCTGATCACCGGCAAGGACACCGAGGCCGCCAAGTTCAAGGACTACTTCGATTGGCGGGAACCGCTGGCCACCGCGCCCTCGCACCGCGTGCTGGCGATGCGTCGCGGTGAGGCGGAATCGTTCCTAATGGTGCGTATCCAGCCGGAAGCAGAACCAGCTATTGCGCTGTTAGTGTCCTTGTTCGTCAGGAACAGTTCCCCGGCCGGCCAACAAGTCCGTCTCGCGGTGGAAGACTGCTACCAGCGTCTGCTCGGCCCGGCCATTGAGGTGGAAATGCGCCTCGAATCGAAGAAGAAAGCCGACGACGAGGCGATCAAGGTGTTCGCCGAAAACCTGAAGGAATTGTTGTTGGCCCCCGCGCTGGGCCAGCAAGCCACTCTCGCTATTGACCCCGGCTTTCGCACCGGTTGCAAAGTCACCGTGCTCGACGCGCAGGGCCAGTTGCTCACCAATTGCGTGATCTATCCCGACAAGTCCGACTTCGAACGCCGTGACGCCGGGGAAGCGATCAAAAAACTTTGCGCCCATTTCAAAATCCGGGCCATCGCCATCGGCAACGGCACGGCGGGCCGCGAGACCGAAACCTTCATCCGCGCCCTCGGCCTGCCGCCGGGCATTGTCATTGTGATGGTCAATGAAAGCGGCGCCTCGATTTATTCCGCTTCGGACGTCGCCCGCGAGGAATTTCCCGACCACGACCTCACGGTGCGCGGCGCCGTCTCCATCGGTCGCCGTTTGATGGATCCGCTGGCGGAATTGGTGAAGCTCGACCCGAAATCCATCGGCGTCGGTCAGTATCAGCACGACGTTGACCAGGGCGCGCTCAAGCACCAGTTGGATGACGTGGTCATCAGTGCGGTCAACGCGGTCGGCGTGGAAGTCAACACCGCCAGCAAGCAATTACTCGCCTATGTTTCCGGTCTCGGCGCATCGTTGGCGGAGCACATCGTCAAGTTCCGCAACGCCAACGGCCCCTTCAAATCCCGCGCCGATCTCGCCAAGGTGCCGCGTCTCGGTCCCAAGGCTTACGAGCAAGCCGCCGGCTTCCTGCGCATCCGCGACGGCGTCAATCCGCTCGACGCCAGCGCCGTGCACCCGGAAAGTTACGGCGTGGTCGAGGCGATGGCCAGGGATTTGGACTGCCGGCCCGGCGATTTGATCCGCAACGCCGAACTGCGCGCCAGGATTAAATTGGAACGATATGCCAGCGACCAGGTTGGGTTGCCGACCTTGCAGGATATTCTCAACGAATTAAGCAAGCCGGGGCGTGACCCGCGCAAAGAGTTTGCCGTGTTCAAGTTCGCTGACGGTGTTTCGGCCATTTCCCATCTGCAAATCGGCATGAAACTGCCCGGCCTCATCACCAACGTCACCGCCTTCGGCGCGTTCGTGGACATCGGCGTCCACCAGGACGGCCTCGTGCACATCAGCCAGTTATCCGACAACTTCGTGAAAAACCCCGCTGACGTTGTGAAAGTGCAGGACCGGGTGCGGGTCACCGTCGTCGAAGTCGATGCCGCCCGCAAACGCATCGCGCTGTCGATGAAAAGCCAGCCCGACCTCAGCGGCAGCGGCCAACCCGCCAACGGCAGCCCGCGCCCCGTCCCGGCAAACCGCGGCCACATCCCCAGGCAACCGTCCCCGGCGCAAGGCCCGAGCGGGGGATTTGGCAGCCTCGGCAGCGCATTTGACCAAGCCTTCGTCAAAACAAAGAAGAATTAACGCAAAGTGACGCGGGGCTTGGCGCTTAATAGCTGTAACCGTCCAACTTCACTTTCCCGCGAAAGACGCGGTAGATGAACACGGTGTAGGTCAGCACCAGCGGCATGCCGATTAGCGTGATGACGAGCATGATGGCCAGCGTCCGTTGCGACGAGGCGGCGTTGTACATATCCAGCGCGAGAGCGCCGGGGAGCGCGCCGGGCATGATAACCAAGTTCGGGAACATGCCGAGGCCGAACAGCGCCATCAGCGTCACAATGGTGGCGCAAGATGAAAGAAACGCGGCGAAGTAACGCTGACGCAGCATGGCGATGCAGCCGTACATGACCACGCCGAGGCCGATGGCAATGGCAACTATGAACAGCGGCGAGAAGCGATATTCCATGTGCGCTGCCAATGGCCCTGTCAGTACATTTACGATTAGGTAAAACACCGCAACCGTCATGACCAGCGGCTTTGCCCAGCGCCGCAATTTTTCACGCAACTCACCGTCAGTTTTCAACAACGCATAGAGACACCCGTGCAACGCAAACAGCGTCACCGCCAGCGCCCCCACCGTCAGCGCGTAAGGATTGAGCAAATTGAAAAAGCCGCCCGCGTATTCAATCTGCCCGCCGTCGCTCACCGTCAGCGGAATGCCGCGCGCGATGTTGCCGATGGCGACGCCCAGCAGCAGCGCCACGACCAGCGAGCTGAGGCCGAACGCAAAATCCCACGTCCGCCGCCACCACGCCTGCGGTTGTTGGTCGCGAAACTCAATCGCCACCGCGCGAAATATCAACGCCGCCAGCAGCAGCATGAACGCCAGGTAAAAGCCGCTGAACACCGTGGCATACACGTTCGGAAACGCCGCGAACAACGCGCCGCCGCCGGTGACCAGCCACACCTCATTGCCGTCCCACACCGGCCCGATGGTGTTGAGCATCAGCCGCCGCTGACCGTCATCCTTGATGAACAAATGCAGCACGCCCACGCCGAGGTCGAAGCCGTCGAGCACCGCGTAACCGGTGAACAGCACGCCCACCAGCACGAACCACACGAGGTTCAAATTCAGCCCCAGCGTCGCGGTAAAAAATTCCGTCATAACCGCTCCTCCCGCGCCGCCGGCCCGAGTTGAATTTTGCGATTTAACAAATAAATGAACAACGCGAACAGCAGCGTGTAAATCAGCGCGAACAGCAACAGCGACGCCAGCACCTGTTGCGCCGTCACGACCCGCGACAGCGCGTCCGACGTGCGCAGCAAGTTGTACACAATCCACGGTTGCCGCCCGATTTCCGCCGCGAACCAGCCCGTCTGATTGGCGATTTGCGGCAGCGCCACCGCGAACACCAGCACCCACAGCGCGCCGCGATTGTCGAACAGCCTGCCGCGCCACCACAACCACACCCCGCCAACGCTGACGATGACAATCAGCGCGCCGCACCCGACCATCAAATGATAACATTGAAACGTCAAATTCACCGGCGGCCGGTCCTCCTTGGCGAACGCGTCGAGGCCCGTGATTTCAGCGTTCGCGTCATACCGCACCAGCCAACTCAACAAGCCGGGAATTTGCACGCCGCTGACCGTCTCCTCCGCGTCGTTCACCCAGCCGAACAACCACATGCCCGCCGGGCCGTCCTGAAAATGCCCCTCCAGCGCCGCGAGCTTCGCGGGCTGCTCGCGCGCCACGCCGACCGCGCTGTGGTGACCCGTCACCAGTTGCAACAGCGCCGCGACCAACGCCACCGTCAGCGCCACCTTGAGCGCCGCCTTGGCGAACTCGACATGTCTTGCCCGCAACAAATACCACGCGCTGACACTCATCACCAAAAACGCGCCGGCCAGCCACGCGCCGCTGACCGTGTGGCTCAACCGGTCAACCGTCGAGGGATTAAACACCATCGCCCAAAAATCCGTCACCTCCGCCCGCGCGGCCAGCCCCTCGCCGACAATGTGAAACCCCGCCGGCGTCTGCTGCCACGAGTTCGCGACGATAATCCACACCGCGCTGAAATGCGCGCCGAGCGCCACCATCAGCGTCGAGAAAAAATGCATCCGCGGCCCGACCCTGTTCCACCCGAACAACAACACCGCGAGAAAACTCGATTCGAGAAAGAACGCGAAAATCCCCTCCGCCGCCAGCGCCGAGCCGAAAATATCGCCGACATAACGCGAATAAGTCGCCCAATTAGTACCGAACTCAAACTCCATGACAATCCCCGACGCGACCCCGACCGCGAACGTTAGCGCGAAAATCCTCGTCCAAAATTTCGCCAAGCTATGCCAGAGCGGATTTTTAGTCTTCAACCAAATCCCCTCCATGATAACCAGCAGCACGCCCAACCCAATACTCAGCGGAGGATAAATATAATGAAACGCCGCCGTAAAGGCGAACTGGATACGGGCCAGAATTTCCACATCCATGACCTCAAACATACCATACCCCCGTCCGCCACGCAACCCTTTGCCCCTAATACCAATTCCCCTTAAAACATCCGTGTCCATCGGTGGTTAAAAAAAATAAAAAAAACCCTTGCACAAGCCCGCCCGATTCCATATCGTCCCCTCGTCAAATCGTCCAACCGAGTTACCAAAACCCGCTGAAGATGAACAAGATAAGTCATAAACCAAGTGAATCGCGCTCACGCGCTCACGCGCTCACGCGCTCATTATGACTACTGCCTTGACCCGTTAATTTCTCTGCCGAGTTTTACCCGTTTTATTCCCCATCCGGCAGCATTCATGCCAAAACCAGTTTCACTGGTGGCACCACCAGCGCCACTGGTAACCATACCAGTCGTACTGGTAGCGATACCAGCGTCACTGGTGGCAGCACCAGTTGCACTGGTAACGACACCGGCGTCACGGATGCGCACAACCAGTTACACTGGTAATAAAACCAGCGTCACTGGCGACCACACCAGCCGCGCTGGTAACCTCACCAGCGTCGCTGGTAATGACACCAGTCGCACCGGTAACCAGACCAGCGCCGCTGGTAGCGGCCCAAAACAGCCCTCTCGCCCCCACTTTCCAACCCGTAATTAAATCAACCCCAAGGAGTTATATGACCACCCCCAATAAACACGATACCAGTGCCTTCAGCACTAAAAAATACATCCACAGAACCTGGCCCGGCATCCGGGACTTCTTCACCCAATACGTCGGTGTCTTGCCCGGCATCCGGGAACGCCTCAGTCTGCCTTCTCCGGAAATCGGCCTCATCACCAACAGCGCCGCCGGCTTCGGCCGACTCAACGACCTCATCATTGAGTTGGAAAAACTGACCACCGGCTTCCGTGATGCCCGGCTGCAAGTCGTCACCCAAAAAAGCGGCGACAACGTCACCATGCCCGACACCCAACGCTTGCGGGCCTTATTGGATACCCTCGGCACCATCAGCGGCGGCCTGCTCTGGCTGGAAGACACCATCACCGACGCCGTCCTGCGCAACCCCAAACACACCCAGGCTGACCTTGACCTGCTCGGCGTCACCTACCAAGCGCCGACCAAACCCGACCCTGCCAAATCCGTCGGTCACATCTACCCCCGCTTCACCGGC
>JAISDC010000059.1 GCA_031265105.1 Verrucomicrobiales bacterium
TTAGTTGTTGATTGGCATCATGTTGTCGCAGACAGTGGTTGCCAACGTCAGTGCGCAATGGACGAACACCGACACCTATAATCCTTCCTACACGGACACCAACAACTGGGCCGGCGGCGAAATCAATGACATCTTAACCGGCACTAACAATGCCGTGGCTTTCGGCTTCAACGTCAGCTATTTGGCCGATTCCAATGTCATCTACACTGGCACGTTCGACGCCACCAAGCTCGCGGTCGGTGACCGGCTCACCGGCAGCGGCATTCCCGCCGGCGCCTACATCACCGCCGTCAACAACGCCGGCCAAATCACCATCAGCCAGGCTTTCACCGCCAGCGGCAGCGGGGTGCTCAACGTCAGCGGCTTGGGGGCCAGCAACGGTTACGGCACGGTGCAGACCAATCCGGTAGTCGGCACCTTTGTGGTTGACGCCGAGAATCCCTACAGTGGCACGCTTACCATCACCAGCACACACACGGTCAGCGGCATGGGGGCCAAAATCCGGCAAAACCTTCGCAATAACGCCGCCGGTATGGGAGCTGGCGATTGGATTGCGGAAATTATTGATGAAAAAACCGTCCGCGTGGACAGTCCCAGTAACATCCCCATGTCGAGTACCTCCGGCAATTTTGAATTCACCTCGTTAAACTGGATGATTAATGCCACGGGCGCGCACACGCTCAGCAGCGATTTTATCTATCGCAACACCGACCCGTTTAACGCCGTGCTGGCCGTGGATAGCGGCCAGTCCATGAACTGGCTGTATCAATCGTCCAACCCCGGCGGGCGTTCCACCGTGTCGCTGATAGTGGACCGTGGCGGTGCTAACAGATTTCTTCAATACGGTGACCCGGGGCGTTCGGGGGTGTCCGACTTCGACGGGCAGGACGTAGTGTTCAACGTCAACCCATCCGGCGCGACCACGCAGGATACGTTGTACTTTTACAACACCGGCACCAATCTGCGGTCGCTGACCAAGAGCGGCGCGGGCGTGGTGATGGTGGGGGGCAACATGGTCGCCATGAACCAGAACCTGTACCTCGATCCCGGCGCTGACGCTGTGGTGCGCGTCACGGACGGGGTGCTGACCTTGGCGTCCAACAATCAGGTGGTTGACGGCGCGCGCGTTCGCGGGGCGAACCGTTACGAACTGGTGGGACGCCGGGCCACGCTGTACGTGGATGTGACCAGTGTCAACGGCGCGCAGTCCGACGTGGTGAACCTGCTTGAAGCAAGCGCCGAAATACATCTTTACGGCGGCGAGCTGTCGTTTGGCGGCAATGGCAGCTCGAAACTGTTCTCGCAAAGCGTCGGCAAGGTCGTCCTGCACGAAGGGCGCGGGGCGATTGGTTTCCAGAACGGCCAGGTGAGCAACGGTTTTGCCGTCACGCTGGATTCCGTCACCCGCGTCAGCCCGGCGGCCACGCTCAGCCTGTTCCGCGTCGGCACGGGCGACTCGAAAATCTTCGTCACTGACGATGCCAAGCTCATGGAAGATTTGGTCGGCGGTCACGGCGCGGCCGACTCCGCCAACATTGACATTATTCCCTGGATTACCGGGCTGACCGTTTACGGTCAAAACTGGCACCAAAACGCCTATTACGGCACCGACTTGGTCACTTACACCGCAGACGGCGGCTTTCGCATTTTGGACAAGACGACCGAGTATCACGCCGGCATCAATGGCGCCGCTGCTGATGACAACGTGAAAATCACCGCCAGCGAGACCTTCACCGGCAGCGGCACCATCAACGCGCTGGTCAACGCCGCGGATAACACCACCGTCACCATCAGCGGCGAGTTGGTCATCACCAGCGGCGTGATTATCAACGGCCAGCGCAGCGGTTTTACCCTCACCGGCGGGACCATTGACAGCGGTTCCAACACCTTCTACATCAGCGGGCAAGAAACCCAATTTACCATCAGTTCCAACCTCACCAACAGCGTGGACGACGGCAACCCCGGCATCGTTTACACCCAAAGCGGAGCGAATACCGTGGTTAACAGCAGCAACAACACCTACGGCGGCGCAACTTTTGTGCAGGGCAACGTGCTTTTCGGTAATCGGGGGGCGCTCCCCGCCACCACTGACTTGCACGTCAACAACGGCGGACGGGCGACGTTGAGTGCCTTGAATTTGCGCGTCGCCTCGCTCGCTGGTAGCGGCACGGTCATGTTTGACTCCAACGGCGGCAACCGCAGTTTGAATGTCGGCGGCGGCCTCAATTCGGCGGCGGAGCGGAGCATCGTGGTGCATAATGGCGGCCTCCTCATGCCCGGCGACGCTGACGGTCCGAGTCAGGCCGGGACGCTGACATTCAGCACGGGCAACAATGCCACCAACTACCAGTTGCTGTTCGAGGCGGGTTCCATTCTTAATCTGGACCTTGCCAGCGACACGCTGAGCGACCTCCTGGTCGCCACCAACGGCATCTGGAATCTTGATTTCGCGGACGAGGCCGTCATCCGCCTGAATTTTCTCAACGACTACACGCCGGACGCTGACACTGACTGGTTGCTGACCGCCGGTTTTGCCAGCCTCAGCGGCGACCTGGACAACGTGCTGTTGCAAAATTTCGACGGCAGCGCCGACCTGGGCGACGCCTGGAGCCTCTCCGCCATCAACGGCAACCTGCTGTTGTCCTACAGCATTCCCGAACCCTCCGTCTGGCTGTTGCTGGCCACCGGCGCTGGTTTGCTTGTCCTCTTGCGCCGCCGCCGTTGAGCGGATTTTGCACCACCAAGACACCAAGGCACAAAGTTTGGTTTAAAAAACTTGGTGCCTTTGGATTCTTTGTTCCTTTGCGTTAAAAAAACCGGTTTGAAAAAATTTTAAAAAAATTACAATTTTTACTTGCCATAGTGCTTGCAAGCAGCTAATTATTGCCTCTATGAAAAATTATGAACTTACCCCCCCCCCCCCCATTTCTATGTAAGTTGTTGATTGGCATCATGTTGTCGCTGATGTTGACTGTCGGTGTCCGAGCGCAGTGGACGGGGGCGGCTAGCGATAATCTTTTTAACAATCCGGCGAACTGGGTTGACGGGGACATTAACGGTCAATTTACCTATAACGCCCCGATTGCGGCCACGCTGGATTCCGCGGTTTTTGCGGCGGGAGCTACCACTGTTTATACCGGCACTTACAATGCCAAACAGTTACTGGTGGGCACCACCATCAGCGGCGACGGCATCGCGGCGGGCACTACGATTGTTGCCATCAACAGCGGCGGGCAAATCACCCTCAGCCAGGCGACCATCGGCGCGAGCAGCGGTTCCTATGATGTCACCGGTTACGCCACTTACGGTACCGCGTTGAATAATCTGACTTTTAACAGCACCGGCTCCCAAGCGGGTTTTTCCGGTACCATCACTTTGGCCGGCAACTTTACCATGTTGAACGACAAGGTGGGAGGCACCAGAATAGAGAGTAACGATAATAGCGGAAAATTGATTTTCACCAATCCGAACGCGTCGGTCATTATAGGAACAGGGGGCACGGGTGATTTGTTTTACAACTTGGGGAGTGCCGCCAGGTCATTACAAGTGGAATTTTTGGGCAACGCCGTTTTCAATATTGACCCGGCGCTGGTGGATATAAACAATATTACATTTAGCTTTCTGGCCACGACGACCATTGCCGGTTCGCTGACCAAGAATGGCTGGGACCGGCTCGCCATCAGCGGCAGGCAGGATCAGAATGTCAGCATGAACGGGGCGGTTACGGTTAACGGCGGCGTTTTGCAGTTGGCTACCACCAATGCGGGAACGATGACCGTTGCGCGAATTTCCGGCGCGACGAAATATGACCTTATCAACCGTAATTCGGCATTGTATCTTGATACTGCTTTGGTTAATGCCGGTCAAACGGCAGGATATAATTTGGTTGAAAACACGGCGAAGATTAATCTTTATTCAGGCGAACTGGTCACCCGTGGTGATGGGAATTCGGTATTCTCCAGCCAGTCCGTCGGGGATGTGACCTTGTATGGCGGCAAAAGTGCGATTGGGTTTGATACGAATACCGCGGCTACCAACGATTATACCCTTGAATTGACATCCCTGACCCGTAAGAACGATGGCACGGTCAACTTGTTTGGGTCGGTGGTGACGGGTTCGTCCAAGCTGCTGGTGATTAACGATGCCAATATTCTTGCGGATTGGGTCGGCACGAGCACTACCGCCGGTGCCACCAATCTTAAAATTCTGCCTTGGGCTTCGGCAAATACCTATAGCCCTACCATTACCGAAGCTAACATAAAACAATCGGTAGTTTATGCCGGCAGCAATCTGGTCACCTATACACACGACGGCGGATTTCGCGCTTTGACTGACGCGGAATATCATGTCGGTTTTGCCGGTGCGGCTGCCGATGATAATGTGATGATTGGCACTGGTGGCAGTGCTGTCAACGACAGCATCAGCGCCGCGACAACCATTAACGCGCTGCGCTATAACGCGGATGGCGGCACGGTCACCTTGAATGACACGTTGCACATTACCAGCGGTGTTTTTGTGGTTACCCGGCGGGGGCAGGTAAGCATTACGGGGCCGGGTGGCATTAATACCGGAAATCGAGCCTTCATTGTTTACGGTCAGGATGGCTCGGCCAATATCAGCGCCAGCATTACCAACCAAGTCACCGGTGACAATGCCAGCGTGATTTTGGGGCATGTGGGCGGCTGGAGCATTCTCAGCGGCACCAACGATTATGAAGGCACGACGCTGGTGCAGGGTTCGGCCAGAATTGACAATAATTATGCCATTCCGCTGGTTAGCGCTTTGCGGGTGGACAACGGCGGCTGGGTGCAAATCAACACGAGCCAGGTGAAGGCGGCAAGTCTGGCCGGTACCGGCACCGTCACTTTTAACGGCAGCAATAAAAAATTGGGCCTTGGCAGTGTCTCGGTGGCTGATGCTCTCGATGCCATCACGGTGCACAGCGGCGCGTTCATCGCTCCCGGTGACCCCTCCGGCGCGTTGCAGGCGGGCACGCTTAACTTGGGCGCGGGCATCGCCGGCGTGAATTTCCTGGCCGGCTCAATCTTCGAGGTGGACATTGCCAGCGCTAGTTTGAGCGACCAACTGGCCATTTTTAACGCCTCCAGCCCGGTGCTTGACTTTGCCGCCGGCTCCATCATCCGCCTGAATTTCCTCGATGACTACACGCCCGACGCTGACACTGACTGGTTGCTGACCGCCGGCTTCGCCAGTCTCACCGGCGACTTGAGCAAAGTGCTGTTGCAGGACCACACCGGCGGCACCTTGATTGATGACATCTGGAGCCTCTCCGCCATCAACGGCAACCTGCTGTTGTCCTACAGTATTCCAGAGCCTTCCACCTGGGCACTGCTGGCGGGCGGCGTCGGTTTGCTCGCCCTCCTGCGCCGGAAGCGGCGTTATTATTGAATATTGATTATTTGTTCAGTTTGCGCCTCCGGCGGAATGATCTGCAAATACGCCGGAGGCGCTGATTTTTAAAATAATCAATATTCAATAATCAATATTCAATATAATATCGCCCATGACTTTTCGCCAACTCCTCGCATTGGGCACGGTCAGCGCGACCTGGTTCATCATGTCCGCTCACGCGCAATCGCCGTATAAAATCACCGCCGGCGAGTTCGCCAAGATTTACGACCCGTCGGTCGGCGAGGTCAAGCCGTGGTATATCAACGACCATTGCTTCGTCCGCGCTGACGATGGCACCTGGCACATGTTCGGCATCACGCACGCCGAGCCGGCGGCGCCGCTGGATGAAAAATTCCTGGCGCACGCCACCTCGCCGTCATTGTCAGCGCCCGACTGGCAGAAGCACGACCCGGTGCTGTTCTACCAGCCGGGCGAGCCGTGGCGCGAGGCGCACGTCTGGGCGCCGTACATCGTCAAACACGACGGGGTTTATTATATGTTCTACTGCGCGGGCGATAAAGACCACACGCGCTACAAAATCCACCTCGCCACCTCGCGCGACTTGTGGCGCTGGGAGCGGCACCCCGCCAACCCGCTGGTGGTGGACGGCTTTGACGCGCGCGACCCGATGATCCTCCGAGTCGGTAACGAATGGGTGATGTATTACACCGCCAACAGCGAGCCGGCGGGCGGCCAGCACGTCGTCGCCGCCGTCACCAGCAGCGACCTGGTCAAATGGGGCCACAAGCGCGTCGTGTTCACGCATCCCGCGCGCGGCACGTTCGGCGGGCCGACCGAGTCGCCGTTCGTCGTCGAGCGTAACGGCAAATTTTACCTGTTCGTCTGCACTAATAATCCATACAACGACACCGCGGTCTATGTCAGCGAGGATCCGTTCGCGTGGGAGCCTAAAAACCAAATCGGCAAATTCCCGGCCCACGCGGCGGAAATCGCGCAAGACCCGCTGACGATGCAATGGTTCATCAGCCGCGCCGGCTGGGGGCAGGGGGGCCTGTACCTCGCGCCGCTGACGTGGGGGGATTGACAAACAGCCACATTAACGCAAAGGCGCAAAGGGACAAAGAACACAAAGTTTTTTTAAATAAAAACAATCCCCCAAAAAATCCTTTGCGTCTTTGTTCCTTTGCGCCTTTGCGTTAATGTAGCTAACGGCGGCGGCGCAGGACGAGGAGCAGCGCGGCGCCGGTCAGCAACAGCGCCCAGGTGCCCGGTTCCGGGATGATCGCGAGAGAGGTGAGCAACAGGTTGTTGTTCAGGACACTCAGGCTGAAATAATCGCTCAGGTCGTCGCCGCCGGCGTTTTGCAACAACACCTCGCCGAGGGTGAGGTCGCTGAAGCCGCTGGTCAACAGCCATTCGCTGCCCACTTCGGCGTCGGCGAAGCCGTCGAGGAAATTGAACTGGATGATGGCGTCGTTAGACAACGTCAGCGTCGGGTTGGAGATATTGCGGTTGCTGTCACCCGCGGCGGTGTAAACGGCCAGCATGTCGCTGATGCCGCTGGCGCCGAGGTCGAGCATGAGCAGCGAGCCGTCCCTGAAATCCACGCCGGTGATGTTCTTGCCGAAATACAAAGCGCTGGCCTGCAACGGCCCGTCAACATCGCCGGGCGCGATGCTGCCGCCTTCTTTCACAATGACATGCCCGGCGGCCTCCGTAACGGTAAATGCAGCGCCGACGCTGAACCGATAGTTGGCACTGTTAAGCAGCACATAACCGGTGCCGGCCAGACTGCCGACATAGGAGTTGGCGTCCACCAGCAGTCTCGACGCCGCGTCAATGCGCACGGCGTTGGCCTCGGTGACGAAGTTGCTGTGGATGATTTGCAGTTGCGCGCCGCCCTCGATGAGCACGGTGCCGCCAAATTCGCCACTGGCCCTGCTGTACGCATTGGTGGCGACAATCAGGCCGATGTCCGTGCCGCTGACGGTGTTGTGCAGGATGACGTTGCCCGACTCGATGCCGATTTGCGCGCCGCCGTTGAAGATGATTGGATTCGCCCCGGAGGAGATGGTGCCGGTGCCGAGGAAGTTAAAGCCGCCGGCGGCCAGCACCGCGCCGCTGGTGATGTTGAGCAGGCCGCTGATGGTCTGGTTGCCGGCGGTGACCTTCAGCGAGTTGATAGTAGTGGAACCGGGCATCGTCAGCGCGCTATCCAGCCGCACGTTGTCACCGTCAGCGCCCGTCCAGCCGACGCGGTATTCGTCCGCCGCCAGCAACCGGAAGCCGCTGTCCGCGCCGCTGCCGCTGACGTAGGTCACGAAATCGGTGATGTTGCCGTTGTAGCCGGTGCCTTGGTTAGGACTGTTGTGTCCGCCCGCCCACGGCAAAATGGCGATGTCCTTCGCGCCGTAATCGGTGCCGCTGCTGGTGCCGACGAGGTCATTGATGAAGCTGGCGTCGTTTTGCACCAGAATCCGCCCGATGTTGGTGGTGCCGCCAAACGTGGTACCGATGCCGAACAGGCTGACGGTGGCGCCGTTTTCGCGGTTGAGCGATTTCAGAATCAGCGGGAAACTCTCGACTGTCGCCGCGCCGCCCGTGATGACGCCGAGCGCGTTACGCCCGCTCTTCAAATACACATCGCCGACTAACTGGCTGTTGAGCGGCTTGGTGCCGCTGCCCTGGACGCCGAACGCGCCGGTGTACAAATTGATGTCCGTGCTGTCGTCTATCAAATTGACCGTGCCGGATTGGGCGGTGTTGATTTCGGTGGCGTTCAGATACAGGAACGGATAAGTGTTGGCGTTGGCCGTCAGCGCCGGGCGGGCGATGTTCACCGCGCCGGCCCCCTGTAGCCGTGACGCGGTCATGTTATAGCCGGCATATTCCAGCCACATGGTGCCGTCAAGCAGATTGAAATCACCACCGTGCAAAATGATGTTGGCGGTGGCGCCGCCGCGCTGACGCATTTGGTCGGGGCCGATTTTGGTGAAATCACCGGCGACATCCACGGTGGCGTTTAGCTGGATGGTGTTGTTGGCGTTGTTGAGCCGCGCCCTGCCTTGTGTGGGAGCTCCGGTGTTGTAGGACAAATTCACCCCGTAGCCGGTGGCAAAAGTCGCGTTGCCTTTGAATTCCAGCATGCCGCTGACAATGAACGCGGAATCGTCAGCGGCGGCGCCGTTGGCGCTGATAAACATGGCATTGGGGTCGGTGAACACCAGCTTGCCCGTGCCGCCGTAGCTGTAGTTGAGTTGCCCGCCGCTGTAGTTGTTCAGATAGGCGAAATCCTGCGGCACTTCAATCTCGCCGCTGTAGGTGAGGTTGCCGATGCTTTTGCTGTAGCTGCGATAACCGGTGACGGTGTAATCGCCGTCGGACGCCTCGGTGGTGGCTTGGCTGATGATGATGGCGCCGCTGCTGGTGACGCCGCGCACATAGGTGCCGGCGGCGATGCCCGAGCCGGTGATGAGTGTGCCGATGGGCAACTGCCGCGCGTCATAAGTGCCGGTGTACAGCGTGGTCACCCCCGCCGCGAATGACATACTGGCAATCACCGTGTCCGCCCCGTAGTTGCTGATGGTGTAGTTGCCGCTGCTGGTGCCGCTGTAGATGGTGCCGTCGGGTGTGTTGAAAGCGTATTGCGCACGGTTTTCCCACGTCTGGCGGCTGAGGGTCAACGAGTTCGCGCTGTTCGCCTTCCAGATATATTCAGCGGGATACAGTCCGTAACCGATGAGCCGATAACCTTTGATGGAGTTAATATCAGTGATGCCGGCGGCCGTGAGGTCAACATTACCAGTAATCGTCGGAAAATCACCCAGCACGCCGAAGCTCAATTCACCGAGGTTGTAAGTGATTTCGGCGCCGGTGTAGTAGAAATGGAAATTGACCTCGCCGTTAATCCAATTG
>JAISDC010000138.1 GCA_031265105.1 Verrucomicrobiales bacterium
ACAAGTTCACCATCAGCGCTGACAATGACTTGTATCTCGGTGTCTTCGCCGGCTACGGCCGCAGCGACCTCGACTACCGCACCCCCGGCACTGACGGTGAGAGGAACAGGTACTATGGCGGTCGTTACGCCACGTGGTTACACAGCAGCGGCTTCTACATCGACGCCACTGTCAAAGCCGCCAGTGTCAACAACGACTTGAAAGCCCCGTATGGCAACACTCAACTCACCGCCAGCTACAGCGATGTAAATATCGGCGGCAGTATCGAAATCGGCAATAAATTCACCTTCGCTGATGATTGGTTCATTGAGCCACAACTCCAAGTGAACTACCTCCACATCCTCGCTGAGGATTATCAAGCCGGCCCGATGACCATCAGCGCCCAAGACCTCGACGCCCTGCAACTCCGCATCGGCAGCGTGTTCGGCAGAACCATCAACCTCACCAACAGCGGCGCGTTACAACCCTACTTGAAGATCATCGGCGACGAAGCCAACCGCAGCGGTGGAGCCATCAGAAACGGCTACCAACACACCCGCGCCAACACCGACGGTGCCAGAGCCGAGCTAGGCGGCGGCCTCATCTGGCAACTCGACACTGACAATCAACTCCACCTCGACTACGAAGCCTCCTTCGGCGACAAGTATGACAAGCCCTGGGGACTAACCGCGGGCTACCGCCACCAGTTCTAAACCACGAATGAACACGAATTGACACGAATAAAATGCAAGAGGCAACCGCTGACCGTGGTTGCCTTTTTCATTCGTGTCCATTCGTGTTAATCCGTGGTTAAAAATCTCCGCGCCTCCGCGCCTCCGCGGTTAACCTTTGTTAAAAAAACAGCCTTCGCGCCTTAGTGGTTCAAAGTTTTAACAACCGGCGCAGATATTGACCGGTGTGGCTGCGGGCGTTGGCGGCGATTTGTTCGGGGGTGCCGCGCGCGATGAGACGGCCACCGGCAGCGGCGCTTTCGGGGCCGAGATCTATCAGGTAATCGCATTCGGCAAGCAGGTCGAGGTGATGCTCGATGACCATCACGGTATTGCCGGCGTCAACCAGTTGGTGCAGGACGGCCAGCAATTTTTGCACGTCGGCGAGATGCAGGCCGACGGTGGGTTCCTCCAGCAGGTACAATGTTTTGCCGGTCAGCGCGGCGCGGGTGGCGAGGCGGCGGCGTAGTTCTTGCAGGCGAATGCCCGCCAGTTCGGCGACCAGCCGGATGCGCTGCGCCTCGCCGCCGCTGAGGGTGGGACTGGTCTGGCCGAGGGTGAGATAGCCGAGGCCTGTTTCCTGCAACAGCGTCAGCGGCACTTGCAGGCTGGGCTGGCCGTCGAAGAAGTTGACCGCCTCGTCAACGCTGAGGCTGAGGATGTCGTGGATGTTCTTGTCGCGGTAGGTCACGTCGAGCACCGCTTCCGTCCAGCGCTTGCCGCCGCATTGGTCGCACGGCACATACGCGGTCGGCAGGAAATTCATCTCGATTTTCAACAAGCCCTGGCCCAGGCACGCGGGACAGCGGCCGGTGCCGGCGTTGTAGGAAAAATGCGTCGGGGTGAAGCCGCGCGTCTTGGCGAGCGGCGTTAGCGCCAGTAATTTGCGCAGCCAGTCCATCAGGCCGATGTAGGTGCTGACGGTGGAGCGCGAGGTTTTGCCGATGGGCGATTGGTCAACTTCGACCAGCTTGGCAATGCCGCCCAAACCGCTGACGGTCAGCGGCGCGGGCGGGCGGCGTTTGGCGATGGCGGCGCTGACGGCGGGGATGATGGCCTGACGCATCAGCGTGGATTTGCCGCTGCCGCTGACGCCGCTGACGCCGACCAGGCGTCCGAGCGGGATGCTGACGGTGAGATTTTTCAAATTGTTCGCGCTCGCGCCGCTGACAGTGAGCCACAAGGGGTGTTGCTCCTTGACCCGTGATCGTTCCGCGGGCGGGCGGGTGGTTTGGCCGGCGGGATTACGCTGGTTGCGCGGGTGGGGCGGGATGGGGCGGCGCCGGCCGCGCAGGGGATGGCGGAGCGGGCGGCCTAACAATTTTCCGGTGAGCGACTGCCGGTTGCGCGTGAGCTGCCGCCAGGTGCCGCTGGCGATGACTTCGCCGCCGTTGACGCCGGCGCCGGGGCCGAGGTCGATGATGTGGTCGGCGGCGCGCATGGTGTCCTCGTCATGCTCGACGATGACCAGCGAGTTGCCGCGCCGTTGCAGTGCACGGAGCATCTTGATGAGTTCGGCGTTGTCGCGCGGATGCAGGCCGATGGTGGGTTCGTCGAGGATATACAGGACGCCGCGCAGGTTGGAGCCAAGTTGCGCGGCGAGCCGGATGCGCTGCGCCTCGCCGCCGCTGAGGGTGGGCGCGGCGCGGTCGAGATTGAGGTAGCCGAGGCCGACGTGCCGGAGGAATTGCAGCCGTTGCAGAATCTCCGGCAGGATGTCGCCGGCGATGGCGGCGGCGCGACCGGTGAATTTGCGCCGGCGAAAAAAGACCAGGCAGTCGTTGACGCTGAGCGCGTTCAGCGCGGTGACCGGCCGGCCGGCGAAACGGACGGCGCGGGCGGCGGGATTAAGGCGCGCGCCGCCGCATTCGGGACAGACGCTGAGGCGGTCGGCCTCCAGGCGCTCGCGGGCCAGTTCCTCCTGCTGTTCCTGCTCGGCGGCGGAGAGGTCGGCGTCAGCGGGCAGGTCGGCGATGGTGCCGTAGCCCTGGCAGCGCGGGCACCAGCCGTGCGGGGAGTTGTAGGAGAACATGTTAGGCTCCAGCGGCGCGAACGAGGCGCCGGTGGCGGGGGAGAATAGTTGCGCGCTGAAGATGGCGTCGGCGGCCGTCGTTAACATGGCCGTGCCGTGCCCCAGTTCCAGCGCCCGGCTGACCAGTTTTTCAAGGTGCGGCTCGGTGCCGCTGACGGTGGCGACAACGACATCGATGTTGTGCTCGCGGTAACGGTCGAGCGGCTTGAAGTCGGCGGGCGCGATGAATTTGCCGTCCACGCGCAGCAGCGGGAATTTTTTCTTCCCCGCCCACGCGGCGAGTTCCGCGTATTTGCCCTTGCGGTTGCGCACCAGCGGCGCGAGCAAGCGCGCGTCACCGTCAGCGGCGGCGCGGTGACGGCGCAAAACTTTTTTGATTTGCGCGGCAATCTCCGCCGTGGTCTGTTGCACGCACGGCTCGCCGGTGGCGGGGTCGTGCTGGACGCCGAGCTTGGCGTAGAGCAGGCGCATGAAGTGATAGAGTTCGGTGACGGTGGCGACGGTGCTTTTGTGCCCGCCGCGGGTGGTGCGCTGCTCGATGGCCACGGCGGGCGGGATGCCGCTGATGGCGTCCACGCGCGGTTTTTCCAGTTGCTCGATGAACTGGCGCGCGTAGCTGTTAAGGCAGTCGAGGTAGCGCCGCTGGCCCTCGGCGAACAACAGGTCGAACGCCAGCGTGGACTTGCCGCTGCCGCTGAGGCCGGTGATGACGACCATTTTCTCGCGCGGGATGCGGAGCGAGAGGTTTTTCAAATTGTGATGTTTCGCGCCGCTGACGGTGATGGCCGGCGAAAAATTGTTCGCGTCCGCCGGGCCGGCCGGTTCCGCCACGCCGACCGGGTCACGGTCAGCGATGCCGCCGCCGCGCAACGCTTGCGCGAGGAACGGGGCGGTGCGGCTGTCAGCGGCGGCGACTTCCTCCGGCGGGCCGGCGGCGACGACCTTGCCGCCGCGGTCGCCGGCCTCGGGGCCGAGGTCGAGCACGTAGTCGGCGCACTTGACGACTTCCATGTTGTGCTCGATCACCAGCAGCGTGTGCCCCTGGTCCGCGAGCGATTGCAGCACGCCGAGCAGCGCGCGGATGTCCTCGTAATGCAGGCCGGTGGTCGGCTCGTCCAGGATGATGAGTTTCTGGCCGGCGGGCGCCTCGGCGCCACGGTCGGCGATGAGGAGTTCGCCGACCAGTTTCAGCCGTTGCGCCTCGCCACCGGACAACTGACTGGTGGGTTGGCCGAGCGTGAGATAACCGAGGCCGACACTTTTCAAAATCCGCAAGCTCGCGGTGATTTTTTCACAAAGTCTTTGCGTCTTCGCGTCTTCGTGGCCGGAGT
>JAISDC010000222.1 GCA_031265105.1 Verrucomicrobiales bacterium
AGAAGCTACGGCCAACAGCTAAATGTCGGCAGCCAAGTATCGGGCAAAGCCTACGAACAACTCATCTACGGCGTCGATCTCGGCACGGATCACAAGTTCACCATCAGCGCTGACAGTGACTTGTATCTCGGCGTCTATGCCGGCTACGGCCGCAGTGATATAGACTACCGCACCCCCGGCGCTGACGGTGAACTCAACAGCTACTACGGCGGCCTCTACGCCACGTGGTTACACTCCAGCGGTTTCTACATCGACGCCACCGTCAAAGCCGCCAATGTCAACAACGACCTGAAAGCCCCCTACGGCAACACTCAACTCAACGCCAACTACAGCGACGTAAACATCGGCGGCAGCCTTGAAATCGGCAAGAAGTTCACCTTTAGCGATGCTTGGTTCATCGAGCCTCAGTTCCAAGTCAACTACCTGCACATCCTCGCCGAGAACTACACCGCCGGCCCGCTGACCATCAGCGCCCAAGACCTCGACGCCCTGCAACTCCGCATCGGCAGCGTGTTTGGCCGCACCATCAACCTCACCAACAGCGGCGCATTACAACCCTACCTCAAGATCAGCGGCGTCGAAACCATCAGCAGCGGCGGCACCATCAGAAACGGCTACCAATCCACCCGCGCCAACACTGACGGTGCCCGCGCCGAACTCGGCGGCGGCCTCATCTGGCAACTCGACGCTAACAATCAGTTGCACTTGGACTACGAAGCCTCCTTCGGCGACAAGTATGACAAACCGTGGGGCTTGACCGCTGGCTACCGTCACCAGTTCTAAAAGCACATTCAACGCAGAGACGCAGAGGCGCGGAGGTTTGTTTAAAAAAACAGCCTTCGTGCCTTTGTGCCTTAGTGGTGAAAATTTCTTCGCGTCTTTATGTCATCACGGTTTTTGATTGCCCCGCCGACGGGCTTCGCTAGTGTGAGCGCCTTATGAAACGCACGCATCATTGCAACGAATTACGCCAAGCCGACATCGGCAAGTCCGCCACGCTCACCGGTTGGGTACACGCGCGGCGCGACCACGGCGGTGTTATTTTCATTGATTTGCGCGACCGCGAGGGGATTACGCAAGTGGTGTTCAATCCCGCGCTGAACGCCGTTGTCGCCGGGCAGGCTCATGCGTTGCGGAGTGAGTTCGTCGTCAGCGTCAGCGGGGAGGTGGTCGCGCGGCTCGCGGGGACGGAAAATAAAAATCTCGGCACGGGCGCGGTGGAGTTGATGGTTGGCGCGCTGATGGTGCTCAATGCCGCGGAGACGCCGCCGTTCCCGCTTGATGATGACGCGGTGAATGAGGATTTGCGGCTGACGTATCGTTATTTGGATTTGCGCCGGCCGCGGATGGCGCGGAATTTGCGCGCGCGGCATGACGCGGCGAAGGCGATTCGGGATTATCTCGACGAGCAGCGTTTTTTGGAAATCGAGACGCCGGCGCTGTTCAAGAGCACGCCGGAGGGGGCGCGGGAGTTTTTGGTGCCGTCGCGTCAGAACCCGCGCAAGTTCTACGCGCTGAGCCAGTCGCCGCAACAGTACAAGCAGTTGCTCATGGTCGGCGGCGTCGAGCGTTATTATCAAATCGCCAAGTGTTTTCGCGACGAGGACCTGCGCGCTGACCGTCAGCCGGAGTTCACGCAGATTGACTTGGAGATGTCGTTCATCGAGCGTGAGGATATTTACGCGCTCATCGAGGGCCTGATCGCGCGCGTGTGGAAGAATATTTTGCACCACGACGTGCCGCTGCCGCTGCCGCGCGTCACGTTCCGCGAGGCGCTGGACACGTATGGCATTGACAAGCCGGACCGCCGCTTCGACTTGCGGCTGGTGGATTTGAGCGACACGTTCAAGGACAGCGCGTTCAAGGTGTTTCGCGGCGTCATTGACAGCGGCGGCGTGGTGAAGGCGCTGAACGCGAAGGGGCTGGCGATTATCACGACGGGGCAGCTTGAGGAGTTGACCGAGCTGGCGAAGGCGCAGGGGGCGAAGGGGCTGGCGTGGATTAAGGTGGAGCACGGGCAGTGGAAGTCGCCCATCGTGAAGTTTTTCTCCGCGGCGGAGAAGGCGGCGCTGACAGAGCGGCTGAACATTGAGGAGGGCGATTTGATTTTGTTCGGCGCGGATGCGTGGCTGTCGGCGTGCGAGGTGCTGGGGCAGATTCGTCTGAAGGCGGCGGAGTTGTTGGAGAAGGCGGGCAAGTTGCGGCGGCGCGAGATGTTTGATTTTCTTTGGGTGATTGATTTTCCGCTGTTGACGTATGACAAGGAGACGCAGCGGTATGTGGCCACGCATCATCCGTTCACGGCGCCGGTGGCGGAGGACCTGCCGCTGCTCGACAGCGACCCGCGCGCGGTGCGCGGGCAGCATTACGACTTGGTGCTGAACGGCACGGAGTTGGGCGGCGGCAGCATCCGTATTCATCAGGCGGACGTGCAGCAAAAGCTGTTCACCGAGTTGTTGAAAATTCCCGCTGACATTGCGGAGTCGCGGTTTGGTTACCTGATTAAGGCGTTCAAGTACGGCGCGCCGCCGCACGGCGGCATCGCGCTGGGCTTTGACCGGTTGGTGGCGGTCCTCACCGGCGCGTCCAGCATCCGCGATGTGATTGCGTTTCCGAAGAACAACAAGGGCGTGGATTTGATGAGCCAGGCGCCCGGCGATGTGGAGCCGCGGCAGTTGCGGGATTTGTATATCCAGACGCGGGAGTGAGCCGGGCAATATTTTTACAACGAGAACATGGAGGAATTGGAGGGGACGGTTTAGTCAAGGCCAACTTTCTCCAATAACTCCATGTGCTCTTTGTAAAAAATAATGGAACCCCGGATGACGGGAGCGGGTGATTGAAATCCGGGGCTATTTTGAAATTGGCGTTTGGGCTTTGAAGTTTTGATTGGGTTGCACGATGACAGTGACGTAATTGTTAGCGGAAAAATATTTTTTCGCCACGGCATTCACTTCGGCCACGGTCAGCGTCTTGAGGCGGTCGTTCAGGCTGGCTTCATAGTCGAGGCCGAGGCTGTAGAGGATGTTCAGCCCTGCTTTGTAGGCAATGACGTCGGCGCTTTGGTCTTGCCATAGGCGCTGACCGAGCAGTTTGGCGCGGGCACGCTCGATTTCTTCGCTTGAGAAGCCGCTGGCGGTGAGGTTCTTGATTTCGTCGAGCAACTCGGCGCAGACTTTTTCGCCCTTGGCGGCCTCGGTGCCGGCGTAGAACATGAAGTAGCCGGGTTGGAGTCCGAGCATTTGGTTGGTGCCGACGAAGTAGGCGAGGGATTGTTGCTCGCGGATGCGGATGAACAGACGCGAGGCGAGGTCGCTCAACGCGGCGTTGATGAGTTCGAGCGCGGGGCGGTCGGGGTCGCTGACGGTGACGCCGGGGTAACCGATTTCGACGATGGCTTGTTGTTTGTTCGTCGGGACGATGACGGTTTGACCGGTGCCGTGAAATTCCACAATTTCACTTGCGCGCGAACCGGCCAAGAACGGTTTGTTAGGCATCTTGGCGTTGAGTAATTTTATTACCGCAGCGCGGTCGAAGCTACCGCTGACGGTGAAGACCGGACGCGCGGGATGATTATGGACGAGGTAAGTAAAATGTTTTTTGATGTCGTCGCGCGTGATGCGTTTGACACTGTCAACGGTGCCGAGCGCGGGGCGTCCGTAGGTGCGCTGTTCACCATACAAACCCTCGCGTAGCGCGTTGCGGGCGAGCGCCATCGGTTCATCAGTTTCCATTTTGATGTCGGCGAGTTGCTTGGTTTTTTCTTTGTCAACCTCAGCAGCGGGGAAGGTAGGATTGAGAAACATATCGGTGAGCAAGTCAACGGCTTTGTCAACGTCAGCGGACAGGACTTCAATGGCAATGGACATGGAGTTGTTGCCGTTGCTGGCGGAAAAACTGCCGCCGAGATTTTCAATTTCACTGGCAATTTGCGCCGCGCTGCGGGTGGCGGTGCCTTTGTCCAGCAGCCGCGCGGTCAATGTGCCGATGCCGTTGAGTTCGGAACTTTCGTCGAGCAGACCGCCGCTGAGGATGACGCGCACGGTGACTAACGGAACCTTGGCGTCTTGTTTCAACACCAGCGGCGAGCCGTTTTGTAAGGTGACTTGCTCGAGCGCGGAGGATTGCTGGTCAGCGGCGGCGGGCTGACGGTCGGCGAC
>JAISDC010000024.1 GCA_031265105.1 Verrucomicrobiales bacterium
GTGAGCGCGTGAGCGCGTGAGCGCGTGAGCGCGTGAGCGCGTGAGCGCGTGAGCGCGTGAGCGCGTGAGCGCGTGAGCGCGTGAGCGCGTGAGCGCGATGCTTCGATTCTATGACCTATGTCTATCATCTTCAGCGGGTTATCGGTTTTTCACCTCGGCTAAACCACCCATGTTTTCCCGGTGATCACCATCAGCTTGCGCCGACAACAATTGCGACGTTACATTAATCGTCACTCTAAAGCAATGGTTTTCATTAACTTTTTTTGAAGATTTTTTTTACAGGGAGATCATGGAGTTCGTGGAGGTTTTTAAAAAAAGAATCTCCATGTCCTCCATGATCTCCCGGTAAAAAAATTCTTCAGGACGACGGCGAATCCGCCGCCTTGCCATAGAGCTTGTCAGCGAGATTGCAAGCCGGGGCCTCCGGGGTGCCGCTGACCTTGCAGGCGATGGATTTGGACCCGTCAGGCTGGGTGCTGAATTGTTCCGTGACCTCGGCGGGCAATTGCTGGAGCAGCGTCGGGGTGACGGTCAGCAGGACATCGAAGTCAATGGTCTGGTCATACTTGACCGTGCCCGAGGCGCTGATTTTCAGGTCGGGAGAGATGATTTCCAGAAAATAGAACGTCAGTTGGTCGTCGGCGATTTTGAAGGAGCCGTGGACGGTGTCAAACTGGGTGTCGCGCAGTCCGGGCTGCTTGAGCAGGTCGCCGATGAGGTCGAGCACCTTGACGCCGGTGAGCCGCGTCGCCTTGGACTCAAACCAGCCCTTGCCCTGAATCAGGCTGGGGTGGTTGAGGTCGCCCCACAGGTCGCAAGAAAAATTCAGCCTGGTCTGCAACAGCGTCGGGTCGGCGTTGAAAGCCTTGAGCAGCGAGGGAAAATCAATGTCGCTGAAATGCAGCGAGACGCCGTAATACTGTTTGGTCGCGCCCGGGGCCGGGGCGAGCGGGATGGTGATGGCGCCGGTGGCCTGGCCGCCGTAGGCGCTGCCGCTCAACTGGGTGCAGCGGAGTTCGTCGTTGGCATAGCTGACCTGGGCCTGGACGTCGTGGAGCGTCAGGGTCGCGCCGAATTGCATGTCGCGGGCGGTCAGCCGGCCCTGCGCGGTGCCCTGGCGGTTTTGGATGGCCAGGCGCCCGGTCAGATTGATGCCGTCGGCGTGGAACAGCTCGTTACCGTCAGCGCCGGCGCGGAGGCTGACGGTGGTGTCGCTGAGGTTGATGTTGTCCAGCCGGATGACGAAGGTGTTGTGCCCGGTGCTGAGCGTCAGCGCTTGCTTGATGAAATTATGTCGCGGCCGGGGCAGCAGCCAGGCGTCGTTCTGGTGGGTGAAATTGAGGCGGGCCTGCGCAAGGTCGAGGCGCGGCACTTTGATTTGCTTGCGGCACAACGCCAGCGGGGAATACTCCACCGACACGCGCCGGATTTCCAGGAAGACGGCGGCGGCGGCCTCCAGTCGCAATTCCTGCACCGTCAGGCCGCGCAGCAGGTTGATGCGGAGATTTTTGGAAGTCAGCCGGCCGCCGAATTTTTGGGAGAACACGGCGTGAATTTTCTCTGTCATCGCGGGGCGGTTAAGGTATAACTGGGCGGCCAATAAACCCAAGCCGCCGATAATCAGCAGGCTTGACCCCGTGACCAGTAATATTTTTTTAATCCGATGAACCGCGCGCAAGCCAATATTTGTATCATATTCAATCCAACTGCCAAGGGAGAACGCGCCAAAAAATGGGCGGGCGAAATCAAGCGCTGTTTTCCCGGCGCGGAGTTTCATGTCACCCGCGACGGCGGCCACGCGCGGGAACTGGCGCGCGCGGCGGCCCTGCGCGGTTGCGGCAAGGTGGTCGCGGTCGGCGGGGACGGCACGATTAACGAGGTGGTCAACGGCATCGCGGGCACCGCGGCGGCCCTGGGCATCGTGCCGTTGGGCACGGCCAATGTGTTTGCCCTGGAGCTGGGCATTCCCGCCGCGCTGGAGGCCGCCGCGGCCATTGTCCGGGCGGGCCGACTCAGAACCGTTGACCTGGCGCGGGCGGGCCGGCGGCATTTCGTGCAACTGGCGGGCGTCGGGTTTGACGCGGAAACGGTGCAGGCTGCGGACCTGGCCGTCAAACGACGCCTCGGGCCGCTGAGTTATGTGTTGGCGGCGGCGCGGGTGGCGGCGCAGGAGCCGCCGGTGCTGACGGTGGAGGCGGACGACCGGCGGCGGGAGGAGGGCTGTTTCATGCTGGTCGGCAACGGGCGTTATTACGGCGGCCCGTTTGAGTTTTTTCCCGGCGCGCGGCTGGACGACGGCTGGCTGGAGGTGTGCCTGTTCAAGCGCCGTTCGCACATGGATTTGTTGCATTATTTCCAAGGGGTGTTGTGCGGCACGCACACGCACTTTGAGGACGTGGAATATTTTCGCGCCCGGCGCATCCGGGTGTCAGCGGCGCACGCCGTCCCGGTGGAGGTGGACGGTGAACTGGCCGGGGTGACGCCGGTGGAGTTTGCCGTTGGCGAGCAGCCGTTGCAGGTGTGCGTGGCGGCCTGAGGCGGCCGGTTACCTGGTGGGCAGGGGATCTTCGGTAGCGGCGTCTTCGGCGCGCAACTGGATTTCGTCCGCCGGCGGTTGGGCCGCACTGTCAGCGGCGGTCGCGCCGTTCCCCGCGGCTTTTTGGCGCGAGTGCAAGAGTTCTATGTGCGGCGCGGCGGGCGGGGCGAAGCTGTATTGTCGCGCGGCGGGGGCGAAGATGGTTTCGTCCGGTTGTTGCCGCAGGAAGGCGGCGGTGACGGCGCCCTCGGCGGGCACGGTCGGCTGGATATCGCCGCAGCCGATGGAATTTTTGCGCGCGTAGTGAATCAGGATGGTTTGTCCCGGTTGCAGCCCCGCGCCGCTGCGGTACACCTGGGTGACGGTCGCCTGGATTTTGATCAGGCTTTGGCCCTGGTGGAACAGGCCGCTGCGCGCGGCGATTTGTACTTTGAGCACTTTGATTTCCAGATGCTCCGGCGCGTGCTCCCGAAAGGCGCGGCCGTGGTCCGGCGCGGTCTGGGTTGGGGGTTGATGGTTGGCGTCAGGGTCAGCGGGATTGGCGGCGAGCCGTCCGGCACTGACGATGAACACCGCTAACAACCCGCAGGCGCGTAAATTCGGTTTCATGCGGTTTAATACTTGAGGATTGAAAAACACGAGGTCGGCGCGAGCTTGTCCCGGCCGTGCAGAAATTCAAGTTCCATCAGGAAGGCCGCCTCGACCACCTGACCGCCGAGTTGTTGCACCAAATCAATGGCCGCCCTGGCGGTGCCGCCGGTGGCGAGGACGTCGTCAATGACCAGCACCCGCTGGCCGGCCTTGATGGAATCCACGTGCATTTCGACGGTGTTCGTGCCGTATTCCAGCTCGTAGGAGACGGCGATGGTCCGGTAGGGCAGCTTGCCCTGTTTGCGCACCACGGAAATGCCGGTGCCGAGCACGTAGGCGAGCGCGCTGCCGAACAGGAAGCCGCGGGCGTCAATGGCGACGATTTGGTCAATACTCCGGCGCTGATAATGATCGGCAAACGCGGTGACGGTCAGCCGGAACAATTGCCCGTTTTCAATGATGGGCGTGATGTCCTTGAAAACCACCCCCGCCCTGGGAAAATCCTGGATATCGCGAATCGCGGCCTGCAACCGTTCCCTGGCGCTGTGCATGATTTGCATATTCGCTTTGAGCTATGAGATTTTTCCTTACCGGCGGAGGGTCTCGAACCCACACACACTTGCGTGTACCAGATTTTGAGTCTGGCGCGTCTGCCAATTCCGCCACGCCGGCTTGTGCAAGGACGGGTAACTTAGAGGAAAATCGGCGGCTTGGCAAGCGGTGAAATTGGTTTTGTGCAATCGCCCGCGTTCGCTAGGCTGGCAGCGCTGACCGTGGCATGGATATATATGGATACCGCCTGGCAATTTTTACTGGTCATCCCCGCTTACCGCGAGTCGCGGCGGCTGCCGCCGTATTTGCGGGCGCTGACGGCGGCGCTGGCGGACGCGGAGTTCACCACGGCGCTGCTGGTGGTGGACGACGGGTCACCGTCAGCGGAGCAGGCCGAGTTGCGCGAGTTCGCCGCGCCGCGCCGCGAGGGTAATTGCGAAATCCTGCCGCCGCTGTTGTTGCCGCGCAACACGGGGAAGGGCGGGGCAATCCTGGCCGGCTGGCGGCATGGCGTCGGCGCGGCGCGCTGGCTGGCGTTCGTTGACGCCGACGGCGCGGTGCCGGCGGGCGAGGTGCGGCGGGTGTTCGCGCTGGCGCACCGTCAGCGGGTGGCCAACTGTTGGTTTGGCGCGCGCGACCGGACGGCGGGGCGTCATGTTCAGCGGCGCTGGCTGCGCGGGTTGCTGGGCAAAATCTTCGCGTGGCTGGCGCGGTCGTGGCTGGGCGCTGAGGTTCACGACAGTCAATGCGGTTTCAAGCTGATCCCGGCGGCGTTGTTCCAAAAACACGGCGCTGCCATTCAGGAGACAGGATTTTGCTTCGACCTGGATTTGTGGCTGGCGGCGCGCCGCACGGGCGCGGTCATCGTCAGCGTGCCGGTGGATTGGCGCGACCAGCCCGGCGGACGGCTGCGGGTGTGGCGCGACGGCTGGGGGATGTTGCGGCAATTGCGGCGGCTGCGAACACGGGTTGCCAGCGGCGGGTGAACGGCGCATGATGTGCGGATGTTCAAACCAATTCTACTGCTTGGCTGGCTCGCGGCGCCGGCGCTGACGGTGACCGCGCAGGAATACAGTGTGTTCAATCCCTGTCCCGACAATACGTACACGGCGGACGGCAAATGGAAGCTGCACGACCGCGCCCGCCCGCAGCCGCCGCGCGTCGCGCCGGACGCGGCGCAGGAAAAGGAATTTGCCGTCGCGCCCGCTGACGCTGTAAAGCTATCCTTCGCGCAATGGAAAGACACGCGCATCTGGCACGCCGAGGGCGACGCGATTGTCAGCCACCCGGCGCCGCGCGATTTGGAAAGCCTCGAGTCGTTCGGCTCCTGCCGCATCCACCTGGAATGGCAAGCGCCCGCCGAATCCAACAAGACCGACCAAAACCGCGCCAACAGCGGCGTGTTTTTGATGAACACCTACGAATTGCAGATTCTCGACTCCTATGAGAACGTCACCTACGCCGACGGCATGGCCGGCGCGCTATATGCCGTCAAACCGCCGGACGCCAACCCGTTGCGGCCCTCCGGCGAGTGGCAGAGTTACGACATTTGGTTCCAGCGGCCCACGTTCAGCGACAAAGGCGCGATGGTCACGCCGGCCTGCGTCACCGTGTATATCAACGGCGTGCTCGTGCAGAACAACGCGCCGTTCGACGGCGTGGGCGTGTATCAGCCGCGCGCGCCGTACCGCAAACACGCCGACAAGCTGCCGCTGCGGTTGCAATACCACAACGAGATCATCAGCTTCCGCAACATCTGGGTGCAACCGCTCGCTGACGATGCGGTCATCGCGCCGGCGGGCAAGGTCGGCCTCGTCGCGCCGTGAACGATTGCGCTTTTTTTACAGGGAGATCACGGAGTTCATGGAGGTTGTTAAAAAAATAATCTCAATGTTCTCCATGATCTCCCTGTAAAAAAAATCATGAAAACCCTTGCTTTAGTGTGACGATTAATGTAACATCGCATTTGTTATCGGCGCAAGCTGATGGTGACCACTGAAAAAACATGGGTGGTTTAACCAAAGTGAAAAACCGATAACTCGCTGAAGATGACCGAGATAGCCCATAGAATCGAAGCATCGCGCTCCAGCGCTCCAGCGCTCCAGCGCTCCAGCGCTCCAGCGGCATGAGACTTGCCCCGACTTCCTGATTTCCCAGCAGCGTTTCGCTCGCTTCATTCCCCTTACGGCACAATCCGCCCGCCAGCGTCAGCGGCGGCTGGGACCAAATTTTTCAACGCGGAGACGCGAAGGATGCTCCGCGCCCTCCGCGTCTCCGCGTTGAATCAAAACAACAAACAAGGATAAAAATATGAAACAGCTAAAACCAATAAACATACGAATCTGGGGCAAATGGACGGCGGTCGTTTTATTGACGGCTAATCTCGCGTTGGCGCAGACTTGGACCGGCGACGGCGCTGATGGTGACTGGAGCAACACGGCCAACTGGGACGGCGGCTCGCTGCCGGTGCTGCCGGCGACGCTGACGTTCGACGGCAACCAGCAACTGAACACTAACAACGATTGGGCCGCCAGTGCCACCGTCAGCGGCCTGACCTTTGCGTTGACGGCGGGTGACTTCACCCTCAGCGGCAACGCGCTGACGTTGGCCACCAGCAGCACCGTCGCCGTGCTGGGCGCGGCCAGCCAGACCATCGGCCTCAACTTCAACCTCCTTAACTACGGCGTGGAATTTAACGTCGCCGCCGGCGGCACCCTGACGGTGAGCGGCAATATTTCCGGCGGCACCGACAACTCGCCATATAACAATGCCCTCAACAGCCGCGCGCTGACCGTCAGCGGCGACGGTGACGTGCTGCTCTCCGGCAGCAACAGCTACCACGGCTCGGTCAACGTCAACGGCGGGCGGTTGCTGCTCGGCGGCGACCACGTGCTCGGCGCGTTTTCCACTAACAATCAAAACGCCGGTAATGGCTATTCGCTGGTGTTGAACTCCGGCACGGTGGAAATGAACGGCCACCACGCCATGCTGTACGGTTACACCGGCAGCGTCGGCACGCTGATGGTCAACTCCGCCGGCGGCGACGCCGTGACGCTGACTTTTGCCGGCGGCAACTCGCTCTACGGCCTGGCTAACACCAATTTCAGCGGTAATTTGCGGCTGGTGTTCAGCGCTACTTTCCTCGGCACCAGCGTCATGTCCATTGCCAACGATTACACCGGCGGCACGGTGTTCCAGGACAACGCGGGCGCCGATGTCGCGTTGATCAGCGTCAGCGGCAGCTATGCCGCCCCCAGCAACGCCCTTCGGGTGATCAATGCGCTGGCGTTGGGCAGCGGCACGGTGGAGTTCGCCGGCAACGGCTATATGGGCAGCAACAACAGTGGCGCCAGCGGCTGGGATAACTGGCTCAACGACATCCAGGTGACCGGCACTAACAACTGGCTGGCCTTTTTCAATAACACGAATTCCAAGGGCAGTTGGCATGGCGACGGCACCATCAATATTCACAACGGTTTTTGGCCGACCTTCACCTTCAGCGGCAACATGAGCGACTTCACCGGCCGGCTTAACTTGATTTCCGGCGGCAATGACATATTCGCTATTACCGGCGCGGCCGCCGACAGCCTGGTCAACGCCGGCATCACCCTGGTGCTTGCCGACAACACCGGCACCAGCAACCGGTATGTCTATTTGCAGGCCACCGACGCCAATCCCACCGTGCAAATCGGCGACCTCTCCACGCTCTCCGCGCCGGGCGGCGGCGCCGAGTTGGGCGCTTACGGAGCTGCCGTGGTGCGGCACACGGCGGCCGGTTTCGCCACGTTCCAAGTCGGGGCGCTGGGGTTGAGCAGCACCTTTGCCGGCATTGTCAGCGACAACGGCGCCATCACCGTCGTTGACGGCACGCTGACCTTCGCTGACAGTCATGGCAACAATAAATCCGCCCTGACCAAGGTCGGCGTCGGCACCTGGACGCTAACCAACCAAAACACCTACACCGGCACCAC
>JAISDC010000035.1 GCA_031265105.1 Verrucomicrobiales bacterium
CGGCGCTCCCAGTCATGCCGTGATGTTGCGCGCCGGACATGATGGTTTCCAACAGGCAGGGGAGGTCAGTTGGTCGGCGCATACCTTTGCCGCTGATCGTGACTGGCTTTGCGGGCCTATGGAGCGCGGGCGTCTCGCCCGCCAGGACAGCGGGTCATGGTAAATCCATCGCGCGCCGTAAGGTTGGCTGGCGCGGCGAATCGGCGGGCGGGACGCCCGCGCTCCATAAGTCTCGGTGGTGGACAATTGTGCTGGCCGGTGTCTATTCCCCGTCCCGCTCGGTGAGGTCCGTCATTTCCACGCTGTCCAGCCACACTTCGGATTTGCGGTCGGCGCAGCGGATGTCGATGTTGAAGTTCACTGTCACCTCGGTGGCGCCAACGGGGGCGACGAAGGGTTGCGAGATGAACCAGGAGCCGTAGTCCTTGACGGTCATCCATTCTTCGCGGTCCTTGCCTTCCGCGCCGCCGAGGCCGCTATAGACGGTCGGCTTGGAGTTCCAGATCAGGGCGCCGCTGAAGCTGGCGAAGCCGCGCTTGCCGCGCTCCATGACGTTGGAGCCTTCCTGCATGTCATACGCGATGAAGCTGTAGCGCAGCGAGTATTTATGGCCGGCGACGACGGGCAGTTTCTGCCGGACGCCGACGGCGATGCGGCCTTCGGGATTGGCGTTTTTCGCGGCCCTGAGGAATTCGCCGAAGTCGGCGAGCTTGAACGCCTCGTCGGGGATGTCGAGGGGCTGGGTCACGCGCAGCGATACCGCTTGCCGCCCGCTGTGGGCAACTTTCGGGTCGAGTTCGACTTTCGCGCAGCCGCTCTTGTTGTCCCAAATCACCCAGCCTGCCGTTTCACTGTCAGCGAAGCCGGCCTCGAAGCCGCCGTTCTTGATGAGGTTCTCGCCGAGCGGCAGTTGGATTTTGCCCCACTCGCCGGGTTGCAGCGACGCCTCGGTGGTGAGGTCCTCGGTGATGTTGACCGACGGGCTGTGGTTGTAGTAATAGAGCCGCAGCGCGCGGTTGCGGCCGGAGGCGTCGGCGAAAATCACGCCAGCGTCGCCGCTGACGCTGTCGTAGTTGCCAGGGGCGAGGCCGAGCACCGTCAGCGGCACCGCCGCCTCGATGACGTAATAGCCGTCGCCGAAGTTGCGCTCGCAGGCCACCCGCGCGGCGTCGAGCCGGGTGACGCGGTCGATGGTCGTGCCCATCATCGCCACCGGTTTTTTTTCACCGTCAGCGACCGGCTCGTACAGCACCGCCACGGGCTTGCCGTTGAACACGCTCAGCAACAGCCGGCGGTCGCCCGGCACGCAGCTACGGTCAGCGGCGGTGGCGGTGGAACCGGTGCGCAACATCAAGTCCACGCAGTCGCCGGTCATGAACAGCTTCTGCCAGTCCGCGCCCTCGTTGCGCAGCGGCGGCGTGGTTTGGTAAACCTTGTAAGCCAGGTACAAATTCTCCTTGTCCCGTGACAGCGACACCTCGGCCTTGCGCCCGTCACCCTTGTCAAGAGTCGCGTGCTCACCGGCCGGCCAGTCATTCAGTTGGCCGTCCACTGTCAGCGGAGTGTTAGCCCAGGTCGCGCGCAGCACCGGCGACGGGATGACGCGCGGCTTGGGCTGGTTGCGGAAAGTTTCCGCCTGCGCCACCATCAGCGGGTCGAGCTTGTAGGGGAACTCGAAGCGCGTCACGTTCTCCCGCTCCAGCCCCTTGATTTTCAAAATGTTCAGCGACTGGCTCGCGCCGTTGAGCAGCAGCAGTTCGTTGCCGTATTGCGCGCCGCCGCGGAACGACTCGCCCCACGCGGAGAACGGGCCGGAGTCGTGGTTGTCGGTCAGCGGCGCGCCGATATAATCGCCGCTGGTGGTGAACAAAAAGGTCTTCCAACTGCCGTGCCAGCTCCAGGTCGAGCACACCACGCCGAGGCCGGGCACGTCGTAGTCGAACACAAAGCCGGTGCCGTGCACGCCCTTGCCTTCCTGCCGCGCGGGCATGGCGGACGCCCAGAGCAATTTGCCCTCCAGGTCATAGCACTCGACGGCGTTTTTGCCCTTCGCCCACTCGTGCGAATACATTACCAGCATCTTGTTATCGCGGGTGACGTAGATGCCGTTGATGCCGTATTTTTTTTCGAGCTGGATAATCGGTTTCGCGTCCTTGAGGTCGTAGGACGGCGCGCCGTTGACCAGCCACTCCTTCACCGGCAGCCGGAAAATCGCCTGACAGTCCTTGTAACTGGCGTCGAAATAAATGGTGAAGTCCCGGTCAATCGTCGCGTACCACGGCGTGTTCATCGGCGGCGCGCCACCGTCAGCGAACGTGCCGGTGGCGGCGGGCGTCCAGACCACTTCGCTCTCCCGCGCGCGGCGGTCACCGTCAGCGTCCGTCCACGAAAAATACATGCCGTATTTGCCCTTGAAATATTCCGGGTAATAGCCCTCGTAACAATGGTAGCCGATGTCGCTGTCCCACGGCGAGCGGCCGGTGCCGTCGCCGATGAGATGCTCGGCGCCGCTTTTGTTGAAACGGAAGCCGACGGCGGCGGCCTGTTTGTAAACGCCGTCCTCGCGCTTGAGCAACGAAAAGATTTTGCTGCGGTCATGGCAGATGAACACGAACTCGTCCTTGCCGTGCAACAGCGGCTTGCCGGGCGGCTGGGTGTCCGCGCCGTTCGGCACAAACGGCTCGTCCAGCGCCATGCGGCGGTAGAGCGTCGCCAGCGGCGCGCCGGTCTTGGTCGCGTAATCCACGTCGAACAACACGCCGGTGCTCACCGCCTTGGTCTTATCCTTCAAATCCAGCCACATGTACCCGCCGCCGCCGTAGTTCGCGGGGCCGATGTAATCGCGCGCCAGCTTGCCGCTGACGGTGTCCCACACGCTGACGCGGCGCGGCTGGGTGTCATCCTCAGCGACCCACAACTTCCCCTCGTCCGTCACCGCCACGCCGCGCGGCAAAATCATGCCGTCGGGGTCAAACTTGCCCAGCCACGGCCGCCCGCCCGCCTTGCCGATGGCCTTGACGAACTTGCCGCTTTGGTCGAACTGTTTGACCTGGAACGAATCCTTCCAGTCGCTGACGAAGACATTGCCCGCCCGGTCGGACGTCACCTGCACCGGCGCGACGAGGTCGCTGAGGATGAACGACTCCACCACTTTCCGCGCCAAATCAATCTTCACCACTTGCTCCTCACTGACCGCCAGCAGCGTGTGGTCATCGTAAGCGTGCAAGCCGACCACCGCCGGCACGGGAATTTCCAGCCCGGTCGGCTCCGCGGTCTCGGCGTCGTATTCCAGCACCTTGCCGTCGTAAAAGAACCCCACGTACAGCTTGCCCTTTAGCGCCGCGATGCCTAGCACATTGGTGCTCTCCGAGACATTGGCGTCGCTGTAACGCGGCTGGCCGCCGTTGTTGGCCGGGGTGAAACTTTTGTTCGCCCGCATTTCCCACATGAAATGATAATCGTTGCGGTACGGCCAGGTTGCCAGCTTCAGCGACGGCGTGGTCAGGCTGAAGCGCGCCATCCGCCCGGTGTGCTTGTCGAAGCAATACAACAGCGCCCGCCCCTCGGCGTTGTCCGGCGAATAGACGCGCGTGAACTTGCCCGTGACGCCCGGCCCCGAATACACCGCGTACAAATAATCCCCGTCCACCGCCAGCGCGACGCTGCGCGGCGTGGTGTGCGATTTCCAACCCCACTGCCGCTGACCGTGCTCGTCCATCGCGATGATGCCGAAGCCGTCCTCGCAGCCGGGCGCGCCGAGGAACACCCACTTGCCGTCAGTGGCGGCGGCCATTGGCGTGGATTCATCCGCCAGCCAATCGCCCTTGCCGTCGGCGGTCGGCCACGGCGGCGTGCCGGGATTGTTCACCGTCGCCGCGTGCTCCAGCCCCAGCGGGCCGTAGCTCACGCCCTTGACGACATAATTGCCCACTGGCAGCGGCTCACCCCACTGGTCGAGGCCGTCCCAGGTGACACTGGCAGCGCCTTGGCGGACCAACTCGTCCTGCTGCAACCAGCGCAACAAATGCCCCTCCGAGTCGAACAAGCCCAGGCTGACCGAGGCGTCCCGCGGTGCCTGGTATTTCACTGTCAGCCCCGCCGCCGCCGCTGCCGGTGACGCCGCCCATAAGCCCGCCGCTGACGGTGCCAGCACCGCCGCGCAGATCATTGTCAGTATTTTTTTCATATCAAGATGCCGCTGTTGGTTGATGGTTGATTATTCCTGGTCCCGTTCGGTGATGTCCACGAACTCGACGTTGTCCAGATACGCCTCGGATTTGAGCTTGCCGGTGCGGATGTCCAGGTCAAAGGTAATCACCGCCTCGGTCGCGTCGTCCGGCGCGACAAACGGCTGGGAGATGAACCACGAGCCGTAATCCAGCACCGTGTGCCACTGGTCGTAATTCTGCCCGCCGGCGCCGCCGAGATTGGCGTACAGTTCCTTGCGATTGGGCGGCGGAATCTGCCAGCGGATGCCGGCGTTGAATTTCGCCAGGCCGCGGCGCTCGTCGTTGCGGTGCGATTCCTCCTTCAACTCATAGCTCAGGTAGGAGAGGCGGGCCGAGTATTTGTGCCCGCCGACGACGGGGATGCGCTGGTGAATGCCGGCGTGGATGCGGCCCTTGGTGTTCTGGCCGCCGCGCGCCGCGCCGAGGAACTCGGCATAGCCGTTCGTCGCCTTGAAGTACGCCTCGTCGGGAATATCCAGCGGCTCGTCCACATGGAAATAGGCGGACTGCCGCCCGCTGTAGGCGACGCTGCCGCTGATGGTGACCGACGCGCCGTTGTCGTTGCCGTGCGCGAGCCAGCCGTCAGTGTCAGCGGCGGCGAACGCGGCCAGCTCAAAGCCACCGTCAGCGAGCAGGTTCGGCCCCAGCGGCAGTTGGATTTTGCCCCACTCGCCGGGTTGCAGCGTGGCCTCGGTGGTGAGGTCGTTGACGATGCCGGTGGCGAGGCTGTGGTTGTAATAGTAGAGCCGCAGCGCGCGGTTGCGCCCGGAGCCGTCGGCGAAAATCACCCCCACGTCGCCCGGCAGCGCGTCGTAGTTTTTCGGGTCGATATGCAGGTCGGCCAGCGGAATGGCGGCCTCGATGACATAATGGCCGCTGCCGCGCTCCGCCCGGATGTTGGCGGAGGTCAGGCGGGTAACCCGGTCGATGCTGGTGGCGAGCATTTGCACCGGTGCCTTGTCGCTGCCGCTGACCACCGGCTGATAGAGCACGGCGACGGGCCGGTCCTCGAACATACTGAGCAACAGCCGCTCGTCGCCGGGCACGGCGCTGATGGTGCGCGCGTCAGTGCCGGCGTCGGTGCGCAGCATCAAGTCCACGCAGTCGCCGGTGAGGAACAGCCGCTGCCAGTCATTGCCGCCGTTGCGCAGCGGCGGGGTGGATTGATATACGCGGGCGGCGATATAAAGGTTAGTCTGGTCGCGCGCCAGCGCGATTTCGGCCTTGCGCCCGTCGCCCTTGTCGAGCCGCGCGTACTCGCCGGGCGTCCAGTCGTCGAGCTGGCCGTCAATCACCGGCGGCGTCTTCTTCCACACCATGCGGACTATCGGCGACGGCGTCACCCGCGGCTTGGGCAGGTTGCGGAACGCCTCCGCTTTTTGCACCATCGCGTTGTCAATCTTGTAGGGCAACTCGAAGCGGCCGACCTCGTCCTGGCCGAGGCCCTTGATTTTCAACACGTGCAACGCGCCGCTGCCGCCGTTGAGCAAGTATTTGTCGTCGCCGTACTGCGCGCCGCTGCGGAACGACTCGCCCCACGCGGAGAACGGGCCGGCGCTGGTGTTGTCGGTGAGCGGCGCGTCCAGGTAATCGCCGCTGGTGGTGAACAGGTAGGTTTGCAACGCGCCGTGCCAGCTCCAGGTCGAGCACACCACGCCGAGGCCGGGCACGTCGTAATCGTAAGTGACGCCGGTGCCGTGGACGTTGTGGCCCTTCTGCTGCTCCGCCACCGGCATGGCGATGGCCCACAGTTGCTGGCCGGTGTGCTTGTCGAAACACGCGATGGAATCCTTCATCTTCAACTGCTCGTGGCTGTAGGTGACCATGATTTTGTCGTCGCGGGTGACATACACGCCGTTGATGCTGTAAGCGCGGTCGAGCTTGATGATGGGTTTCGCGTCGGCCAAGTCATAGACCGGCGTGCCGCTGACCGTCCAGCTTTTCACCGGCAGCCGCACAATCGCGTGGGCGTCCTGATAGCGCACGCCGAAATACGCGGTGAACTCGCGGTCCAAATCGCCGCCCCAGCCGGACTCCAGCCGCGGCAGCCCGCCCTCGTCGTACTTGCCGGTGGCGGCCTTGCGCCAGGTCATCTCGCCGACCTGGGTGCGGCGGTCACCGTCAGCGTCCTGCCACGCGAACCAGTCGCCGAAATGGTCCTTGAAAAAATCCGGGTAATAGCCGAGGTAAGCGTGATAGCCGATGTCGCTGTCCCATTGCGGCTTGCCGGTGCCGTCGCCGACCAGATGTTTCTCCCAGTTGTGCACCCCGAACGCGGCGGCCTGCCGGTACACATCGCCCTCGCGCTTCATCAGCACGTATTGCGTGTTGCGGTCGTTCGGCGTGAAGAAAAACTCGTCCTTGCCGTGATACAACACCCGCGCCGGCCGGGAGGTGTCCGCGCCGTTGGGCACGAAACAATCCAGCAGGTCGAGCTTGCGATACACAATCGCTGACGGTGTGCCGGTCTTTTTCGCGTAATCAACGGTGAAGCGCGTGGCGTTGCTGACCGCCTGGGCGCGGTCCTGCGGGTCGAGCCACGAATAACCGCCGCCGCCGTAGCTCGCCGGGCCGATGTAATCGCGCGCCAGCTTGCCGCTGACGGTGTCCCACACGCTGACGCGGCGCGGCGTGGAGTCATCCTCAGCGACCCACAACTGGTTCTTGCCGTCCACCGCCACGCCGCGCGGCAACAGCATCCCCTGCGCGTCCCACTTGCCCAGCCACGGCCGCCCGCCCGGTGTGCCGATGGCCTTGACGAACTTGCCGCTCCGGTCGAATTGCTTGACCTGGAACGAATCCTTCCAGTCGCTGACGAACACGTTGCCGGCTTTATCAGAAGTCGCGTACATCGGCGCGACCAAGTCGCTGACGATGAACGACTCCACCACTTTTTTCGCCAGGTCAATCTTCACCACCTGCTGTTCGCTAACCGCCAGCAGCGTGTGGTCATCGTAAGCGTGCAGGCCGACGACCGCCGCCACCGGGATTTCCAGCCCGGTCGGCTCCGCCGTCTCCGCGTCGTACTCCACCACCTTGCCGTCGTAATAATAACCGATGTACAACTTGCCCTTCAGCGCCGCGATGCCTAGCGAGTTGGTGCTCTCCGACACATCGCCGCAACTGTAGCGCGGCTGCCCGCCGTTGGTGGCGGCGCTGAAATTCTTGTCCCGAATCAAATCCCACCAGAAATAATGCGTATCCTGATACGGCCACGTCGTCAGAATCAGCCCCGGCTGGTGCTTGCTGAACTGCGCCATCCGCCCGGTTTTCTTGTCGAAACAATACAGAATGGTGCGCCCGACCGCGTTCTCGCCGTCGTACCGGCGGATTTTGGTGCCCTCCGCAAACCCCGGCCCGGAGTACAGTACATACAAATACTGGTCATCCACCGCCAGCGCCACACTGCGCGGACAGTAATGCGACTTGAAACCCCACTGCCGCTGACCGTCAGCGTCCACCGCCACAATGGAAAAACCGTCCTCGCAACACGGCGCGCCGAGATACACCCAGTCGCCGTCGCTGACCGCGGCCTGCGGCGAGGACTCGTCCGCCAGCCAATCGCCGTGGTCATCGGCCGTGGGCCACGGCGGCGTGCCGGGATTGTTAACCGTCGCGTCATGCTCCAGCGTCACCGGCCCGTACCACACACCCTTGACGACATAATTGCCCACCGGCAGCGGCTCGCCGTACTGATCCAGACCGTCCCACGTCACCGCCGCCGCGCCCTTGCGGACAAACTCCGCCTGTTGCAAATAGCGCAGCAACTGCCCCTGCTGGTCGAACAATCCGAGACTGACCGAGGCGTCCCTGGACATTTCATACTTCACCGTCAACCCGGTTGCCGCTGACGGTGTCGCCTGCCGCTCCACCGCTGACCATGACCACACCGGCGCCAACCCCGTCAGGACGCAAAACAATCTTTTTAACATTTGGCTACAATGCTTGAAGACAATGGAATGTAAAGGTTTTCTGGAAAATAATTTGGATTGAATCCGCAGGAGCGGGCGAGAAACGGCTACCAACACACCCGCGTCACCACTCTCCATGTCCTCCATGAACTCCCGGTAAAAAAATCTCCGCGCCGCCGCGGTTAAGTTTTATTAAAAAAATCCTGCGTGCCTTGGTGGTGAAAAAAATTAAAAAAACCCTTGCGCAAGCCGGATTGATTATATATCGTCCCACCTCGTTATCGGTCTCCGCTGACGCTGACCAAAGGTGGTCAAGCCAAAGCGAAACCCCGTTAACCCGCTGAAGATGAGAGACCTAAGTCATAAAATAAGTACACGGCGCTCAGGCGCTCAGGCGCTCAGGCGCTCAATATGACTTTTGCCCTGATTCCTTAAATTCCCCGCCAGTTTTTACCCGTTTCATTCCCCATGTGGCAGGATGCCGCCTGCCAGCGTCAGCGGCGCAGGGCGGGGAGACGGGTCGGTTCTCCGGATTCATCAGTACTTTTTCCAAAAAGGTACGTACCTTTTCAGAATCGGTACGTACGTTTTCCCGAAAGGTACGTACCTTTTCGGAATTTGTACGTACGTTTTCTCGAAAGGTACGTACCTTTTCGGAATTGGTACGCACGTTTTCCCGAAAGGTACGTACCTTTTTGGAATCGGTACGTACGTTTTTCCGAAAGGTACGTACCTTTTTGGAATCGGTACGCACATTTTCCCGAAAAGTACGTACCTTTTTGGAATTGGTACGTACGTTTTCCCGAAAGGTACGTACCTTTTTTGCGCCCAAACCGACCGTATCCCCGTTTATCAGCATATTTAACCTGTTATCCATCAACCAATAACAATCAAACCAAGGAAAAACACCATGCCCAGCCATCATCAGGGGAAAATTCCCACCAAGCCGATTGAACTAATCGGCTACACCCGCAACATCACCGAGCGTTGCCGCGAAAATCAACCCGCTACCAAGTGGAACATCCCCGGCGACAAGCTGGCGCAACTGGAGGAATTGGTCACCAAGGCCCAAACCGCCTTCAACAACAACAACGACAAAGCCACCAAGAACCATCAAACCGCCGCCGCCCTGCGCGGAGTCATTAAGGAACTGCACGACACCCTGGTCAAATTCATCAATGGCCTGTTGTTCAACGACCAAGTCCCCGACACCGCCCTGGCCGAGATGAACATCCGCCCCCGTCATCCCGGCAAACACGAGCCGCTGCCGGTGCCCGCCGACGCCCCCGTCGTCACCCTGACCGCCCCCGCGCGGCAGACCCTGCACGTCTATTTAGCCGACGCGCAGGAAGGCGCGCCGCACACCTATTTGTCCACCCCCGGCTATCACGGTGCCAAACTACGCTGGCACTTCACCGACAGCGAGGAAGTCCATTACGAAGACATCAGCAAAAAGCAACACACCCTAACCTTCGGCCCCGAAGCCGTAGGCCAAACCGTGCAACTGGACGCCTGCTGGCTCAACCCCCGCCTCCAGCCCGGCCCCTGGAGCGACCCGCAAACCAAACTCATCGTATAAACCAACCACAAATGGACACGAATTAACACGAATAACCACCATCCGAATTAGTGTTCATTCGTGGTTAAAAAAACCAACAAAAACCACGGCCACAAAAAAACACAGAACCCACAAAACTTTGTTAAATCTGCCTTTCTCTGTGCTTTTTGTGTTTTTTTGTGGCCATTAAAAACTATTAAAAAAAATCTGCGTAATCTGCGGATAAAAATCCTTATGAACACACCCAACATGAAAACACGAAAACTAACCCTAATATTAACCCTCCTCTGCGCCCTCAGCGCCTCCGCGTTGAATGTGCTCGCGGAAGTGAAATACGTCACCCCGGGACAAGACATCACCGAAGAAAACAAAACCTACGAGGCCGTCACCGGCTCCAATGCGTTGAGAGTCACCAGCGGCACCTACACCGGTACTAACATCGTCCTGTCCTCAACGGTTAATATCCACACCGCTTACATCCTTGAGCAAGGCGCGCTCACCTTGACCGGCGGCACTGTTAGCGTCAATGCTGACTTAGTGGGAATTAACGCCGTTTATGCAAACGGCACTTCAACCGCGACCTTGGCAAATGTCAGTGTCATGGTCAGCGGTAGTTATGACGCTTATGGGATAAACGCAATTAACTCATCAACCGTATCCGTCACCGGCGGTGCCATCACCATCAGCGGCACGGGTGACCGATATGGGCACAGAGCTTTGAATGTGGGTAATAGGCTTAATTCGAATGACCGCAGCCAGATCACCGCCGAGAACTTGCTGATTACAGTGCAAGGCAGAGGCTTTGGCGCAATCGCTGAGTATGGCGGAGTGATTAAACTGAAGCAGGTGACGATACTCAGCGAGTCTTACGGCCTCAACGCGCAATATGGCAGCACCATCATTGCCGACCAGACCACCGTGGAGGCGTACTATACCCCGATCCAGAGTCATCTCGGCGGCACGCTGATAGTGAATGACAGCTTGGTTATCGCCACCGGTTCGCTAGCGGCATTGAGTGTCGCCAACGACAATACCGATGACACAACATTGATCGTCAGCGGCGGTACCTTGCGCGGCACGAGTTTGTTGACCATTTCAGGCACCGAAGCCAGCCACGCGCATGTCACCTTAAACGATGTGGACACCACCGACGTAACCGGCGGCATCACCAGCACCACCAGCGCCACTGTGGATATCAACGGCGGCACTGGCGGTCTCAACGGCGACATCACCAACAGCGGCAGCGGCACGCTGGCCGTGAATCTCAACCACAGCACCTTGACCGGCGATGTCACCAACGATGGAGACGGCGTGCTAGTCATCACCCTCGACAACAACTCAGTCGGCACCGGCGGCTTCGCTGGCGGCCACCTCATCATCGGCAGCGACAGCGCGTGGGCTTTTGACCAAAACTCCACCACTGACCGCATCGACAATCACGGCGTCATCCACCTCGGCGCGTCCGGCAACTTTATCACCATCCACAGCGACACCATCAGCGGCGATGGCACTTGGCTCTTCCCCGTCAACAGCGACACCGGCGCCAAAAGCACCGTCACCGGCAGCACTGACGCGGACAGC
>JAISDC010000037.1 GCA_031265105.1 Verrucomicrobiales bacterium
TTCGGCACCGGCACGACGGAACTGGCGGGTAACGCCGGTTTTCAGGTCAGCTACGCCAGCCCGGAATGGACCACCACCGGCATGACCAACGACCTGCGCATCACCGGCAGCAACAATTACATACTTACCAATCAACTGATCCGGTTTAACAACAAATGGACCGGCGACGGCAGCCTGACGTTGGAAGGGAACAATATCAACACCAACTGGGGGGCCGTCAACACCTCCGCCGCTATCAACGGCGATCTGAGCGAGTTTACCGGCGACCTGAAATTGCGGCCCACCCCCGCCGGCGGTAACAATTACTGGACTTTCTTCACCGCGAGCAATGCCGTCGCTGATTGGTCGCAAGTCAACCTAACCATGGAAAACAACGGCACCACCCAAACCGCAGTTGGCCGTGGCCTCACGGCCTTGACATTACAAACCGGCGTGGAAAACCAGGTGTTCAAAATCGGCAACCTGTCCACCAATTCCACCGTCACCAACAGCGCCGACTTGGTTGATGTCATTTGGGCGACGGGCAACAACGGTCTGGGCGGCGCCGCGGTGGTCTTGCGCAGCGGCGTGGCGAACGGCATCAGCACGTTCGAGGTCGGCGCGCTTAATCTCAGCGGCACCTTCGACGGTAACATCAGCAACTACGGCCAGTACGCGAATTACAGCTTCATTTACACGGACAACAACACCACCAACTACGTCACCGCGCTGACCAAGGTCGGCAGCGGCACGCTGACGCTGAGCAACACCAACACCTACACCGGCGCCACCACTGTCAGCGGCGGCGTCCTGCTCGTCAGCGGCACCGGCGCGCTGACCCGCACGGCGGGCGTCAACGTCAGCGACGGCGGCGCGTTCATCTACGACAGCGCCGTGGCGCTCGACCGCCCGGTCAACGTCAGCGAAGGTGGCCTCTTCGGCGGCAGCGGCGATGTCAGCGGCGTGCTCCTCACCCTCGCGCCAAACGCTGAACTCACTGGTGGCGGTGTATTATCCACCGGCACGCTGACATTCACTCAGGTGCTAACCCTGAATGACTTCATCTACCAATGGGACATCGCCGCTGACGATGATTATGATTTGTTGAACTTCACCAACCTGACACTCAGCGGCGACAATTACACCGTGAACGTCAACGCCCTCAACGGCCTTGGTGTGCTGAGTGATTCCAAAACCTGGACCATCCTCAGCGGCCTGCAAGTTGAGGACTTTGATCTGTGGCACCTGGACCAGACGGCGGCAGACGCGGGCTTCATGCTAGACTTCCAAGGCACCAGCCTGCTGTTGAACTACAGCGCCATCCCCGAACCGTCCACCTGGGCGCTGATCGTGACCGGCGTCGCGTTGCTGGCCATACTGCGCCGTCGCCGCTGACCCACTGGGAGCGCCGGCTTCCAGTCGGCAACGAAGCGGGCGAGACGCCCGCGCTCCATAAGCCGGCAAGGATGCCGGCGCTCCCAGTCATGCCGTGGTGTGACGCACCGGGAGAGGCAACTGCCAACGGACGGGGAATGTCGGCAGGCGCCTATGGAGCGCGGGCGTCCCGCCCGCTGACACTGGGAGCGCCGGCTTCCAGCCGGCAGCAGAGCGGGCGAGACGCCCGCGCTCCATAGGCCGGCAAGCTGCTGGCGCTCCCAGTGGTGCCGTGGTATCACTCGCTGGGGATGACAGTTAACTTTTCACCACGAAGACACCAAGGCACGAAGCTTTGCTAAAAATATCCTTCGTGCCTTGGTGTCTTGGTGGTGAAAAATTCTTTCCTCCGTCATCCCGAGCGGATCGGCTAACCGCAGCTCGTCGCGGTGCAACCATTGCTGTCGCCATGTCAGGCGAACTGTTATAACATCCCGCTCGATGGCTCAACACTGGTCAAGTAACAGCGCCGCCCCGGCGTTCGCGCACGGGATTTTTTACGGCCTCATCCGCGGCGGCGGGCGGTGGGCGGCTTACGCGCTGCTGGTGCTGGTGGCGACTTGGTACACGCTGTGCACCGGCCACGGTCAGCGGGGCAGATTTTACCTCGCGCGGCGGTTCCCCGGTCGCGGCGCGGCGGCGCGACTGTGGCACCGCTGGCGGCTGAATTTCACTTTCGGGCTGGTGCTGGTGGACCGCGCGGCGGCGGGGATTTTGGGCGACCGCGGCATCGTCGGCGCGGCGCGCGAGGTGGCGCGGTTGAACGACTTGCTGGCGCGTCGGCGCGGCGTGCTCATCCTCAGCGCCCACGTCGGCGGCTGGCAAATCGCCATGGCCGCGCTGGAACACGTGCGCGCGGAAAAATTCGTCGTTTATCGCCGGCCCGCCGGCGATGTGGACAAGCTCGCGCACGAGCACGCGGACAGCGCGACCACGCTGAATTTCATCGACCCGACCGGCCCCGACGGCGGCGCGCTGGGGATGCTGGCCGCATTGCAACGCAACGCCGTGGTGTGCGTCACCGGCGACCGCCCGTTCGACGGGCGCAACACCGTCAGCGTGCCGTTCCTCGGCGGCGTCATCCGCGTGCCCGCCGCCGTCTATCGCATTGCCGCCGCGACCGGCGCGCCGCTGGCGGTGATGTTCTTCCCGCGTCGCGGTCCCGGCCGATTCGCGCCGCTGACGCTGGAAGTTTTTACCGTCGCCGACCGCGGGCGGGAGTTGGCTAACTACCGCCCCGAGGCGGCGCGGTTCGCCGCCGCGCTGGAGAAATTCTGCGCGGACTACTGCTATCAGTTTTTTAATTTTTACGATTTGTGGGAGAAATAATGCAAAATGCAAAACGCAAAATTCAAAACCGCAAGGCAAAAGGCAAAATTCGCCCGGGGCGCTGGTATGTCAGGCGTCGATTACACCGGCATTGATGTCAACACCATCAAAGGGTATCGGCTCATTGGCTACGGTTGGTATCCCACCGAGTTTGTGGCCAACCCCGTGGTCTCCGGTTCCATGCTGCTTGGTCGCCAGACCACCCGGGGCCACACCTACTGGCCTTACAGCGGCACCAGCAAATGGATACAGCCCCATTAACGCAAAGGGGCAAAGGAGCGAAGAACGCAAAGGATTTTTTGGAGGTTGTTTTTATAAAAAAAACTTCGCGTCTTCGCGCCTTTGTGGCCGGAGTTTTTTTCACCGCCCCAGCCGTCGTCCGAGTTCCGCGGCGGCAGCGGTGACGTCATCCTCAATCCGCACGGTCAGCGGCTCGCCGATGGTCAGCGCGCAGCGCGAGAATGGCAGCGGCACGGTCAGTCGGTCCCAGCTCCGGGCGCGCCATTGCCAGGACAGCCGGTAGCTCACCGGCACGATCGGCAGGCCGGTGTGGGCGGCGAGATGGATGATGCCCGGCTGCACCCGGCCGGCCGGGCCGCGCGGGCCGTCGGGCGTCAGCGCCAGCACCATCGGCGCGCGCTGCAATTCCCGCGCCATTTCCTTCAGCGCGCGCACGGCGTGCCGGGACGAGGAGCCGCGAAAGGTGCCGATGTCGAAGCGCCGGATGATGTCGGTGATGAGCTGGCCGTCGCGGCTGGCGCTGATCATCACGCGCGCGGGCAGCCGGCCGCTGAAATAGCGGCGATACAGCCACGGCATCAGCACGATGCGATGGTGCCAGAAGGCCAGCAGCAGCGGCCGGTCGCCTTGGGCGGCCAACACCCGGTGCGGGTCGCTGACCGTGAGACGCAGGGTCGCGCCGAGCAGTTTGAGCAGCAGCGGCACCATGACCGGCGCCACCGCCAGCGTCATTTGTTTTAACACGCCCTCTCTCATAACGGCAGCCGGCGGATGAGGCGGCTGATGGCGCGGGCCGGGCTGTTGACCAGCAGTTCGCGGAAAAATTCCTCGGTGGTCATCGCTCGATCCTCCCGCACGCGCGTCAGGAGGCCGGCGCTGGCGCACATTACCAGCGTCACCAGCACGTAGCCGAGGCAGTACGGGTTCCAGTGCCACGCGCCCCAGTGGGCGCTGAAACCGCGCAGTCCGTCCACCAGCAGGCCCCACAAGACCGGGCAGAGGCCGGTCACCAGGTTTTGGCCGACGCTGAAGACGGCGAAGAAGTGGCTGCGCCCCAGCGCCGGGGCGATGGACATCACCATGCGCGTGTTGGCCAGCCCGAAGAAGGCCGCCGCCACGCCCCAACTGCCTTGTTGCAACGCCACGCTCCACCACGCGCAGGGGATGAGGCCGGCGCCGATCAGCGCCCAGCCGGTCATGTGTACGATTTGCACGGTCAGCGACACGGCGAGGAAGGGTTTGTTGCCGACACGGTTGATGATTTTCGGCAAGCCGTACATGCTGACGATGAACAGCAGGCTGGAGATTACGCCGAGTCGCATGAAGTCGCTGTCGGTGTAGGCGAACAGGTCGCGCAGCATGGATACTTGCAGCACGGTGCTGCCCGACCAGGCGACGAACAGCGCGCAGTTGAAGGCGAGGAAGACGCGGAAGGGCCGGTAGCGGAGGATGGCGCCCCACGGCACGCCGGCGGGACTGCGCGCGGCCGGCGGCACGGGCGCGTCGGGCATTTTTTTCAAATACACGAGGCTGAGCATGGCGGTGACGAAGGAGATGAAGAACAGCACGCCGAACGCGCCCAGCCCGTCCCACCATTGCAAAAAGCAGGACGCTGACAGTGAGCACAGCAGGATGGAGATGTTGCCGAACATCTGGTCGCGGGAGATGTAGGTGCCGCGGTGCGCGTCGGGAATCAATTGCGTGAGCCACGGCAGGAAGCCGCACACGGAGACGCCGCGGCTGGCGTTGTAGAAGACCAGCAGGCTCAGCGTCAGCACGATTTTGGTGGTGTTATCGAGGCTGGCGGGCAGGAAGACGATGACGATGAAAAACAGGATGAACACGCTGCGGGTGGCCCAGCCGCGCAGGACGAAGCGGCGGTAGCCGACGCGCTCGACGTAGCCGGCGGCGGGGATTTGCAGGATGTTGAACAGCGGCGCCAGCGCGACCATCACGCCGAGCACCGTGGCGCTGGCGCCGAAGCGTTTCAAGAACAGCAGCATCGGCATCCCGACGATGATGGGGTAGGAGAGGGAGTTAAAAATCTGGAACAGATAGGCGTTGCCAATCCCCCGCGGCATTCGCTCCGGTTCCGAGTTATGCATCGTAAAAATTTATCCCGCGTTGACGCTGACGCCAGCATAAATTACCGGCCGCCGCCCGGCGCGCGGTCAGCGGGGGCGCAGCAGCGGGAACAAAATCACGTCGCGGATGGACTCGGCGCCGGTGAGCAGCATTACCAGCCGGTCGATGCCCAGCCCCAGCCCGCCGGCGGGCGGCATGCCGTGCTCCAGCGCGGTCAGGAAATCCTCGTCCAGCTTTTGCGTCTCGCCGCCGGCCTGGTGCTCCAGGCGCTCGCGTTGCGTGACCGGGTCGTTCAACTCGCTGTAGCCGGGGGAAATCTCCTGGCCGTTGATGACCAGCTCGTACACGTCCACCACGCGGTCATCGTCAGCGTTCAGTTTCGCCAGCGGCACGAGTTCCTTCGGCAAATGCGTCACGAACAGCGGGTTCAGCGTTTTGGCCTCGACCAATTTTTCATAGACCTGGTTGGTGACCTCGAAATCCTCCAAGTCCGGGATAATCTCCACGCCGAGTTGCCGCGCGCGTTCGCGGCGCTCGGCGGCGCTGATGGTGAACCAGTCCGCGCCGGCGGCCGCGGTGACGCAATCGCGGTATTTTTTCCGCGGCCACGGGCGGGTCAGGTCAATCACCTTCTCGCCGGTCACCTCACCGTCAGCGTTATATTGCGGGTGTCGCAGCACGGTGCCGCCGCAAAATTTTTCCGCCAGGCGCGTAATCAACTCCTCCACCAGCAGCGCCATTTGCTCATAGTCAGCGTAGGCCCAATACGCCTCCAGCATCGTGAATTCGGGATTGTGCTTGCGGTCGATGCCCTCGTTGCGGAAGTTGCGGTTCAACTCGAACACCTTGTCGTAGCCGCCGACTAGCAGTCGCTTGAGATACAATTCCGGCGCGATGCGCAGGAACAATTCCAGCCCCAGCGCGTGATGCCGCGTGACGAACGGTTGCGCCGCCGCGCCGCCCGGCACCGCCTGCATCATCGGCGTCTCGACTTCCAGGAAATTTTTATCCTGCAAAAACCGGCGCGTCTCGCTGACGATGGCGCTCCGCAGCGTCAGCGTCCGCCGCGTCGCGGGATTGCTCAGCAAATCCAGATACCGCTGACGGTGGCGCTGCTCCACATCCTGCAAGCCGTGATACTTGCCCGGCAACGGCCTGAGCGCCTTGCTGAGAAAAGTCAGGCCGCTGACCTTCACGGTTTTCTCGCCCGTCTTGGTCACGAACAGCGTGCCGTCCACGCCGATGAAATCGCCGAGGTCCACCAGCTTGAAAATTTCCTGCTCGCGCTCCGGCAGCGTCTTGGTCTGCACGTAAATCTGCAACCGGCCGTCGCCGTCCTGCAAGTGGAGAAAATGGCTCTTGCCCATGTCGCGGTGCGCCACGACGCGACCGGCCAGCCGCGCCGGCTTCCCCTCGGCGAACGCCGCCAGGATCGCGCCCGACGACGCGGCGTCCGGAAACGCCTGTCCGAAAGGGTTCACGCCTAACGCGCGTAATTTGTCAAGTTTGGCCCGGCGCACCGTCAGCAGTTCGTTAGTGTCTTCCATAATCAAGGTGCCAGCATATTGCCGCAACCCGCGGAATTTGAAAGCGCAACTTATCGCGGCGCTGGTAGATGAACCACTAAGGCAGTTGGTCACAGAGGGACACAGAGCAGGCACAGAGAAGCACAGAGTTTATTTTTTAATTTAATAAAATCTCTGTGGCTCTCTGTGTCTGCTCTGTGGTTCTCTGTGGGCCAAGATACCGTTAGGACGAACGGCGGCGGATGAGGGCCAGCGCGCCGAGGCCGGCGCCGATGAGGAACCAGGTGGAGGGTTCCGGGACGGCGGTGGCGTTGAAGGTCAGTTGGTTGTTCGCCACGC
>JAISDC010000098.1 GCA_031265105.1 Verrucomicrobiales bacterium
GCTCAAGGGTTGGCGCGGTATTGCTACACGCTATGCCAAGCGTACTTCTTCCTATTTGGCCGCGGTCCAAATCCGCTGTATTTTCCTCTGGACTCAAATCTTGTGACTACACTATCTAGGGCAACGCCCTAGGTAACGGGTCAGAGGGGATTATCCAGCCCTGTAGGGGCGATGCAAGGTGCCGGGAGGATGCACCGCCCCTACAGGGCTGGCCCTTCGGCCTTAACAAAACCTGGGGCGTTGCCCCAGGCTGTTATGCCTTCGCCCCGTTGGGGCTAAGATACCGGAAATCTTTTACAGGGAGATCATGGAGAACATTGAGCTTATTTTTTTAAACCTCCACGAACTCCATGTTCTCCCTGTAAAAAAATTCTCCGCGTCTCCGCGCCTCCGCGTTGAATGTGCTTGTGCTTTTACCGCCGCCGGCGTAGGAACGCCAGCAGCGCGACGCCGGTGCCCAGCAGCAGCCAGGTCGAGGGTTCGGGGATGCTGTAGCTTAGGAACAATGCATTATTATTATCGTAGTTCAGGGAAAACCCTTCGCCCAGTTGCCATTTGTTCTGGGCGTAATTGTCGAGCTGGCCGCTGATGATGAGCACGTTGCTGAACTCCGTCAGCCCGCCAAGGTTGTTCACGTTCAGGGTGATTTGGTCGCTATTCTTCAGATCCAAGCCGGCGCTGAAATTCAACAGGTCATGGTCAGCCGCGCTGAGGATGTCAAAGTAATAGGTGAAATCACCCCATTCCTGCATAACATCGAAGGTCAGCGTCCCGGTCGTGCCCAGCTCGCCGCCGGTGACGCCGGCACTGCCAGCGCTGGCTGCCAGAAAGTTAATATTGTCCGTGGCAATCGTCCCGCTGCCGCCCAGCACACCGTCAGCGCCGAGATCCACCTTCCGCGTCCATGCATACGCGGTGTCCACCAGCAGCGCGCCGTGCTCCACCTCGATGGCCTGGGAACCGGCGATGGTGCCGCTGTCCAACAATCGCAAGGCACCGCCGCTGACCTTCACCGCCGCCGTCCGGCTTAACGTCCCGCTCAACAGCAGCACGCCGCCGCTGATGGTGGTGCTGCCGCTGTAGGTGTTCAAATTACTCAGCGTCAGCGTGCCGGTGCCGACTTTGGTCAGCGCGGTGATGTTGGTGGTGTTAACATCGTTGAACACGTGATTGGCGGCGTCGGTCACGCCGCCGTTGTTGGTGATGCTGCCGGCGAAATCGCCGCCGCCGATTTCCAGTGTCAGCGTGGTATTGTTGGTCGTGTTGCGGACGAGGACGTTGCCGAGGGTGCCGTCCACGAGCAGGTTGCCGTCACTGTCAGCGGCGGCGGTGGCCAGTTCGCCGATTTGCTGCGTCCGGTTGCCGGCGGCGGTGTTATCGATGTAGGTGATGCCACGATAATCGGCGGTGGCGGCGAGCAGGGCGCCGTGGTTCACCGCGTCGGCGGTTTCCGTGTAAAGCCACGTGGTCATGTTGCCGGTGTTCAAGTGCATGAACATGCCGGTGAACGCGCTCAGGTCGCCGTTGAGCCGGGTGATGTGGCTGCCGCGGGTGGCGCGAATCATCAGTTCGCCATCGCCGTCCCAGGCGCCGGTGAAAGTGAGGGCCGGGTTTTCGATGTTGATATAATTGCCGGTGCCGCTGACGGTGACGTGCTGGGTGAAGTTGTCCATTTTTTGGTTATCACCGACCATGAAGCCGCCGTCGCCGGCGAAGATGACGGTGCCGGTGGCGGCGGCCAGCGCGGCGGCGTCGGCGACGTTGACGGTGTTGTAGATGTTGTTGCCGACGGCCACCTTGCGATTGTTGCTGAAGGTGACGGAGTTGTTGTCGTTTTTGTTGATTAAATTGCCGCCGTTGGTGCCGCTGAGGATGAGGTTGACGCCGGCGCCGAAGTAGGTGTTCTGCACCCCGCTGAAGCCGACGCGCCGGGTGAGCGTGGAACTGCTGCCGCCGATGCTCAACGTGACCGGTGTCTCGCCGCTGTTGATGACCGCCGCGCCGTTATCGCCGTAGCCGAAGCCGAGGAACGCGGCGACGGACAGGTCGTGCCCGTTCAGGTCGAGCGTGCCGGCGTTCATGACCAGCATGGCGTCCGTGCCGCTGCCGAAGGCGAGGTCGTGGCCGAGGATGACCTGGCCGCCGTTGAGCGTGGTGTAGCCGCTGTAGGTGTTGGCGCTGTCAATGCGCAAGGTGCCGCTGCCGGCGACGGTCAGCCCGCCGCCGCCAACGCCGAGCGTGGCGCTGATGGTGAGCTGGCCGGCGCCGCTTTGCCACAGCACGATTTCCTGGTTGCCGCTGCCGGAGCGCAACGTGCCGCCGCTGATGGTGTAATCGTCCGCGCCAGTGAATAACAAGCCGTTGGCAGCTAGAATCACCATGTTGCCACCGAGGTCGAGCGACTGGCCGGCGGCGCTGGTGTTGATTTTCAGCGTGTTGAGCGTGATGCCCGCTGACAGTGACGTGCCACCGGTGAGCAGCGCGTTGCTGTTGGCGGTGGTGATGTCACCGTAAGCAGCGTAGGCGACGTATAATTTGTCAGTGTAATCGTTGCCGCTGCCGGCGAGCACCGCCCAGTCGCGCCCCGCGCTGTTATCGTTGCCGACGGTAATCCACGACGTGATATTCGTCGCGCTGCCCGCCTTGTTGCCGAACAAATTGCTTTCGCCGATGTCCAGCGCGTCCCGCCCGCCGCGCGACAAATTGTCCGCCACCAAAGCCGCCGTGCCTTCGCCGGAGCGCTGGATGCGCACCGTGCCGCCGCTGCTGCCATTATTCAGGTTGCCGCCGATGGTGAGGACGCCCATGCTGTCCTGGAACGAGCCGCCGCGCAGCGAGATGGTGCCGTAGCGGATGGCGCTGGCCTTGCTACTCAACTTGGCGGCGTCGCTGTTGGTGTAATCGAGCAACACGTCGGCGGCGGCGGTAAAGATGAAGCTTATGCCGGTGTTCTCGCCGTTGATGACGATGTTGTACGCCATGCCCGATTGCCGGATTTCGCCGCCGCCGCTGAGGTTGCCGAACATCACGGTCGGGCGGTTGGTGCCGGTGTACGCGGCGGCCGGGGCCGTGGCGCCCTTCGGATTGCGGCCCCACCAATCCAGCACGCGGTTAGCGTCAGTGGAAAAATTGGCGAACGCCAGCGTGCCGCCGACCATGTCGCCGACGTTCCAACTAGCGCCACCGATGGTGGTGGAGACAACACCGGTGAACAGCAGACTGCCGCGCGTGGCGCCGTTGTTATAAGTTAAACCGCCGGCAAACATGTCAACGTCAGCGGCGATGGTTTGCGTGAGGCCGCTGTTGTTGGTCACGGTCCAATTGCCGTTGTTGGCAAATTTATTGCCGCTGACAGTCAGCGCCGGCGCGCCGGCGTTGAAGGTGAAATTGCCGGCCTTCCAGCCGGACAAATCGTTATACAATGTGGTACTGACGGCGAGGTTGGTGGAACTGAAAGTCACCGCTTCACCGGTGTTCGGCGCGCGGCCTAGCGTCCAACTGGCCGCATTGCTGAAATTGGTGCCGCTCGCCTCGGCGTCACCCTTCCAGACATTTTGCGCGGACAATGGCACCGCGCTGACCGTCACCAATAAAACCCCAGTTATCAAGCCACGCCGTATCAGATTATTCATCATCGCTCCTTGTTTGAGATTAATATTTTTTCAACCACGCCTTGCCTTTATCCCGCTGTTCATGGCCGCAAAAGAACGCAAGGAACACAAAGATCTTTCTTTGCGTGCTCTGCGTTCTTTTGCGGCCATTAAAGTCAATATTCCCGCCTCGCGCCGCTGACGCTGGCGGGCGGACTGCGCCGTAAAGGGAATGAAATGAGTAAAGCCTTGCCGAGAAATTAACGGCTTGAGGTGAGCGCGTGAGCGCGTGAGCGCGTGAGCGCGTGAGCGCGTGAGCGCGTGAGCGCGTGAGCGCGTGAGCG
>JAISDC010000139.1 GCA_031265105.1 Verrucomicrobiales bacterium
GTTCAAATCGGTGGTTTCCCGGATATTTTGCGATTTGAACGTGACGGCGTTACCGACCAGCAACAGCACGAAGGCCGCGCCCCAGAACCAGCGCGCGATTTGTATCCGCTCGCGCTTGAACATGTGGAAAAAACCGAGCACGAACAGGGCCGGTACCATGAGGCCGCCGAATAACACGCCAAAGCTAGTCAGGCAATTGCCCAGTCCGTCGAGCAGGCCGCGCACGAGTTGATTGAACCCGATGTAGTTACCGGTATTCCCGCCGTACATGCGCCATAAGTTGGAATCCGCGGCGAATAACTGCACCCAGGCGTAGCCGAACGGATTGCCGACCTCGCTGATGTTGCGGATCAGCCAGGGCAGGCAGATGATCAGCGGCACCAAGGCGGTCGCCAGCCCGCAACCGATTTTCCTGGTGAAGCCGGTGAAGCCCAGCACGGCGAAGGGCAGGTAAACCGTCAGCATAGCGTAACGGGTCAACATCAGCGTGCCGACCAGCACCGCCGCGACGGACAACCAGACGACGGACATGCTTTCCTGCTCGACGGTTTCATCCGCCCGCAGCGCCTCATTGACGCAAAAACCGACGCCGCACACCAGCAGCACCATGAACTGCATGGGCAGGCCGCTGATGGCGAAGCTCCACAACAAGTCGGAACCGAGGAACAACACCGTGGCAAACGTGGCCACTTTGCTGTCAAAGGCCCGCGTCATCCACAGATAAAACACCACCGCCGAGCACAGCAGCAGCAAAATATTCATCCCCAGTATGTACAGCTCGGGAGAATAAGTGCGGAACCCGCTTTTGAAATCCTCCAGGGACAGGTCGAAAGTCGGCGCCGTGACGGTAAACAACGCTGCCAGCAGCGTCGGGTATGCCGGCGCGTGCACCAATTCGGGCATTGGCTCCCGGCTGCTTTTCATCGCCGTGAGCAATTCCGCGTGATCCTTTAAAATAATGGGCCGGATGAACTTGGTGGAAAAACCCTGGCCGGTCTCCAGTTGCCGGCCGATCTGCGCCAAATCCATCGCCTCGGCGGAATTCAAGCCGTTAAATTGCGTCGCGGCGTAATAAATACCCACGCCGACCACCAGCACCGCCAGCGCCCCGCGGGTAATCCAGCCGCGCAAGCTCCCGGCTTCCAGCGCGTACACCCAGTCTTGTATTCCGGCCATGTATTTGATTTTCTATCGACGATTGAAAATTGCATATTGAATCATCAATCTTCAATAATCAATCTTCAATTCCTTTCCCGTCAAGCGCGCATACACCTCAAGATATTTCTCCCGCGTGCCGCTGACGATGTCCGCCGGCAATTCCGGCCCCGGCGGCCGGCGGTCCCAAGCTGGCAAACCCAGCAGGTAATCGCGCACGAATTGCTTGTCGAAACTCGGCTGGCCGCGCCCCGGCGCATAGTCAGCGGCGGGCCAAAAACGACTGCTGTCCGGCGTCAGGATTTCATCAATCAGCAACAGCCGGCCATCCGCGGCGTGGCCGAACTCGAACTTGGTATCGGCAATAATAATCCCGCGTTGCAACGCGAACTCATGCGCCCAACAATAAATGCCGAGCGATAATTCCCTGAGCTGCGAGTAAAGTTTTTCGCCGACCAGCACGACCGCCGCGCTCACCGTCAGCGGCTCGTCGTGACCGGCCGCCGCCTTGGTGGTCGGCGTGAAAATCGGCGCCGGCAACCGCGCACTCTCCGTCAACCCCACCGGCAGCGGGAGACCCTGCACCGCGCCGGTGTTTTTGTAATCCTGCCAACCGGAGCCGGACAGGTAGCCGCGAACGATGCACTCCATCGGCACCGGCTTGGCGCGCTGACAGACCGTGATCCGGCCGCGCCAGTCGGGCCGGTCAAGGTCAGCGGGCACGTCAAAAGCGACGGCGTGCGAGGGGATTTGTCGCGGCAATTGTTCAAACCAAAACCGCGACAACTGCGTCAAGACCACCCCCTTGCCGGGAATCGGCGTCGGCAACACCACATCGAACGCCGAGACGCGGTCGCTGGCGACCAGCAGCAGTTGTTCACCGTAAGCGTAAACCTCGCGGACTTTCCCGCGATGTAACAGGGTTAGGTTAGGCATGAGGGGAATTTAAACTCAACTAACGCAAAATTCCAATCGCAAATTGAGCTTCATTAACGCAAAGGAACAAAGGGGCAAAGGCGCAAAGGTTTTTTTGGTTTGGTTTTTAATTAACAAAAATCTTTGCGCTCTTTGTCCCTTTGCGTCTTTGCGTTAATGAAGCTCAATTTGCGATTTGAGATTTGAGTTTTGCGTTTCCAAAGCTTAACTTATCCCCACCACATGAACCAACCCGCCCCTTCCCGCATCACTGCCCGCGCCAAGTTCCTCTTCGAGGGCGACCGCAAGTTCTATCTGCAAGGCGTCGCCTACGGCCCCTTCCGCCCCAACGCTGACGGTGACCACCTGCCCGCACCGTCAGTGGCGGAACGTGATTTGCAACTGATGGCGGCGGCGGGGCTGAACACCGTGCGCCTGTATCACAGCCCGCCGACCTGGTTCCTGGATTTGGCGTGGCGCCACGGGTTGCGGACGCTGACGACGATTCCGTGGCCGTTGCGCGGGCTGTTCCTTGACGACCAAAAAACCGCCGCGCAAATCCGCAAGAACGCCCGCGCCGCTGCCCGTGCCCACGCCGGTCATCCCGCCGTGCTGGGATTTTACGTGGACAACGAGATGGCGCCCGACCTGGTGCGCTGGTACGGGCCGCGCCGCGTCGCGGAATTCCTCAACTCGCTGATTGCCATCGTCAAGGAGGAAGACCCTGGCGCGCTCGTCTCCTACGCCGGGTATCCGCCCACCGAGTACCTCACGCCGTGGCTGGTGGATTTTTATTCCTTCAACGTGTATTTGCACGACCGGGAGAAATTCGGCGCCTACCTCGCCCGCCTGCAAAACCTCGCCGGCGACAAGCCGCTGATCATCGGCGAATTCGGCATGGACACTATCCGCCACAGCGAGGCCGAGCAGGCCGCCCTGATCGCGGCGCATTACGAGGAAGTCTTCCGCGGCGGCCTGGCCGGCACCATCCTCTTCGCGTGGACGGACGAATGGTTCACCGGCGGCCAGGACATCACCGACTGGGCCTTCGGCCTGGTCACCCGTGACCGCCGGCCGAAACCGGCCTACGCGGTGGTGCGACAAAAGACCATCCGCCCCGGCGAGGCGATTGGCGACAAGTACCCGCTGCCGGTGACCCCCAAGGTCTCCGTAGTCGTCTGCTCCTACAACGGCGCGAAAACCTTGCGCGGCTGCCTCGCGGCGCTGGAACAAACCCGCTACCCCGACTTTGAAATCGTGCTGGTGGACGACGGCTCGCAGGACGACACCCAGGCCATCATGCGCGACTTTCCGCGCGTGAAAAACCTCACGCAACCCAACCTCGGCCTCAGCGTCGCGCGCAACCACGGCTACCGCGCCGCCGCCGGTGACGTCATCGCCTACACCGACAGCGACTGTATGCCGGACGCGGACTGGGTTTACCATCTCACGCAAACCTTGTTGCGCAGCGGGTTCGCCGCGGCCGGCGGCCCCAACATCTCACCGCCCGCCGCCAACTGGGTGCAAGCCACCGTCGCCGCCGCGCCCGGCTCGCCGAGCCACGTGCTGCTCAGCGACACCGAGGCGGAGCACGTGCCGGGCTGCAACATGGCCTACCACCGCTGGGCGCTGGATTTGATTGACGGCTTCGACGCACGCTACCGCAAGGCGGGCGACGACGTGGACGTGTGCTGGCGGCTGACCCAGCGCGGGCACAAAATCGCCTTCAGTCCCGCCGCCGTGGTCTGGCATCACCGCCGCTTCACCGTGGACGCCTACTTCGGCCAGCAAAAGGGGTACGGCGAGGCCGAGGCGTTGTTACGCTACAAACATTTGAATTTGTTCGATAAAACCGGCACCGCGCGCTGGAAAGGGACGATTTACGGCGCGCCGCTGACCGACAGCCTCTGGGATCAACCTATTATATATCATGGCGTGTTCGCGCTCGGCCTGTTCCAATCCGTCTATCGCCGCCCGCAATCGTACTGGTCGGCCGTGGTCGGCAGCCTGCGCTGGATCGGGCTGGCGGTGTTCATCCTGATTATCTCCACCCAACTGCCGCCGCTGCGGGTGATCCCGCTCATCATGTTCGCCGCGACGCTGATCGCGGCCATCAACTACATGGCGCGCGCGCAAATCGAGCGCCGGCACGACGGCATCGCCTCACGGCTGCTGCTGTGTTACCTGGCCCTGGCCCAGCCGTGGGCGCGGGCCTGGGCGCGTTACTTCACCTGGCTGGAAGGCAAGCGCGCGCCCCGGGCGGTGCGCAACCCCCGCGCGGCGGTCCCGGTCAAATCACCCGGCCTGTTCCGTTGCGGCGAACTGGCTTACTGGGGCGAACGGGGCCTGGGACGCGAGCGGCTGCTGGAACAAATCGCCGCCCGCCTGGCACAGGAAGGCTGGCGCTACGTGCTCGACAACGGCTGGGGCAACTGGGACGTGGAAATCCTGGCCAGCCGCTGGTGGCACATCCGCCTGCGCACCTTGTCCGAGCATTACCCCGAAGAAAAACGCCTGACCCGCGTGGCGAATAACCTGCTGATCAACACCTTCAGCATCCTGGCGCTGACCGTGCTGGCGGGCCTGGCGCTGACCGTGTCCATTTACCTGGGCAAACCGCATTACTGGTGCCCGCTGGCGGCGGTCAGCGTGCCGGTCATCGGCTGGATTTTGCGCGGCCTGGCCGTGCGCCGCCGCCTGGCCGAACTGATTCAGGCCGCGGCACTGGACGCCGGGCTGCTGCCAATCGCCAGCGACGCCGACCGCCAGGGCGCGCGGTAACGCGGCTGACTAATCCGTGTTAATGGGCACCACTAAGACACGAAGTTTTATTAAAAAAGTGCCGCCCTTTGTGCCTTCGTGTCTTTGTGGTGAAAAATTCACAGGCCCCTGACATTGGCAAAGTGGCTTAACGCGGATTTTTTTAGCTGCATTAACGCAAAGACGCAAAGGAACAAAGAACGCAAAGAATTTTTTGGGTTGTTTTTTTAAATTAACAACAACCTTTGCGTCCTTTGCCCCTTTGTCCCTTTGCGTTAATGAAGCTACGCCGTCACCTCGCGGAAAGTTTTGAAATGCTCCTTCGCCAGCGTGCGCAAATAATCCGCTCCGTTGGCCCGGAACAACTCCCGCGCCTGCGCCTTGACCGCGGCGCTGGCTCCCTTGCCCAGCGGCTGCGCCAATCCCTGCCCGAGTTGCTCCAGCCCACGCAGGAACTCCGCCCGCGCCAGGATGGAGGCCGCCGCCACTGCGATGTCGGCCTCCGCCTTGGTGCGTTGCTCCAGCTTGATGGCGAGGTGCTTCCCGGCCAGTTGCCGCGCCAGCACCCGCGGGTTGGCAAACTGGTCGGACAACGCCCGCGGGCAGGACGGCACTTTGAGATGCAGGTTCTCAATCACCTTGGCGTGCCCCCAGGCCAGCATGACGTTCAGATTGCGGAAGCGGCGGTACAAGTCGTTGTATTTCTCCGGGTAAATCTTCACCACCTCAAAATTGTCGCCGAGGATGCGCCGGGCCTGTTCCTCGATGGCAAATGTTTGCCGGTCACTGCCGATGTTTTTGCTGTCCCTCACGCCGACGGCCATCAGCGTCTTGGTCGTCTCCCGGTCCGTGTAGGCGCCGGCGATCACCAGCGGCCCGAAAAAATCACCCTTCCCCGCCTCGTCGATGCCGAAGTGTGGCGTGAACAACTCCGGCTGTAACTCCTCTTCATAGCCGAGCCGCGCCTCCCCCAGCACCAGCGGCTCGAACAAAAACTCGATAAACTCCCGCGCGCCCTTGCCGTTAATCACCGCCTTGCCGCTATGATAATAATGCACCCCGCACCGTTGTTTCGTCGCGCGGAAGAACCCGTACGGCAGCTCGGCGAACTCGTAGCCCTGCTCCTGGAGTAAATTTTTCAACTGCCGGCCTTGCGCCGCGGTCAGGGTGTAGGTAAAACTCGCTGGTTCCATGCCGCCGAATGCTAAAGAGTCGCCGCCAAAAATCGACGCTAAAATCCGCCGGGCCTGCCACACCGGCTTGTCCCGCTGGTACGCGACCAAGCGCCGCGACCTGCCGTGGCGGCGCGCGCCGGACGCCTATCGGGTGACGGTCAGCGAGT
>JAISDC010000152.1 GCA_031265105.1 Verrucomicrobiales bacterium
CTCCCTTCGTGCCTTGGTGTCTTCGTGGTAAAAAATCAATTCCCGCCAACCCAAATGTCATTTTACATCACGTTATTGCGCGGCTATAGCTCGAATCAATGCGACGTGTTGCCATGATATTCATTGTGGTGCTGGCCGTCGGCGGCTTTTGGTGGCGCACCGAGCCGGTGCCGCCACCCGTTGAGTTGCCGACCAACCCGGTGCCGTGGGAGCAATTTTGGCGCCAGTACCTGGCCCCGACATTGCCAGTGGCCGACGCCTTCGCCCTGCCGTTGTTTCCGCCGGACGGCGTCGGTGCTTATGTGCGGCGCGGTTTCGGCGAACGACAAAACCTGGGTGAGGATTGGGCGTTGGAGCCGGGCCAGCAGGCCGGGGCAGTCACCGTCAGCGCTGTGGCGGACGGGGTGGTGATTTTGGCGGATGATTTTGGCGCCGTCTGGGGCAAGGTGGTGATTATGCTGCATCGCCTGCCTGCCGGCGCGCCATGGCCGGCGGTGGAATCCATGTACGCCAATTTGGCGTCCCTGCGCGTGCGCCGGGGCGACCGGTTGACCAAGGGGTCGCCGGTTGGCGCTTTAGGAGATGGGTCGGCGACCGCGACGCCGGAGTTGCATTTTGAAATCCGCACGGAACTGGGACGCCTGCTCGGGCCGGGCGAGGGGGATTGGGCCGAGGGGTGGGTCAATCCGAGCAAATTCATTGCCGCGCGCCAGCGTGCCGGGCGCTGACGCTGCCGGACTGATTTTTACAGGGAGACCACGAAGTTCACGGAGAACTAAACAAAAAACTCTCCATGTCCTCCATGAACTCCCTGTTAAAAAACCCTTGGCAACTGATTCAACAACCGATGCTTCCCCACCGTCAGCGGACGCGCAATCGCGCTGGCGATGAACTGCTTGCCGCCGCTCACCGCCGCGACCAGTGACTGCCCGCGCGCCAGCAGCGCCGTGATCGCCGCCGAGTACGTGCAGCCCGCGCCGTGCGGCCTCAGCTTTTTGTCGCGCGGCGATTCGAGGCAATAGACCTGCCGCCCGTCGTAGAGCACGTCAACCGCGCTCGCCGTCCGCAAGTGCCCGCCCTTGATGAGAAACGGCACGCCCCAAATTTGCCAGCCATCCACCGCCGCCGACTCCGCCTCGTCGAGCGTGCGGATGGTTCTCCCTAACAACACCGCCGCCTCGGCCACATTCGGCGTCACCAGCGCCGCCAGCGGCAGCAACTCATCCGCCAGCGTCCGCACCGCGTCGCGCCTGAGTAACAGCCCGCCGCTGGTCGCCACCATCACCGGGTCCACCACCAGCGGCGGGCGGCGCGCGACCGTCAGCGCCGCGAAATTTTTCGCCACCGCGCGAATAATTTCCTTCGAGTACAACATCCCCGTCTTCATCGCGCCGACGGGAAACGCCTCGAACACCAAATCCATCTGCCGCCGCACCTCCCGCGGCGGCACCGGCGTCACCGCGGCCACCCGCGCCGGATTTTCCGCCACCACGCAAGTAAGCGCCGTCGTCCCGAACACGCCGAGCGAGGTGAATGTTTTCAAATCCGCCTGAATCCCCGCCCCGCCGCTATTGTCGGAGCCGGCCACCGTCAGCGCCACTGGAAATGATTTCTTAGCCATATTTCAAGCCACAGACTAACACGGATGTGAGGGGAGGGGGAGGGAAGTTTGTTAAATTTGTGTAAGTTACGCGGTGCCGCGCCGACTCGATAAATCCCAAAAACCGCATCTAACCTCAGTGCCTCCGCGTCTCTGCGGTAAATAAAAAACAAAATCACCTATTGACAACAACTCACAATTCGTGCTTTATTCCCCGCCGCATGATCACCGTGGCTCACGAACGCAAACTCCTTCGCTGCTTCAGCAGCGCCAAGCCGCGGCTAGCCGCGGCTAGCCGCGGCTAGCCGCGAAAACTTTGCGCTAAGGCACATTTTCGGCAAAAAGCAAGCCGCCACCACAGTTTTTTTTCACCATCGTCATCTGACGAAGCCCTGTTTCCCGCTGACGATCGTCTTTCGTCACTTGACGAACGTCAATCGTTATTCGACGAATGTCCTTCGTCACTTGACGATGATCCTTCGTCGTGTGACGAACATCAATCGTCACTTGACGGAAGCTCTTCGTCGCCCGCCGAACGTTCATCGTCAAGCGACGATAGTCCTTCGTCACCCGCTGTTTTCTTTTATTAACCCCAACCCAAGGAACTATCCCGCATGAGTACCGAACTAATCAAACCATTGAAACGCAACTACTTGCCCGCCAACGAAGACCAGGCTTTCCTCTGGCTCCTCAACTTCAAGACCGAGTTGCCACGCTTCTCCAACATCTACAAACTCGACCCCGACCTCATCCAGCAACTCTCCTTCTCCACCCTCGTCTATGAGCACACCCGCGAATACGCCGCCAACGCCTTTGATGTCTATCACGAGCGCATCGCCAACAAAAACCAGGCCGCCTGGAACCCCGCCGGCACAGAACTCCTCATCCGCCCCTTCACCGCCAAATTAAACCTCACCAACAACGAAACCAGCACCGGCGGCGCCTTAACCTACGCCGTGACCCTCGCCGACCAACTCCTGCAAGCCAACCCCACCGCCGATGTCAAAGACGCGCTGAGATTAAACCCCCTGCCCAAACACCAAACCATCGGCAAACCGGAGTTCAAGGCGTTCATCGAAAACAACCAGCTCACCGTCAGCTTCACCAAAGGCGAGTTTGAATACTTCATCGCCAAAATCGACCACGGCACCGGCACCTGGGACAAAGAATACACCCTCTTGCACAGCCCCTGGCGCGACCCGCACCCGCTGCCGGAGACCGACTCGCAAATCTGGAACATCCAACTCTTCGGTTACCTCAAAGGCAACCCCGTCGGCATCCCCGGCGACATCATCGTCCTCGGCGCCAAAGCCTACACCGCCAAACACTCCGAGGGCGCCAACTAAACCGCCACTGAACCAACTAAGAACATGGCCACAAAAAAACACAGAACCC
>JAISDC010000172.1 GCA_031265105.1 Verrucomicrobiales bacterium
GGGTTATGTCGTCACGGTCGGCCCGCAGTTTGACATGCAACGCGGCCACGACTTTTTCAAGAGCCTGTTCGCGTGGCTGGACATCAAGCCGGTGCCGGCGAACATCACGGTCAGCGACGGCAATCCGCGCACCGTGGTGTGGCGGCACTTCATCAGCAACAGCGGCCTCTACGACGTGTGGGTCGTGTTCAACTGCACCCGCGATGCCGCGCTGACCGCGACGCTGACGCTGGACACGCCGGCGCGCCCGACGTGGTTGGTGGATGTGCAGACCTCCGCGCGGCACCCGCTCACCGGCAATACGCTGCCGGTGCAGCTGCCGCCGATGGCGGTCAACGTGTGGCTCACGCCGCGCACCGTCAGCGGCGCGGCGGACGAGTGGTTCACGCTGCAACGCGGCTGGTGGAGCGGCGCTGACGGTGACCTGGGCAAACCGTTCCCCCAGCCGGCGCCGAAGTGGTCGTTCGGCGTCACCGACGGCTGGAAATTCAAGCCGCTGGCGCTGGAGCAAAAAACCAACCCGCCGCCGGAGGTCGGCGAAAGCGTCAGCGACGGCGACTGGGAGACGCGCCCGCTCAATGTGTTCACCCTGCCCGACCACCCCGACGCGCGGCGCGGCGTGTTCCGGCGCGAAATCCAAATCCCTGACAACTGGATCAACGGCACCATTTCCCTGCGGTTGACGTCAGCCTACGGGCGCGGGCGGGAGCAGTATTATATGAACGGCCAGCCGATTGGCCGCAACGACGACCTGGACCTGCGGCCGGGCGATAAATTCATGATTGCCGCGGATATCCAAAGCGACAACGGGCGCAAATTCATCGGCGCCGCCGAGGCGTCGTGGCTGGCGTTTTATCCGCACCCGGCGGCGCGGCAGGATTTGACCGGCGAGTGGCAGCCGAGCGGCGATTACCTGAACTGGCGCCCCGCCGTCAGCGTGCCCGGCACGACGGAGAAGAACACGCTGGCGTTGCGCCGCGTGGTCAGGCTCAGCGACGAGGCGCGCGGGCGCACGGTGTGCATCCGCGGCAACCGCATGACCGGCGTGGTCATCAACGGTCACTATTTGCGCCCGCACACCAAGGAGGCCGACGTGCTGACGCTGAACATCACGCCGTGGGTGAAGCCCGGCGCTGACAATGAAATCATCCTCACCCTCGGCGGCGGGCCGGATAAAATCACCACGCTGTCGCTGGACTTTCACGAACCGGGGACTTATCCATGATAGGAAATGCTATGAGATGGTTGCTGACCTTGATTTTGCTGCCGACGCTGACGCTGACCGTGTACGGGCAACGGCTGCCGAAAAAATCCGCTGCCGCTGACCAAGGCGCGGCCAAAAAAACCGCCGTCGCCACGGTTGACCGCGCGCCGACGGCGCTGGTGAACGGGACGGCGCTGACGGTGAGCGGGACGTTCGCGGCGAAAAAATTGCGCGCCTACGGCACGGTCAGCGGCACCAGTTGGCGCGGCGCTGACGGCGGCACGTTGTTGCAAATCAATTGCGAGAGCGAGGAGAAGGCGAAGTTGACGCAGGCGAAATATTTGTCCGACCTCGACACGCTGCCGCCGGGCACCAAGCCGGGCACGGTCAGCGTCGGCGGGCAGACCGTTAATCTCCGCGACGCCGGCGAGCAGGGCGTGGTGGCGGCGTTGCAACGCGGCGACACGGTGGTGGTCGCGGCGGCAGCGTCGGCGGCGGCGCTCGGCGACTTGTTGGGCAAGGCGCTGACGATGGGCGACGGCTGGTCATCGTCAGCGGCGGTGCCGGTGCCGATGTGGCTCGACCGGTTTGACAAATACGGCTTCCATTTTTACTACGGGCCGGGCTGGCTGAAGCTGGGGCCGGACGGCATTCACGGCGACCCGGCCTACGACCAGGCGCAGGATTTCGAGTTCGCGGCGGCGAATGACCGCGCCGGCGTCACCATTTGGACCGGCGCGCAATACGGCCACAGCGCGGAGTGGCTGACCAACGACGTCGGCTGGGAATGGGTGCTGCGCTCGGCGGTCAAAAAGGGGCTGCCGGTGGGGATGAACCTCGACCTCACGTCGAAGACGCATTTCTGGGTGTATAACCGCGAGCCGCTGACGATGATGCAGTTCGCGCCGGGTTTTCTCGGCTCGTATTACGGCTCGATGCGCTGGGGCGGCGAGACCGTGTCGTGGTGCGCGGAGGAGGCGCAGGACACGCTGTTCGCGCAGTTGCAGCAAATCGTGCGCAAGACCCGCGGCATCGAGAACATCAGCGCGTGGCTGGAGCCGCACGGCGAGATGGGGCACGGGCCGGCGGATTATCTGGTCGAGCACGGGCCGCTGGCGGACGCGAACTACCGCGAGTATTTGCGCGACAAATATAAGACCGTGGCGGCACTGTCAGCGCGCTGGGATTTGCCGCTGCGCTCGTGGGCGGATGTGCGGGTGCCGGAGGTGGCGGACTTTTTCGGCTGGGGACCGGACGCGCAGGATTTGCAGGGCGAGTGGCGCGCGAGTTACGAGGCCGCTGACAGTGACGCGGCGCTGACGGTGAACTTCGACGACAGCGCGTGGCCGACGATTGTCGCGCCCGACCACGGCCTCGCCCGGCTGGCCGGCACCATCGCGCCGAAGCCGGTGTTGTGGCGGCGGCACTTCGACGCTGACAGTGGCTGGCGTTCTTCGCACAAAAAAATCTGGCTCTACGTCTGGGACCTGAACGATGTGCGCGCCGCGGCGCGGAACAAGGACCTGAGCCAGCGCGTCGTCGTCGCGCTCAACGGCAAGGTGCTGGAGGCGAAATTCTCGCTGTTCGACGAGAGCCACCGCGGGGCGTACGACGTGACGGCGCTGCTGAAGGACAACGACAACACGCTGGCGCTGCGGCTGCCGCGCGGCATGATGAACTACCGGATTTATTTGTCCGGCGAGGCGCCGCAAAATTACCCGCTGCTCGGCGCGGCGAAAAACGCGCGGTGGGCGGATTTTTATCACTGGATGTTTCACATTCGCGGGCAGGTCGTGCGGCGCGGGATGCAGATGATTCGCCAGGCCGACCCCGACCGCGGGATTATTTTGATGTCGCCGGATTCCTACGTGGACGTGATTCAGCAGGCGGCGATTGAGTTCGGCGGCGACTTCCACAACACCGGCTACATGGGCGGCTGGTGGTGCGACCGGCTGCCGGCGCACATGCGCGCGGCAGGGCTGCCGATGAGCACCGAGCCGAGCCAGGGGCCGGCCATCGCGGAGCATTTGTCGTTCTCGTTCGGCAACTGGCTGACCGAGGGCGTGAACGCGGTGGATTTGTTCCAGCACATGGGCGAGGTCTATTGGCGGCCGGACATCAAGAAAAACTTCGAGGATTATATCAACGTGTATTCGACCATCGGCCGCTACCACGCGACGACGGCGCAGGTGGCGGCGATTTATTCCGCGCGCGTCGAGCGGCTGCCGGGGTTCCCGTGGATGAACCCGTGGACGGGCAACGGCTTCCTCGCCGCGAACGCTGACGGTGAGCCGCTGTTGCGCGGCAGCGGCTTCGTGTCCGGGTTCAACAGCCGCCACTTGTTCAGCCCGCTGGAGGGCGTGCCGCCCGGCCCGATTTACGAAAGCGACGCGGTGACCGAGTTGTCGTTCCAAAACAATCAGTGCGACAAATACCGCGTCATCGTGGACGCCAACACCGCGTTCATGGACGAGGCCACCGTCAGCGGCATCGAGCGCTTCGTCAAGCACGGCGGCGTGTTCGTGACTTACGGCGACAGCGGGCGGCACAGCTACGAGGTGCCGGACTCGTGGCCGCTCGCGCGGCTCAGCGGTTTCCGCGCGAAGCCGGGAAAATATTTTTACAGCGACACCGTCAGCGTCAGCGCCGCCGCCGACGCGCGCGGGTTTTTGCCCGCCGGCCTGGACTTCGGCGCTATCAGCGGCGCGCATTATCAGCGGGTCGAGGATGACGCGCAAATCCTCGCCAAGTGGAAAGACGGCAGCGTGGCGGTCGGCCTGCGCAAAATCGGCCAGGGCTATGTGGTCACCGTCGGCCCGCAGTTTGACGCGAAGCGCGGCAATCCGTTTTTCCACCACTTGTTCCAATGGCTCGGCCTGGCGCCGGTGCCGGCGCGTTTCGAGGCTGACGGTGAAAACCAGAACGTCATCTGGCGGCGCTTCATCAGCAACAACGGCCTGTACGACGTGTGGGTCGTGTTCAACCGCAGCCAGCACGCCGAGTTGACCGGCGCGGTGGTGATGGACGAGCCGCTGCGCCCCGCGTGGTTCGTGAATTTGCAGACCGGCGCGCGGCACGCGATGCGCGACGGGCGGCTGCCGGTGCGGGTGCCGGCGCCGTGCATTGTTAATGTTTACCTCACGCCGCGCACCGTCAGCGGCGCGGCGGACGAGTGGCTCGCGTTGCAACGCGGCTGGTGGAGCGGCGCTGCCGATGACCTGGGCAAGCCGTTCCCCAAGCCCGCGCCGCTGCGCATGGTCAACCTTACCGAGGGCTGGCGATTCAAGGTGCTCGACAACGTCGAACTGGGCGCGGGCGCGCTGCCGCCGGAGGTGGCGGTTGAGTTCGCTGACCGCGACTGGGAGACGCGCGCGTTCGACGTGTTCACGCATCCCGACCACCCCGGCGCGAAACGCGGCATCTTCCGCAAGGCCGTGACCATCCCCGACGACTGGCGCGGCGGCACCATTGACCTGCGGCTCACGCATTGCGACGGCTGGACGCGCTATTATATGGACGGGCAGCCGCTCGCCGACCGCTGCATGGCGCTGCCGGTGGCGCCGGGCAGCACGCATGTGTTCGCGGTGGAGGTGCGCAGCGAGAAGAACGAGCGCGTGAAACTCGGCGCGCGCGAGTCGTCGTGGATGTCGTTTCACCCTGACCCGGCGGCGCGGCAGGATTTGGCCGGCGAGTGGCAGCCGAGCGGCGATTACCTGAACTGGCGCCCCGCCGTCAGCGTGCCCGGCATGACGGAGAAGAACACGCTGGCGTTGCGCCGCGTGGTCAGGCTCAGCGACGCGGCGCGCGGGCGCACGGTGTGCATCCGCGGCAACCGCATGACCGGCTTGATTATCAACGGCCACTATTTGCGCCCGCACACCAAGGAGGCGGACGAGCTGACGCTGAACATCACGCCGTGGGTCAAGTTCGGCGCTGACAATGAAATCATCCTCACCCTCGGCGGCGGGCCGGACAAAATAACTTCGCTGGCGCTGGAATTTCACGAACCCGGCACCTATCCGTGAAATAGTGAAAAAATTTATGACTACCAGACAATGGCAGAAAATGGCGGCGCTGGCGCTGACCGTGACCGCGGTCACCGTCAGCGGGCGGGCGGCAACTTACACGTACAGCGACTTGGCGGCGCGGCTGACTAACCTGGAGCTGCTGGCCACGCCGCCGGCTGACGGCGAGGTTGGCGCGCTGGCGTCGAGCTACGACCGCCTGAGCCAGTACGACGCTGACAGCGGCCAATACCTTGAGTGGGGCGCCAACGGTGACGGCGGCGGCTTCATTCGCGAGGAGCACGGGCAAATCGTCATGGCGGAACTGGAGGGGCCGGGCGTGATTTGGCGGACGTGGTCGGCCACGGCGGGCGACGGGCGGGTGAAGATTTACCTCGACGGCGCGGCGGAGCCGGCGGTGGATTTGCGTTTCAAGGAATATTTCGACGGGCGGCACGCGCCGTTCACGCGCCCGCTGCTGGTGTACCGGACCGAGGCGCAGGGGCTGAACAATTACACGCCAATCCCGTTCCAGAAATCCTGCAAAATCGTCGCGGAGAAGGGCTGGGGCAATTACTATCAGTTCAATTACACCAAATTCCCGCCGGGCACGGTGGTGCCGACTTTCCAGCTGCCGCTGGCGGCGGCGGACGAGGCGGCGCTGGACCGCGCGAACGCCATCCTCGCCAACAGCGGCGCTGACCCGGCGGGGGAACGCGCCGGGGCGAAGCTGGTCACGCGCGAGGTCACGGTCAGCGGCGGCGGGCGGGCGGTGGCGGCGGAGTTCACCGGCAGCGGCGCCATCACGGCGCTGAAGGTCAATATCAAGGATTTGCCCGCTGACCTTGAAGCGCGGCGCTCGCTGTTGGCGCAACTCACCATCAGCGCGTATTGGGACGGCCGGCCGCAGCCGGCGGTGTGGTCGCAGCTCGGCGATTTCTTCGGCGCGGCGGCGGCGCCGGAGCCGTTTAGGACGCTGCCGGCGGGGCAGCTCGACGACGGGACGTTTTATTGTTACTGGTTCATGCCGTTCGGCGACGGGGCGAAAATCGAGGTCGGCAACGACGGCCCGCTGCCGGTGACGATGACGTGGACGGCCGTCATCACGCCGCCGCCGGCGGATGTTGACAAGCTGTTGCGCTTCCACGCGAAGTGGCACGGCGACGCCTTTTTGCCGGCGACCAAGGACCGCGCGATTGACTGGACGCTGCTGGTGACGAAGGGCCGCGGGCGCTTCGCCGGCGTGACGCTGCACGTGTGGAATCCCGGCGGCGGCTGGTGGGGCGAGGGGGACGAGAAGTTCTGGGTGGACGGCGAGAAATTCCCCTCGACCCTCGGCACCGGCAGTGAGGATTATTTCGGCTACGCCTGGTGCGACTGGCACCGCTTCGTCCGCCCGCTGCACGCGCAGCCGGTGAACGAGGAGAACGAGGGGCACGTGGACAATGTGCGCTGGCACATTGCGGACAACATCCCGTTCCAAAAATTGTTCGAGGGCGCGATGGAAAAATATTTCCGCAAGGCGGCTTACGCGGCGGTGGCGTATTGGTATCTCGCCGCTGACGGTGAGGACGACTACGCGGCGACGCCGTGGGTGGAGCGCGAGCCGCTGGTCAACCCGGTGGTGTTCCGCGTGCCCGGCGCGCAGGAGGGCGAGAAGCTGCGCGTGGTGAACCGGGAACAACTCGAACGCGAAAAAATCACGGCGGGCGGGCAAATCATGGACAACCCGAACTGGACCGGCGAATGGAGCCGCCAGCAGCAGTTGTTCTGGCGCGCGGGCGCCGTCGGGCAGCGGCTGGAGGTGGAGTTCCAGGCGCCGTCGGCGGGCAAGTGGCGCGTGCTGGCGCGCTGCACCCGCGCGCACGATTACGGGACGGTGCAGTTTGACGTGGACGGCGCGGCGGCGGGCGCGGAGTGGGACGGCTTCGCGCCGCAGGTGAGCGTCGGCGACGAGACGGTGCTGGGCGAGTTCACGCTGACGGCGGGGGCGCACCTCCTGGGGGTCACCGTCAGCGGCAAGAACGAGCGGGCGCGCGGTTATTTGTTTGGCCTTGATTATATCAAACTGGAGCCGGCGAAATAAGCGGCCGCCGCGAAAGGAAAAAAATTTATGAACCGGCAACTAATCGTTGGAATCATGGGCGCGGCGCTGACGGTGAGCACACTGTCAGCGGCCGCGGCGGAAACTTACACCTATCGTGACCTGGTGGCGCGTTACACGGACATGGCGCGGCTGGCGACACTGCCCGCTGACGGTGAGCGGGCGGGCGAGGCGTCGAGTTACGACCGCGCCAGCAAGTACGACGCCGCCGCTGACCAATATACGGACTGGGACCGGAACGGGGACGGCACGGGCTTCATCCGCGAGGAGGGCGACCAGGTGGTGATGGCGGAGCTGGAGGGGCCGGGCGTCATCTGGCGCGTGTGGTCGGCGGCGGCGGCCAAAGGGCACGTGCGCCTGTTCCTCGACGGCGCGGCGGAGCCGGCGGTGGATATGCCGTTCGAGCATTTTTTCAAGAACGGCCCGTTCGCCGCGTGGACGAATCTGTCGTATCCCGGCGTGGTGGTGTGGCCGCAAGGCTGGTCGCCGGGCGGGAATTTGTATGTGCCGATACCGTTTCAGAAGTCGTGCAAAATCACCGCTGACAAAGGCTCGCCGGAAATCAGAGATTCCGGCTGGGGCAAGTATTTCCAGTTCAACTACACGTTGTTCCCGCCGGGCACGACGGTGCCGACGTTCAAGCTGCCGCTGTCAGCGGACGACACGGCGGCGCTGGACGAGTTGAACGCGAAGGTCGCGCTCGCCGCTTACCGTGGCGCGGACGCCAAGACGCTGACCGTGCCCGCCGGCGGCTCAGTGACAGTGGGCAGCGAGACCGGCAGCGGCGCGGTCACGGCGCTGCGCGTGAGGTTAACAGACCTGCCCGCCGACGCCGAGGCGGCGCGGACGCTGCTGCGGCAGTTGACGCTGACGATGACGTGGGACGGCGCGGACAAGCCGGCGGTGTGGTCGCCGCTGGGCGATTTCTTCGGCTTCCTCGGCGGCGCGAAGCCGTATGAGACCTGGGCGGCGGGCATGACGGCGGGCGGCGAGTTTTACGCGCGCTGGTTCATGCCGTTCGCGCGCGGCGCGGAAATTAAAATCGGCAACGACAGTCCGCTGCCGGTGACGCTGAGTTGCGCGGTGGCACACCAGCCGCTGACCGTCAGCGAGGCCGCGAAGCTGGGCCGGTTCCACGCCAAGTGGCACCGCGACGTGTTCCTGCCGCGCGCCGACCGCGAGATTGACTGGCCGCTGCTGGTGACCAAGGGCCGCGGGCGCTTCGTCGGCGTGGCGCTGCACGTGTGGAGTCCGAGCGGCGGCTGGTGGGGCGAGGGGGACGAGAAGTTTTTTGTCAACGGCGAGCAATTCCCGTCGCTGTTCGGCACCGGCGCGGAGGATTATTTCGGCTACGCCTGGTGCTCGCCGACGCCGTTCGCGCGCCCGTATCACGCGCAGCCCATCAACGAGAGCAACGCGGGGCACGTCGAGAATTTGCGCTGGCACATCGCGGACGACGTGCCGTTCCAGACGGAGTTCGCCGGCTATCTGGAAAAATATTACCGCAACACCAACCCGCGCCCGTTCGGCAACATCTCGCTGTTCGCGGCGACGGCGTTCTGGTACCAGGCCGCTGACGGTGACGACGCTTACGAGCCGCTGCCGGTGACCGAGCGTGTCGGCTACTGGACGCCGTGGCGCGGCGAGTACATCGAGCCGGGCGTCATCGAGGCGGAGTCCATGCCGCGCACCAACGCCACCAATCCGGGGCACACCCAGACCATGTGGCACCGTCAGCCCGGCGTGTGGAGCGACGACCGGCAGTTGTGGTGGATTACCGACCGGCGCGACGACGCGCTGCTGCTGACGCTCACCGTCGGCGTCGCCGGCCAATACAAGCTCATCGCGCGGTTCACCAAGGCGCCGGGATTCGGCATTTACCAGGCGGCGGTGGACGGCGAGAACATCGGCGCGCCGGTGGATTTGTACCAGGCGCCGGAGCAGGGGTTCAAGGGCGTGTCACCTGCCGAGCCGGTGGTGCTGGGCACGCTGACGTTGAGCGCCGGCGCGCACGAGTTGAAGCTCACGCCGGTCGGGAAAAATCCCGCCTGCCAGGAGCGCGCGGCGGGCATCGGCATTGATTATTTCAAACTGGAACCGGTCAGGTAAATGCCGGAGCTGCATTAGCTTCATTAACGCAAAGACACAAAGGAACAAAGGCGCAAAGGTTTTTTGAATTTTTTACAAAGAGGGCATGGAGTTATTGGAGCAAGGTTAGCTACAATTAGCAGCCCCCTCCAATTCCTCCATGTGCTCCTTGTAAAAAAATTCTTTGCGCCTTTGTTTCTTTGCGTCTTTGCGTTAATGAAGCTAAAAAAATTTGACACTCTCCCGTACATCACTAAATTTCCTCCTTGTGTTTGCCCCCATGTCAGCCCGGATGCCAAGTTTCCACGCTGGAAAGTCAACTTTCCGCGCTTCCAAGTCAACTTTCCACGCTTCCAAGTCAACTTTCCGCGCTTCCAAGTCAACTTTCCACGGCGGAAAGTCCACTTTCTTTGCTTCCAAGTCAACTTTCCGCGCTAGAAAGTCCACTTATTTTGCTTCCAAGTCCACTTTCCACGGCGGAAAGTTGACTTATTTTGCTTCCAAGTCCACTTTCCTAAAACCCTAACCAAATGAAAGATAAGCAGTTATGAATACCGACTACATCCCATCCCGTTTC
>JAISDC010000111.1 GCA_031265105.1 Verrucomicrobiales bacterium
GGATCGGCTCCGTTCCGAACGCCGCCGGCGCCAACGCCGTCGTGCGCAACGTGGACGGCCTGCTGGGTGACAACACCATTCTGGTCAACGTCAGCACCACCATCGGCGGCCTGTTTCTGGAGAGCGGCGGCGGCATTGGCTACACTCTCACCGGCACGGACGGCGGGCATTTCATATTCGACACCGGCGTCAGCGGCGGCGCGGCGAAACTGGACAACATCGGCGCGCATAATGCCGTGGTCGATGTGGACATGGTTTTGAACAGTGACCTGGAAATCAAACAGACCGCGCCGGCGGCGAACACGTTGGCATTAAACGGCAAAATCAGCGGCACGGGCGGGATTATATACAACAATGACAACGGCACCCTGCATCTTGGCACGACGGAGGCCAGCGGCGTCAGCACGAGCGACTTTTCCGGCGGTTTCCACCTGATAGGCAGCACGGACACCGGTTTGAATGCCAACAAGGGTCTGCGAATCACCGCCGACGGCAGCCTGTTCGGCACTGGCAGCTATAACGACACGGATGCGGAGAACAGCATCCAGTCGCTGATCATCGGTGACGGCACACCGGGACGGTATTATACCATCACGACCGCCTCGGACGGCCAGCATTTCACCGTGGATGCCTCGGTGCGGATTGCCGGCAATCTTTATACTGGCGTCAATGCGGGTGCCAACCGCTTTGTCACCTTTCGCAGCGACGACCCCGGCTATGTCGCGACGGGCACATGGCAATTGATCACCAATGTGGTCAGCACGCCGGCCAGCGGTTTCGCGTTTGAGCAGGATTTGGAAGGCCCCGGCGGGTTTGTCATCGGGGGTGATATGCTGGTCAGTTTTTATGGCAACAACACATTCTCCGGCGGGCTGTGGCTGCCCGGCAATTACACCACCAGGATCGGCATCGGCAGCAACTCGGCGCTGGGCACGGGCACCGTATGGCTGAGCGGAACGGTTGAAAGCGGCGGCAATGCCGGCATTATTTTCGAGAGCAGGGGCGGCAGCTTCATAGACAATGAGTTTGTGTTTGATTATGGCGTGGCCAGCAACCCGAGGATTCGGTTTGAAGGCGCCGGCGACTTGACGCTGTCGCACACCGGCACGAGCACCATGTTGAGAACGTTCCACGCAAGCGTCGCCAACAACAAGACCGTGATTTTTCCCGCCAGCCACGTGCTGACCGGAACGGCTGATTTGACCGTCGGCAATGCATTTATAGGGACCGGCACCCTGCGGTTTGAAGGCGCCCATGAATACACCGGCAACACGTATTTGTATTACGGCGCGCTGGCGGTGGGTGACGATCTGTCACTGGGCACCACCGGCACGCTGTTCATGAATTACGCCTCCAACGGTAACTATAACGCAACCCTGTCATCCTACGGCAAGGCAATCACCCTGTCCAACCACGTGGTGTTTTCCGAGAACTACAACAACGGGCAAAACAACACCTTCGGTCTCACCGGCGTGGACGGCGTGCTGACGCTGGACGCCGACGAATCCGCCGAACTGCGCTTCGGCAACACCTCGAATATGTCGGTGACGGGCACGGTCGTCTTCGGCGGACAATTCAAGCTCACCGGCAGCGGCGGCCTGGGCAAGGCCGGCGCGGGCCTGCTGGTGTTGAACAGCGGCGACAGCGATTACACCGGCACGACTTCCATCGCCAACGGCACGCTGCGCGTGGCCGCCGCCGGCGACATCACCTTGGGCCGAGCCTCGCCGGGTGAAAACTACCTCGGCACGGGCGACATCGTCTTCGTCAGCGGCAACACCGTGCGCACGCTGGAACTGGTGGCAGCGGAGGGCAACGCCGTCACCCTCGCAAGCAACCTCGCGTTCAACGGCAACAGCACGGTCAACACCGCCAGCATCAACATCACCGACACCGCGGGCGCCGTCAGCGGCGACATCACCACGTCTATTGACGCCGCCTCCGCCATCACCATCGGCGGCAACGCCAACGGCTGGCTCCGCGCGCCGGGCGACATCATCAAAACCGGCGCGGCCACGATGACTTGGAGCGGCGGCAATCTGGTCGCCCAAAACCTCGTCATCCGCGAGGGCACGCTCGATCTCGGCAACGCCAACCTCATCCGCTCCAGCGTCGCCGCGACGACCGGCAATCTCGCCGGCTTCACGCTCGGCGACGCCACGCTCCGGGTCAGCGGCTCGCAAACCTTCGCCAACACGCTCTTCAACCTCGCCGGCAGCGGCACCCTCGACTTCACCGGCAACGCGAGGCTCACTTTCCAGAATGTCGGCTCCTGGAACGGTTCGCTGGCCATCATCAACTGGGACGGCTCCGGCGCGGCCACGACCGTCGGCAACGGCAACACGCAATTCCGCTTCACGGACGACGTGCTGACCGTGTTCGACTACGCCATGCTCTCGGGCGTGCAATTCCACGACATCAGATCCGACATCGACTACGCCCCCGGCGCGAAGCTGGTGACGACCAACGCGGGCGCGTTCCACGAGTTGATACCGGTCGGTCTCAGCACGGTCTGGACAAGCGGCGCAAGCGGCAACAGCTGGTCGCTCGGCGGCAACTGGCAGAGCGACGTTGCGCCCAACGGCGTCGGCGCCATGGCGACGTTCTCCTCCACCCTCAACCTCGGCGGGCTGCCGGTATACAACGACATCAGCGGCCTCACGCTCGGCGGCCTGGTGTTCAGAAACGACACCGGCGGGGTGTATGCAATCACGGGCGCCGGCATCAACCTCGCCGTCGGCGACTCCGACGGCGCGGCAAGCCTCATGCTGCAAAACAACAACTCCGTCTCCATCAACACGGATTTTCTGAACCTGCAAAGCCTGACCGTCGCCAACACCCAGGGCAGCGGCACGCTGACCATCGCCGCCGCCATCACCGGCACCCAGGGCCTCATCAAAACCGGCTCCGGCGTGCTGGCGTTGGAAAACGTGGCCAGCGATTTCTCCGGCGGCGTCGCGCTGCTGGACGGCGAATTGCGCGTGGGCAACGACACCGCCGGCGCGACGCCCGCCGGCCCGCTTGGCTCCGGCACGCTCGCGCTCCACGGCGGCACGCTGACGCCCGCCGGCAACACGCACACCATCGCCAACGCGACCGATTTCGCCGGCGTCGCCGCCATCGGCGGCACGAACAACCTGACGCTGACCGGCGACGGCGTCATCAGCGACGCCGGCGCCGGCCTGATTGTCGGCGGCACCGTGACCCTCGGCGGCAACTTCAGCGGCACGGGCCATTTCACCAAAAGCGGCACCGGCACGCTGCTGATGACGGGCGGCAACACCTTCAGCGGCGGTTTTACCGTGCTCGAAGGCGTGACGGGCATCGACAACGCCGCCGCCCTCGGCAGCGGCACGCTCA
>JAISDC010000226.1 GCA_031265105.1 Verrucomicrobiales bacterium
GGCGAAGCTGAAAACAGAAGGTACAGTTATCATTAGAAATGGTTACGTTCTCGGCGGTGACGGCACGGTTGAGGGTGATTTATATATCGAAAATGGCGGTCGTCTGGAAACTTCCATAAGTCTGTTCAGTAATGGTAGTTTTAGCGAAAGTATTTTGTTGTATGGCGGAGCGACTTTGGAGTATGTGGAAGGCAGTCCCTTGGCGCTTCTGGGCAGTGGAAGTTTTTATCTGGAGACTTTGACTGGTGTCCTCATTGACTTTAGCAATGTCAGCCTGACAGTGGATTCCGATTATGTCATCATTGACTGGACCGGCAGCGAACTAAGCCCCTACGGTCATGATGTCGCCGATTTCTCCGTCGCCGGCACCGACGTGGAGGGAAACTTCAGAATCGAGAACAACCAGCTAATCTTCAACGCCACCGCCGTCCCCGAACCGTCCACCTGGTTCCTGCTGGGCGCGGGCCTCGGCGCGCTAGCCCTCCTCCGCCGCCGCCGTGAATAACCCGTCCCGCGAAGTCAAAAACTGAACCACCAAGACACCAAGGCACGAAGGTTTGTTTAAAAAAACAGCCTTCGTGCCTTGGTGTTTTCGTGGTTCATCAACAAAAAACCTCCGCGCCTCCGCGTCTCCGCGGTTAATTTTTTTTAAGCGTCAAAGATACGGCATGAACGCCTTGAGTACCTCGCTGGGAATATCCAGCAACTTGTAATCTTTCGCGGCGACAAAAATCAACTGTTGCCGCCCCTTGCCCAGCAAGTGCCCGGCGGAATCGTAAACCTGATGTTCCAGCGTGGCGAATTTGCGGTTGTATTCCGCCACGCGGATTTTCACGCTGATGCGCTCGAACTCGCGGGTCTCAGTGATGTATTTGTGCTCGAAGGAACGCGTCAGGATGTAATACGGCGTGGTCTTCAAATCGAAGCCCGGCAACACGTAATTGAAAAACAACTCCCGCGCCTTGCCCACCCACAGCGCGTACATGCCGAAATAGACATTGCCGACCGAGTTGGTGTCCGCGTAGGTCGCCATGAACGAATGCACGAACCATTTGTCCTCGAAATGGCTGCCGGTGCTGACCTCCTTGGTCTCGCCGTCGATGGCGCGCTGGGTCGCCTGTGACAATTTGCGCAACACGGGGATTTCCGCCGCCGCGTCGATGACCTCCCCGGCCTTCTCCGTCACGATGCGCAGCAGGTCGGTGTTGAACACCAGCCACCAGACATACAGCATCGGCAGAATCGATCCCGCCATCATCAGCGCCGCCAGTTGCATGAAATAACCGCAGGCGAACACCACCACCGACAGGCTGCCGATGGCAAACAGCTTCACCTGCGGCAGCGCGTGCTGCGAGTTGGGCACGAAACAACGGGCGATGCCCAGCGTCGCGTAAGCCACGAAAAACGAGGCGTAAAATACCATGAAGTATTCCACTTCCAGTTTCACCACCACGGCAAAGACGGTGAACAGGCCGGCAAAGATGTAAGTCGGAATCGGCGAGGTCACCAGGCCCGCCGGAATGAACGACAACAGCGGGTTCTGACTGGTCTTGACATTTTCCGTCAAAAACCATTTCAGCGCCACGTACCCGCTGTCCAGCGTGGTCAGCACCCCCAGGCCGAGAAACAGGTAATAACCCGACGGCACCCACCAGGACAACTGGTCGCGGTACGTTTCCATGTAGCGCACCACCAGGTCGTGGGCGTACTGCAACCCGCCGAACGCCGGCGTGATCAACTCCTTCGAGTACCACGCGCTATTAAACACCAACTCCGCCACCAGCCCGTGAAACACCAGCAGCAGGAAAAACAGTGTCGCGCCGAACAAGTAACTCAGGCGGATGCTGGTATGCTCCCGGTGAATCTGGATGGCGCGCTGCCATTGCTGCAAATCCAGCCACGGCCCGACCAGGAACCCGACCAGAATCGGTATCAGGTAGCCCCAGAACAGCGGCTCGCGCGCCACTGACAGTGTCAGACTTCCCGCGCCACCGTCAGCCGGCGCGGCCGGCAGGCCAAACCACACCAGCAGCACCGCCGTCGCCAGCAGCGCGCCCTGGCACAAGTGGCCGTACTTGAGGGATTTGATGCGGAATTCCTCGCCCACCAGACAGGCCGCTGACAGTACCAGCAACACCACCAGCGCCAGCGAAATCAACAGCAGAATCTTGCCCTGCTCCGCCCAGCCCGGCCAGCGCGAGGCCAGCAGCGGCAGCAGCAAATAATTCACCACCGCGAACACCGTCAGCGTGATGGCCAGCACTTGATACAAGTAAAAACTCAGTCGAAACGGCCGCGACCACTTTTTGAAAAAACGATCCAGCGACTCCTCCCCGCTGTCGCGCCGGGCGATTTTCTGCGTCAGGAACCCGAACAGGAACAAGCCCAGCGCGTTCAGGGAGGCGAAGCCCAGCAACCCCGCAGGGCCGAACAAAAAGGTCATCTGCACCGAGAAGAACAGCCCCAGTCCCCACAGCCACGACAGCGCGATGGAATTGCCCCACAGGAACGAATTGAATGGCCGAATGTGTTTCATACGCAAATTAGCTCCGCTGACGATGGGTCAATACGTCGGCATCGCCGGGTCAACCTCCTCGGCCCACCCCTCGATGCCGCCCTCCAGCGCCTTCAGTTTCCCGAACCCCGCCCGCTGCAACAGACGGAACGCCTGGCCGGTGCGGATTTCGCCCTTGCAATAAATCACGATTTCATCCGCGCTGTCCAACTCGTGCAACCGCTTGGGCAACTCGCCGACCGGGATTAACTTCGCCGTCGGCACCGCGCAAATCTTGAACTCGTGCGGTTCGCGCACATCCAGCACCGTCAGCGGCTCGCCGCGGTCCAGCTTCGCCTTCAACTCCAGCGGCGCGATTTCCGGCAGCGCCAGCGACCGGCGCGTCGGCGCGTCCACCGGCGCGGTGCCGCAAAACTGGTCGTAATCCACCAGCCCGCTGATGGTGGGGTGCTCCCCGCACAGCGGACAAGTCGGATCCTTGCGGATTTTCAACTCGCGCATCTTCAGCTTCAGCGCGTCAAACAACACCAGCCGCCCCACCGCCAAATCGCCGACGCCGACGATGAGCTTCACCGTCTCAATCGCCTGCAAGGTGCCGATGACGCCCGGCAGCACGCCGAGCACCCCACCCTCAGCGCAAGTCGGCACCAGCCCCGGATCGGGCGGCTCAGGATACAGGCAGCGGTAACACGGCCCGCGCGCCGCCCAAAACACGGTGACCTGCCCGTCAAAGCGGAAGATGCTGCCATATACATTCGGTTTGCCGAGCAGCGCGCAGGCGTCGTTGGTGAGGTAGCGCGTGGCGAAATTATCCGTGCCGTCCACCACGATGTCGTACTGCCCGATCAACGCCAGCGCGTTCTCCGCGCGCAACGCCATATTATACGTGCTGACCGTGATGTGCGGATTGATGTCCCGCATCGCCGCTGCCGCCGACTCCACCTTCGGCGTCCCGACCCCGGAAGTCTTGTGCAAAATCTGCCGCTGCAAGTTGGAATAATCCACCGTGTCAAAATCCACCACGCCGATCGTGCCAACCCCCGCCGCCGCGAGATACGCCAGCAGCGGCGACCCCAGCCCGCCGGTGCCGACCACCAGCACCCGCGCCGCCTTCAACCGCCGCTGCCCCTCAATCGTCACCTCCGGCATGATCAAATGCCGGCTGTAACGCTTGATTTCCTCATTGGTCAGCTCGACCTCGGCGGCCCGCGTGGCGATTTCCGGCAGGTAACTCATATTTGATACTCCAGCGATTCCCCCGCCACCACGCGCTGCTTTTTCACCTGCTCCACCAAATCGTTCAACGACACCTGCCGCAGCACCGTCAGCGCCGCCTCTTGCGCCCGCTGAATCAACTCGTGATAAATCCGCGCCCCGGCATCCGCCGCGTCGCCCGCCCGGGGCTTTTTGGCATTCCGCACCGGATCGCCATCCAGCAACCCGACCACCCGGTCCAGGCGAATATTTTCCGGCAACTCATTCAGCGCGTACCCGCCGTCCACCCCGCGCCGACTCTTCAAAATGCCGCCGTTCTTCAACACCAGCAAAATTTGCTCCAAAAACTTCTCCGGAATCCGGCTGGCCTCGGCAATCTGCGCAATCTGGTGCCAATCCTCGCCATTGCGCGAACGCATGGCGATTTCCACCAACGCCCGCGCGCCGTACTCGCTCTTTTTGGAAACTTTCACTAACCGGCACTTTGCCGGACGGGACGCCAACAGTCAATCTATAGCAATGTACCTTGATTCAACGCCAGTGAGCCGGTTCCAAAAAAACTTGCACCACCAAGACTCCAAGGCACGAAGTTTTGTTTAAAAAAACAGCCTTCGTGCCTTGGTGATGCAAAATTCTCCGCGCCGCCGCGTCTCCGCGGTCAAGGATTCTTTTTGTGCTTTGTCCCGGCGTCGGTTCGCGGTTATAGTTTTTCATGCGCGATTATTATACGGTGTTGGCGCCGGTGCTGACGGTGTTTTTGGTCATCGGCAGCGGGTTTGCCATGCGGCGGCTGCGCGTGCTGCGGCGCGAGGGCGACCGGACTATTTTCCGCCTCGTCGTCAATTTGCTGTATCCGTGCCTCATTCTCGACTCCATCATCGGCAACCCCGCCCTGCGTCGCGCGGACGTGTCACTGTCAGCGCCGCTGCTGTGCGTGGCGCTGGTGCTCACCGCCGTCGGCCTCGGCTGGTTGCTGTCACGGGCGACGGGGTTGAAATACGGCGTCGAACGCCGCACCTTCGCCGCCACCACGGGCATCAACAACTACGGCTACTTCGCCATCCCCGTCATCGCCGCGTTGTTTCAACCGGAAGCGGTCGGCGTGTGCTTCGCCTACAACATGGGTTCGGAGATTTGTTTGTGGACGCTCATCGCCTGGCTCATCGGCGGCGGATCGCCGTCAGCGGGCTGGCGCGGCATCCTTAACGCCCCGCTCATCGCCATCGTCAGCGCGCTGTTGCTGAACCTGCTGCCGGCGCGCGAATATGTGCCGGGGTTCGTCTGGAACACGCTGGCGTTGCTCGGCCAATGCGCCATCCCGTGCGGCTTGCTGATGGTCGGCGCGTCGTTCAGCGATTTCACGGTCAACGGCGTCGGCGAGTTGTTCCGCGCCAAGCGGGTGAGCGCGACGGCGCTGCTCGTGCGCTCGCTGTTGATGCCGCTCATCATCATCGCCGCCGCGAAATTCCTGCCGCTGCCGCTGATGTTGAAACAAGTGCTGGTCGTCCAAGCCGCCATGCCCGCCGCGACATTCACGGTGGTGATGACGCAACATTACGGCGGGCACACGCCGACGGCGCTGCGGGTGGTGCTCATCGGCACCGTCGCGGGCTTGGTGACGATTCCGTTGTGGATTCATTTCGGGCTGCTGTGGCTTCGTTGACGGTGAAGCCAGCGGTGCATAAACCACGCGGCCGCCACGATCAGCGCCCAGGTCAATATGATCGCGGGCAAGAAAGATAGGCTGCGGTGGGGCATATTAGGAGCAACACGGTATGGCAACGGCAATGCCTGAAGAATCCATAGGCCCGGCAGGTTGATAATGAAACTGCACCATAACAGACTGTAGGCTAAAATTCCCAGGAAGCTCGCGCTTTCAAAAATTGCCGACGCGCCGAAAAAAACCAGCGACAACACCGGGTGAATCAGCGTGCATTTGAACCAACGGGCGAAATTCACGTCGCTGACGGTGAGCGGATTGCGCGGCGTGGTGTTTTTTTCCATGCCGAACGCGACGGCAAATAGTGTCGCCAATCCCAGCATGCACGGGATGATGAACGTAACCTCACCGTCAGCGACGCTGATCATGACCAGCAACATTAACAGCGTCATCCACAAAACCAGCAACACGAGCCGCACCCATTCAAGCGCGGCGGTCGGTTTGCGGAACACGAATTTTTCCGTGCCTAACCAACCCACCGTCAGCGCCAGCAATACCGGCGTCGTCACAATCGCGCTGACGATGCTCATGATGATCAGCGAGAACATCGGAATGCCGATGCTGTCACCCCACACCGGATAATCAAAACGCTGTTGCTTGACCCCATAATACCACGCCACACACGGCACCTGTGTCGCCCACGCCAGCAGCCACATCACCGTCAGCGCCACCCGGCCGCGCGCGCGGGAAAATTTTCTCCGCGCCGCCAGCCACGCCGCGCCTAGCAGCCCGCCAATCCCCAACGCCGCGACCCCCTGTCCCCAGTCGTAAATTCTTTTGTGCGCCGTTTCATACTCGGCGAGCTGCGTGTACCATTCTTCGGAGCGTTGCTCGCGCGGTAATTTTTCCAATTCCACCGACAACCGCTCCGGCGCGCCAGCGTCAGTGTAAACGGGAATTTGGCCAGCCCGCCAAATCAACCCGCCGCCCGCGAGCAAACACAACGCCGAAATGACAACCAGAACACGCACGCGCAAATACTCGCCAACTGACGGTGACCAGACAAGGAAAATTTCAATTTCCCGGCCCGCTGACATTGCACCCGCCGCCATCGTCAGCGGGCCGGGCCGGCCTGGTCAGAATACGGCGTTGCCGAGCCAGAAGCCCAGCCCGGTGACGGTGGCGCTCCAGGACACGGCGCCGATGCTGTCATAAATCAGGTACTTCCGGTAATCCATCGCTGCCACGCCGGCGGCGAACGGCCCGAACGTGCGGACCACCGGCACAAAGCGGACGAACAACATCATGCCGGCGCCGTATTTTTCATAGAACACGTGGGCTTTTTGCAGATAGGCCGGGTTGAACAGGGCGGATTTGGGAAAATGAAACGCGCGCGGCCCGATCCAGCGGGCAATCCAGTAGTTCAAATTGCTGCCCAGCACCGAGGCGGTCACGAACAGCGGCACGGCGATGAACAGGTCCAGCACTTCGACCGCCGCCAGCGCGCCGACCGTGAACAGCAGCGAGTCGCCCGGCAGAAACGGCATGACCACCAGCCCGGTTTCGCACAGCACAATCACAAACAGCAGCGCGTAAATCCAGTGGCCATACCGGCCGACCAGCGCGCCGAGATGCTGGTCGGCATTGAGCAAGAGGTCGGGGGCGATTCCCATAAGGCATGGCAGGCTAACCAGTCGGACTGCGATTGCAACTCCCAAAATAAAAAGCTTGCCAAACCGGCTTTCTATTGATAATCAATTCTCAATTATGATTAAATCAATGACGCGGTTAACGGGTATATTGTTGTGGTGGTTATTGCTGGTCGGGCCGGCCGGCGCGGCGGCGAAGTTGCAGGTGCTGGCCAGTTTTTTGCCGATGTACGCGCACGCTAAGTCCGTCGCCGGCGAGCTGGCGGAGGTGCGGATGTTCATCGACCAGGAGGCCGACCCGCATGATTACGAGTTCAAGCCGTCCGACGTGAAAAAACTCGCGGCGGCGGATTTGTTCATCGCCAACGGCGCGGGCGTCGAGGAGTGGCTGGACGATTTGCTGAGCAAGGCGGGCGGCGGCAAGCTGACGGTGGTGGACGCCAGCGCGGGCATCGCCTTGCTGGACAACGCGCGCGAGTTTTTCACGGGCAGCGCCGCGGAAGAGGAGGAAGATGAGCATGAACACGCGCACGGCGACAAGAACCCGCACGTGTGGCTCGACCCGGTGCTGGCGCAGCGGCAGGTGGAAAACATCCTGGCGGCGCTGACGGTGGCGGACGCGAAAAACGCCGGCGCTTATAAAAAGAACGCTGACGCTTACCTCGCCAAACTGCGGCAACTCGACGCGGATTATCGCGCGGCCACGGAGCGGCTGGCGAACAAAAACCTGGTGACGTTTCACGACGCGTTTCCCTACCTGGCCAAGCGTTACGGGTTCAATTACCTCGGCTGCATCGCGCGGTTCCCGGAGCAGGATCCGAAGCCGGCGGAGTTAAAGGCGCTGATTCAAGCCGTCAAGCAGCATCAGGTGCGGGTCATTTTCGCCGAGAACGGTTACTCGCCCAAACTGCTCACGACCGTGGCGCGGCAAACCGGCGCGGCGGTCGGAACGCTGGACACGCTGGAAATCGGCGCGCCGGCGGCGGACGCTTATCTGGTCCGGATGCGCAACAATCTGGCCGCGCTGAAAAAGGCCTGGCAACCGTGAATGCGTCACCGTCAGCGCTGGACATTCGCCGCCTAACCGTGCGCTATGACGGCGCGCCGGCGCTGAACGAGGTGAGCCTCAGCGTGCGGCGCGGCGAGATTTTGTCACTCATCGGCCCGAACGGCGCGGGCAAATCCACGCTGTTCAAGGCCGTGCTCGGCCTGGTGCCGGCCGCTGACGGCGCGATTGTGTTCGGCGAGGGTTTTTCCCGCGCCGCCACCGGCTATGTGCCGCAACTGGCGGCATTCGACCGCAACCTGCCGTTCTCGGTGCTGGAGTTGCTGACGCTGCACCTGCCCGCGCAACGCTTCTGGTTCGGCGGCGGCGCGCACCGTCAGCGGGCGCTGGCCAAGCTTGAGTTGCTCGACGGCGCGAAGCTCGCCGACCGCGGCCTGCACGAGCTATCCGGCGGGGAATGGCAAAAGGTGCTGATTGCCGCCGCGCTGTTGCGGAACCCGCGGCTGCTGCTGCTGGACGAGCCTTCGACCGGCGTGGATCACGCGGGCGCGCACATGCTGGAGCGGCTGATTACGCGGCTGCGCGACGAGGAGGCGCTGACGGTGCTCATGGCGTCGCACGACTTGCACCTGGTGCAACTGGTCTCCGACCGGGTCTGCTGCCTGAACCGCGAGGTGTGCGGCCTCGGCTCGGCGGACGAGGTGCTGCGCCGGCACTATTTAATAGATGACAGGAAACTTCCGGATCACTGTCAGCGGATTGCAAACTTCGCCGCTGACGCCGAAACGCCGGAGACGGAAAGTTAAATTTGGAGCCTGACGATGACCTTGACCGACTTGTGGCAGATTGAGTTTATGCGGAACACGCTGTGGTCGGCGCTGCTCCTCGGCCCCGCGTGCGCGCTGCTGGGCGTGTTCGTGACGCTGCGCGGGATGGCGTTTTTCAGCGACGCGCTGGCGCACGCGGCGGTGACCGGCGTGGCGCTGGGCTATTTGTTGCAGGAGCTGGCGGCGTTGACGGCGCCCCCGCTGCTGTTCGTGTTCGCGTTCAGCGCGGCGCTGGCGACGCTGATGGCGTGGCTGTTCGAGCGCACCAAGCTGCGGCCCGACACGGTCATCGCCTTCAGCTTCACCGGCAGCGTCGCGCTCGGTTATGTCATTATCAGCGGCCTGGGCAAGCACCGGCTGATTGAGGCCGTGCTGTTCGGCAGCATTTACGCCAACACGACGCGCGATCTCCTCGTCCAGCTGGCACTGGCGTTGACGGTCAGCGGGGTGTTGTTGTGGAATTTGAAACCGCTGGCGCTCGGCATCCTGCAACCCGACCTGGCGCGCGCGCAGGGCGTCCGGCTCGGACGGCAAAATTACTGGTTCGCGCTGCTGCTGGCGGCGACGGTGACGGTGTGCTTGAAGATGCTCGGGGCGCTGCTGTTGAGCGCGCTGATTGTCGTCCCGGCGGCGGCGGCGCGGCTGGCGGCGGGTAATTTCAAGCAACTGTTGCTGCTGGCGCCGCTGATCGGCTTGTGCGCCGCGGTGGGCGGCGCGCTGCTGTCGTTCGCCGCCGACTTGCCCACCGGCCCGGTCATTGTGCTGGCGAATGCCGGCATCCTGCTGCTGCTGTTCCCCGCCCGGTTCCTGCGCCGGCGCTGACGGTGCAGAACTCCAGCCACCAAGGCGCGAAGATTTTTTAACCACGGATGAACACAGATGGACACGGATAGTTCGCGGTGCCGCGTAAAATAACATCATCAGTGTCCATCCGTGTTCATCTGTGGTTAAAAAAACCGCTTTAGTTTCCGGCGCGGGGTTGTAATTTCAGACGCGTAATTCATGGCTGCCAAAAAATTTCCCTGGTCGTTGGTAATCCGCGCGGTGGTCACGGTCAGTGCGCTGGCGCTGGTGTATGTCGCCAATCGCGACGGCTGGCCGGAGTTCCGCCGCAGTCTCGCCGACGCCAGGCCGGCGTGGCTGCTGGCCGCCGGCGCCGCCTACGCGCTGACCAATCTGCTCGGGGTTTGGCGCTGGCAGATTTTGCTGCGCAACGGCGGGGTCGGGTTGCCGCTGCGGTTGACGTGCCGTTTGGTGATGATTGGCTTGTTCGCGAATAATTTCCTGCCGGGGGCGATGAGCGGGGACGTGGTCCGGGCGATTTACGCGGCGCGGGAGTTGCCGGCGCAAAAGCCGACGGTCATCATGTCGATTGTCATGGAGCGGCTGCTCGGGTTCGGCGCGATGTTCATCGTGTCAACGGCGTTGGTGCTGAACCGTTACGACGCGCTGTGCGCGACGCCGCTGACCAGGGTCAGCGCGCAGGTTTATCTCGCGCTGTTCGCGCTGGGCGCGGGGGTGGTGGCGTTGAGCAAGTGGACCAACCTCGGCGCCGCGCTGCCGTGGTGGCGCAAGTTGCCGGGCCGGGCGTGGCTGGCCGAGGCGGGGCAGGCGTACCGGGTGTTCATCCGGCATCCCGCGTGTTGCTGGGGCGGGCTGGCGCTGTCGGCGACGGCGCATTTGTGCCTGGTGCTGATGTTTTATTTCGTGTCGCTGGCGCTGCGGATGCGGCTGGATTTTTTCGACCTGGCCGCGGTGCTGCCGTTCATCGCGATTCTGACCGTGATTCCGGCGACGATTAACGGCTTCGGCCTCCGGGAGGTGGCGTTCCAGGAATTCCTGCGGTTCGCGGGCATGACCACCGCCGCCTCGGCGGCGCTGTCATTGTGCGGCGGGTTTATCATCATCGCCGGCGGCTTGCTCGGCGGGCCGGTATATTTGCGGTATCGGGGGCCGGGGCAGAAGTTTTGCTAAATTGCGCGGCACCGTGCCAACTTAAAAAACGTAATCAACCTAAAAAACTCAATAAACTTTCCCCCGCAAGGGGGGGATTGACTCGGCGGCTCCGCGCTGTTAGAGTCGATGCCGCCATGCATCCTTCCCAATTAATCCTCACCAACCTGCTGACGCTGGCCCGTCTCGAGACTGAACTTAGCAACACCGGCCCGCGCGCCAAGGAACGCCCGGTGCTGGAACGGGCCATCGTCAGCCAGCGCAAGCAGATTCCGGCGCCGATGCTTTCTCATCACGACCGGCTCAAGGTTAAGGGCCGCCGCAGCGTGGCGCCGGTGCAGGAGTGGATTTGCCGCGCCTGCTTTATCAGCGTGCCGGTCGGTTCGCGGCAACGGCTGGCGCACGCGACGGATTTGTTCATCTGCGAAAATTGCGGGGCGTATCTCTACTTGCCCGACGGCACGGCTGATCGGCCGGCGGATGAATTGCCGCCCCAGTCGGCGCGCGCCCAGCGCATCGCCGAGGCGCTGGCGGCGAAAACCGCGAGGAAAAAAGCGACCCGGGCGCCCAAAGCTACCGGCGGCAGCGACCAGGAACGGCTGGCGGTGATTAAGAAGTTATCAGCCAAACTGACCCGGGGTTAAGGGGGAAACGTTTTTTAAGTTACGCGGCACCGCGCCAACTTAAAAAACGTTTTGTTCTTTTTGACTGGAATTTTTCAGAACTGATACCGATACCCGGCGTTGACGCCCCAGGGCTTGTCGAATTTGTCGCCGAACTCGGCCTCGTAGTCGAGGTGGAGCTGGTTCTGCTCGTCCAACTGCCAGATGAGGCCGGCGCCGAGCTGGGCGCGCAGGCCGTCGTAGTTGGGGCGCCAGCGGCCGTCGTCGGCCCGGACGGTGCCGCCGCTGCTGAACTGCTCGACGCCCATCACCTTGACATAGGGTTGCAACAGGCTAACTCCGTGCAACCTGATGAGTTTGCCGAACAGTGAGCCGAAACGCACTTGCAGGATGTCGGCGTCGCCCTGGCTGACCTTGATGCTGTTGCCGCCCTGGGTGGCGTAGTCGCTGCCGAAGACATGCGCATAGCCGGCCTGCGCCTGCGGCTCGATAAACCACTGGCCGGGCAACTGGATCTTGCGGCCCAGCTCAAGGGCAGCGCCGGCCGCCCAGTTGTTGTATTCGCCGCGGTTCCTGCCGCCCTGGTCATAGACCTCGAAACTGTTGTCCAGATAAGCGGCCTTGCCCACCAGGTCGGCGTACCAGCCGGCCTCGTGCAGCCAGGTGGCGTACACCCCGCCCTGATAGCTGTTGCTCTCCGCGCTGGCGGCCAGGCCCCGGAAGTCCAGGGAACTTTGACCGTAACCGCCATACACGCCGGTGTAGAGCAAATTGCGCTGATCCAGTTGCCAGAGCTTGTCCGCGCCAATATCAGTGCCCCACAGGGTGTCCCGGAACGACGCGCCGCTGGCGTTGCCGCCGGCGTTGACCTGCTGGCCGTAAGCCCTGACCCAGACATCGCCCTCGGCGTGCTTGGCGAAGTTGGCCCGGTCGTCGAGTTGTTCGTAGTCCAGCCGCAAATCGCCCAGGCGCTTCAACAAGCTGTCCTGCTCGGCGAACCAGCCCAGGCTGGCGGCGCCGGCCACCGAAATGATCACCCGGCCGTCGATGTTGAGGCCGCTGCCCATCAGCCACCAGTGATTGGCGTTGCCGTCCAGGCTGGGGTTGCTGGCGCCGTCCACCACCGCATACCCGTACATGCCGTCCACCAGCGTGCCGCTGACGAAGGCGCCGGCGCTGCTGTCGGTCGTTTCAATCAACAAAATCTTCTCCTTGCCGGTGATACTGCCGGGTTGGTCCAGGCGGTTGAGGGCGAGGCCGTGGGTGCCGGTGGCGCTGCCGGTGACCAGGCGGTCGCCCTGCTCGGCGCTGATGTTGACGTTCATGACGATGACGCCGCCGCCGGAGAGGTCGCCGACGGTGACGGTCTTGAAGCCGCCGCCGTCGCCGAAGTTCAACAGGCCGTGGTTCTCCACGTGGCCCAGCCGGGCGCCGTCGCGCAGGAAGTTCACCTGGCTGGCGGCGTCCACCCGCACGTTGCGGCCGAAGCTGCCGGTCGTGTCCAGCGCCACGCTGCCGTTGACCAGATTGACCTGGCCCACGTCAACGGTGGTGCCGTCGTAAACCGTGAGGCTGGAATTGAGAAGTTCCAGCGCGCCGGCGCCGCCGAGATTGTTTTGCAGGGCGCCACTGACGTTGACGATGAGTACCGATGCGTCGGATAAGACCGACAGGTCCGCGGTGCCGGCCGCGGCGAGGTCGGCCAGGGTCAGCGTGCCGCCGCTGACCAAGGCGCTGCCGGTGAAGTCGTCGTTGGCCTGGGCGATGGTCACGCTGGCGGTGCCCTGCTTGACCAGGGCGCCGGTGCCGCTGAGGCGGTTGGCCAGTTCGCCGCTGTTGGTGGTGCTCAAGACCAGGCTGCCGCTGATGGCGATCTCGCTGCTGCCCAAACCGCTCACATTGTCCACCGTCACCACGGCGGGAGCGCCGATGTTCACCAGCCCACTGATCGAGTTGGAACCGCTGACGGTGAAGTTGGCGTTGTTGACGTTGACAGTGCCGCTGCCGGTCAGCGTGCCGTTGCTGAGGCTGTTGCCGTTGGCGCCGCTGAGGGTCAGCTCGCCGTTCAGGTTCAGGGTCGAATTGGCCGCGCCGTTGAAGGCGCCGACGCTCTGGCTCTTGCCGTTGTTCAAATCGACGGTGACGCCGCCGGCCAGATCCAGCAGGGCGGTGTTGCCCAAGGCCCCGCTGTTGCCGACCACCAGCGTGCCGCTGGCGACGAAGGTGGTGCCGGTATAGCTGTTAGCGCCATTGTTGATGGTGATGCCCAGTTCGCCGGTCGAGCTGACCCGCAGGTTGCCGCTGCCGCTGACCAGCGCGTGCAGTTCGCTGCCGAGGATCAAGCCATTGTCCTCGTTCAGCGTCGTGATCCGGCCGGCCAACAGTTCCAGATCGGTCAGTTGATAACCCAGATACAGGCCGCTGCCGCTGACTGTGGCGGCGAAGTCATAGGTGCCGCTGGCCGTCAGCGCACCGCCTTGCATGATGTCTTTCTGCGTCGCGTAGGTGAGCTGGTTGCCGTTTTGATCCAGCAGATTGGTGCCGCTGACCAGGGTCGCGCCGCTGTGCGCGGTGCTGGCCACCAGTCGGAGGTCCTGGTGCTCGTCCTGCTGCAACAGCGACAGCGCCTGGTTGAAGCTGCCGGTGTTGATCACCACCACGGTGCTGCCGCTCAACGTCAGCGTGCCGGTGTTGACGATGCCCTCGGCCTGGGTGGCGTTGCTGCCGGAGAGTGTGAAGGCGATGGTGCCGCTGCTCAAGGTCAGGTTGCCGATGCCTTGTGTGCCGCTGCCGATCACCGTGTGGTTCCCCTCGCCCACCGTCAGCGTGGCGTTGGCGAGGGCCAGGGTGTTGTCGCCGTCGAGGGTGAACCGGTTGTGTTGCAGCACCACCACGCCCGCAAAGTCGCTGCCGGTGCCGACGGCGAAGTTGAAGGTGCCGGTGTTGTCCACCGTCAGCGTGCCGCTGCCGCCCAGGACGGGCGTGAAGGTGTAGTCGCCCGCCAACTGGCCGAGGGTCGCCGCGCCGTTCACGTCGAGCGCGAGCGCGCCGCCGAGGTTGTGCGTGCCGCTGAACAAGGCGCTGCCGCTGGCGGTCACCGCCCAGGTGCCGGTGAACAGGCTGTTAGAGCCGCTCACGTCAACCGTGCCGCTGACGGTGTTGACGCCGGGGCCGCTGATGTTATTGGCGAAGATACCTGAACCGCTGAGACGCAGGGTCGCGGAGTTGGCGATGTTGCCGGTGCCGGAGCCGTTGAGGTTGGCGAGGTTGAGTTCGCCGCCGTTGATGACGCTGCCGCCGATGTAGCTGTTGCTGTGGCTGATGGTGACGGTGTGGGGGGCGTCTTTTACTAATTTGCCGTCACCGCTGATGGTGGTGTTGGGGTTCAGGGTCCAGTCTGCCGTCGGGGACGACGGCGCTCCCAGGGTCAGCGTGCCGCTGACTGTCACTTTGCCGGTGCCGAGGCTGTTGGCGCTGATGGCTTTGAGGTTGCTGTTGTTGGCGATGGTCCTGGTGCCGGTGAAGGCGCTGTTGCTGCCGCCGAGGATCACGTTGGCCGCGTTGGTGGCGCTGACGAGGCCGCTGCCGCTGATGGCGTTGAGGTTGGTGCCGCTGGCGGCGTTGAATACGAATAAACCGTTGTCAGTGACGCCGCCGCTGCCCAGGCCGGCGGCATGGTTGAGGATCACTGTCGCCGCCGCGCTGATGGTCGTGTCGGCCAACAACGGGTTGCTGCCGCTGACGGTTAGCGTGTTGCTCTGCACGATCAGCGCGCCGCTGCCGCTCAGGGTGCCGGTTGAGGTGCTGTTTTGCGGCGTGCCGGTGGCGCTGGTGCCGCTGATGGTCAGCGTGCCACCGCCGAAGTCTAGCAAGCCGCTGTTGTCCAGGCTGCCGACGGTCTGGGTAATCTGGGTATTGTCCTTGAGCCGCACTGTCGCGGTGGAGGAGATGTGCAATTGCGCGGTGTTGCCCAACGCATTGTTAACACCGACAATCAGCGTGCCGCGGTCGGCGAAGGTGGTGCCGCTATACGTGTTGTTCGCGCCGTTGACGGTGATGCCCAGCGCGCCGGTCGAGCTGATTCGCAGGTGGCCGCTGCCGGTGATGGCGGCGTGCAGTTCGCTGCCAGGAACCAAGCCGTTGTCTTCGTTCAGCACTGTGGTCTGCCCGGCCAGCAGGTCGAGCGCGGTCAGTTGGTAAGCCAGAACCAGGCCGCTGCCGCTGACCGTGGCGCCGAAGTCGTAGGTGCCGCTGGCGGTCACCGTGCCGCTTTGCACGATGTCTTTCTGCGTGGCGGCGGTCAACTGGTTGCCGTTTTGGTCCAGCAGATTGCTGCCGCTAACCTGGGTCGCGCCGCTGTGCGCGGTGCTGGCCACCAACTGGATGCTCTGCCGCTCGTCCTGTTGCAACAACGGCAGGGTGCGGTTGAAGCTGCCGGTGTTGACCACCACCACCGTTGAGCCGCTCAATGTCAGCGTGCCGGTGTTGACGAGGCCCGCCGCCTGGGTGCCCGAAGCGTCCAAGGTAAATTGAATGGTGCCGCTGTTGAGCGTCAGGTTGCCGATGTTCTGCGTGCCGGTACCGACCACGGTGTAGTTGCCCTCGCCCACTGTCAGCGTGGCGTCAGTCAGCGTCAGCGTGTTGTTGCCGGATAAATTGAAGCGGTTGTTTTGCAGTACCGCGTTGCCGGTGAAGTTGGTGCCGGTGGTGCCGACGAAGTTCAGCGTGCCGGTGTTTTGAACACGGAGCGTGCCGCTGCCGGTGAGCGGCTGGTTGAAGTCGTAATCCAGTGCGCCCAAGATCAACGACAAGTCGCCGGCGATGTTCATCGCGGTGTTGCCGGCCGCGCCGAGGTTTTGCTGTGAAGTCATGGTGCCGCTGCCGGTCACGTTCCAGGTGCCGGTGAAGGTACCATTGGTACCGCTTACCGTTACTCCGGTGCCGCTGATGATGTTGACGCCGGCGCCGCTGACGTTGTTGGCGAAGATGCCATTGTTCGCGCTGAGGCGCAGAGTCGCGGAGTTGGCGATGTTGCCGGTGCCGACGCCGTTGAGGTTGGCGAGGTTGAGTTCGCCGCTGTTGATGATGCTGCCGCCGCTGTAGCTGTTGCTGTGGCTGATGGTGACGGTGTTGGGGGCGTCTTTCACTAATTGGCCGGTGCCGCTGATGGTGGTGTTGGGGTTCAGTGTCCATGCCGTCGGGGACGACGGCGCTCCCAGGGTCAGCGTGCCGCTGACTGTCACTTTGCCGGTGCCCAAGCTGATAGCGGTGACCGCTGTGAGGGTGCTGTCGTGGGCGCTGCTCCCGGTCCGGGTGAAGGCGCTGTTGCTGCCGGCGAGGATCACGTTGGCCGCATTGGTGGCGCTGACGAGGCCGCTGCCGCTGATGGTGTTCACATTGGTGCCGCTGGCGGCGTTGAATACGAACAGGCCGTTAGCGGTGACACCGCCAGTTCCCAGGCCGGCGACATGGTCGAGGATCACCGTCGCCGCCGCGTTGATGGTCGTGTCGGCCAGCAGCGGGTTGCTGCCGCTGACGGTCAGCGTGTTGCTCTGCACGATGAGTGCGCCGCTGCCGCTCAGGGCGCCGGTGCTGGTGGAATTGCCGCCGCTGCCGCTGATGGTGAACGTGCCGCCGTTAAAGTTGAGCGCGCCGCTGTTATTCAGGCTGCCGACGGTCTGGGCGTAGCCGTTCAAGTCATACCAGGCCGCATTGGACATCTGAGACGCGCGGCCCAGCGCGTGGTTGTTGTGCGCGATGAGACTGCCGCTGACGATGCTGGCGCTGCCGGTGAAATCGCTGTTCGCGTTGCCGACCCGGTAGGCGCCGGTGCCGTTGAAGACGAAGCCGCCGCTGCCGGTGAGTTTGGCCGTCAGGAGGTTGTCGCCCGCGCTGCCCGCGTTGCTGACGCTGATAAAGGTGCCGCTGTTAGCGGCGAGTTCGGTCAACCCGTAGGTGACATACAAGCCTTTGCGCGTGCCGTCATCGAGGATTTCGCCGCGATAGCTGTAACTGGCCGTGCCGCTGATCCCGCCGTTCTGGCTGATGCCGGCCAGGTTCGGGTCGCCGATGGCGTTGCCGGCAAAGTCCTGCAAGGCCAGCGTCTGCCCGGCCTCGGTGACGTTGCCGCTGGCGCCAACCAGCAGGGCGTGGGCGCTGCCGCTGTCCTGGTAGAACCAATCCTGCCCCGCCGGCGTGGTGCCGCTGACCAAATCATAATTGTCCAGTTGCACCACGCTGCCGCCGGGCGCGGCGAGATCGCCCACCGTCAGCGCGCCGCCGGTGGTCACGGCGTCGGCCATATTGATCTTCAGCACGCCGCCAGCAAAGGAGAGGCCGCCCAGGCGATAGGTGCCGCTGTCAGCCAGGGTGGTGCCGCTCGCGCCCAGCAACAAGGTCGCGTTCTTCATCACCCCAGTGCCGGTGGCAGTTGCCACGTTCACTCCCGCCGCCACATTGTCCAGTTGGAAAAAGCCGCTCCGCAGGTCCACCGTGCCGGTAAACGCGGTGGCGTGGGTGGCGCTGGTGGCAAAGTTGAAGGTGCCGCTGTTGGTGAGATTCACCGTCAGCGTGCCGTCGCCGGTCAACGGGTTGACGAAGGTCCAGGTGTCGGCGCTGACCGTCAGGTTACCGTCAGCAATGGTGACAACCCCGTTACCCAAATGGGTTTGCGAGGTCACGAGACCGGTACCGATAATCAGCCAGTTGGCAATCGAGTTGCTGCCGCTGAGTTGCACGCTGCCGCTGATTGTGGCCGTGCCGCTGCCCGTCGTGGTGTTGGCGTAAGAACCGGTGCCGCTCAAGTCCAGCACCGCGCTGACGTTGACCATGCCGCTGCCCGCGCCGTACAGGTTTTGCAATTCCAGCGTGCCGCCGTTGACCAGCACCCCGCCGCTGAAGTTATTGCTGCTGGTGATGAGCAGCAGGCCGTCGCCGGCCTTGGTCAGCGTCTTGCCGTCCCAGCCGGAGGCGTAGGCGGCCGCGCCCGTCGTGTCACTCAGCGCAATATCAACGGTGAAGGCGCTGCCGCTGCCGACGGTGAAGCTGCCGCTGCCGTTGGCGCTGTCGGCCAGCCAGCGCAGGCCGATGCCCAGCACGTAACTGGTGCCGCTGACGGTCTTGAACACGCCGCCGTACAAATAATCGGGCAATGCCGCGTTGATCGCGCTGTTGCTGATGCCGTTGACCGTGATGTCGGCGAACGTCCCGCTGACGGTGCCGCCGGTCGCGGTGATGAGATACCGCAAGGCGCTGCTGGCCACCGCACTGGCCGTCGCGTAGGTGCCGCTGATGCTGGTCGCGTTGGTCACCGCCAGCGTGCCGCCCGCCGTCAGCGTGTTCGCATAGACCAGGGCGTCGTTGGCGCCGCGACCCGCCAGGTCCAGCGTCAGCGTGGAGTTGGCGTTCTGCGTATAAATGCCGCCCGCCGTCACCAGGCCGCTGCCGCTGACAGTCAGGCTGCCGGTGCCGAGGGTAATGTCCGTGTCCGTCGCCAGCAACCCGCTGCCGCTGACGGTGACACTGCCGTTGCCGACGGTGATGCCGCCGCCCGCCGTGACCGTGCCGTTGCCGCTGACATTCAATTCACCGGCAACTCCGGCGCCGACCGTGACCGCCCCGCCCGCGCCGAGCAACCCGCTGACGTTGACCGTGCCGCCGGCGACGGCGACAGACGAGGTGCTGCCCGTCCAGCCGGTGACGTTGAGCACGCCGCCGTTCACCGTGGTGCTGCCGCTGTAGGTGTTGGTGGCGGAAAGCACCAAAGTGCCCGCGCCTTCCTTGGTCAGGGATTTGCCGTCCCAGCCGAACTGGGCGCCGCCGACATCGACCAGGCCGACGCCGGCCTGCCCGCTGAGCGTGGGCAGCGCGTCGATGACGAAGCTGCTGCCGCTGCCGACGGTGAAGGTGCCGCTGTTGAGCGTGTCGTCCGGCGCGTACCAGCGCAGGCCGTAGCCCACCGCGTAGGTGCTGCCGCTGTTGATGAGTTGCCCGCCGCCGTACAAGTAGTCCTGCGCCGGTTGGTCAACACCGGTCACGCTGGCAAAGCTGCCGCTGATGGTGCCGCCGGTGGTGGAGAGGATGTATTGCAGCGCGCCGTTGTTGGCCACGATGCCGCTGGCGCTGCCGCTGTTCACGAACGCGGCGAAGTTGAGCATGTTGAGCGTGCCGCCGAGGGTGGCGGTATTGGCGGTGACGTAGTTGTCAGTCACGCCGCGATTGTTGGTGTCCACGGTCAGCGTGGCGGCGGGGCCTTGCGCGTATTGCGTGCCGGCGTTGAGACGGGCGCTGCCACTGACGCTCAGGGCGGCGCGGTTGACGGCGCTGCCGGTGGTGGTGAATTTGCCGCTGCCGGTAAAGGCCAGGGTGCCGTTGTTGATCAGCAGCGTGCCGGCGGTGCCGCTGTCGTGGGTGATGGTGACGGTGTTGGTGTCTTCCTTGGCCACGGCGCCGGGGCCGCTGATGGTGTTGGCAGTATTGAGTGCCCATGCCGTCGGGGACGACGGCGCTCCCAGCGTTAGTGTGCCGCTGATGTTCACCTTGCCGGCGCCGAGGCTGCGCTCGCTGATGGCTTTGAAATTGCTGTCGTTGGCGATTGACCAGGTGCCGGTGAAGGCGCTGTTGCTGCCGCCCAAGACCACGTTCGCCGCGCTGGTGGCGCTGACGAGGCCGCTGCCGCTGATGGCGTTGAGGTTGGTGCCGGTGGCGCCGACGAACTCCAGCAAGCCGCTGACAGTCAGCACGCTGTCGCCCAAACCTTGCGCGTGATTGAGGCTGGCGGTCGCGGTGCTGGCGATGCTGCCGCTGCCGTGCAGGTTGCCGTTGCTGCCGCTGACGGCCAGCTTGCCGAAGTTGAGGTTCAGGGCGCCGCTGCCGGTGAGCGCGTTATTGCCGCTGACCGTGCCGCCGCCCTGCGCGACTGCCGTTACGCCGGTCTGGCCCGCCGCATTGTCCAGGATGTTCAAGGTGCCGCCGTGCAGGTCGATTTGTGCCCCGTTGGCGATATTCACCCCGCCGACGTTCGCCGTCTGGCCGTTGACATCCAGCACCGCGCCCGCGCCGGTCGCGCTGACCAGCACGGTATGCCGCGTGCCGCTGCCCAGGGCCTCGTCGTTGCCCAGTGTCAGCGTGGTGTCATCGCTGATGGTGGTCGTGCCGGTGTAGCTGTTGGTCGAGTCCAGCACGATGCCGCGCGCGCCGGTCAGGTCGGTGAACCGCACGCTGCCACTGCCTTCCTTCGCCTGGTAAGCCGGGCCGTCGTTGGTCGCGCTGCCCGCCCAGATATAGTCGGTGATTTCGGTCTGGAAACGGTTGGTCGTGTCGCCGTCCGTCAGCGCCAGTTCCAAAGTCGAATCCTTGAACACTTCCAGTTTGTCCAGCGCGTAACCCACCCGCAACTGGTTGGCGAACGCGCCGGTGGCCGAAATCGCCGTCCAGTCGAACACGCCCCTGGCCACCTCGGTGTCGTTTTGGGAGATGCCCTGCCGCAGCGGCTCGCTCAGCGGTTTCCAAGCCCCGCCGCCGGGACTGCTGGTGTTGTAATATAAATCCGCCCAGTTCATCGCCCCGCCAATCGCCGTGTCGCTCTCGGCCAGCAGCAGCGAGTCCGCGCCCTCGCGCACGGTGTCAAACAGCGAGGCCAGAGACTGGCTGCCGCTGGTGTTGGTCTGCACCCGGTCTTGCAGGCTCAGCCGGAAGGTCGTGCTTTGGGTGATGGCGATGTTGCCCGCCGAGATATACGCCAGCGGATTGTTCGTCGAATCGAAGTTCCACTGGAAGACGCCGCCGGCGAACTCCACCCCGCCCTCGATCCGCCGCGCCGCGCCGCCGTTGTTCTGCAAGGTGCCGTAGCTGCCCGCCGCCGTCCGCAGCGACGAGGTGCCCGCGTTGAGGAAATTGGTCGAGTTCACGTCGATTCGGTAGGCCCCGTGACGGATTTCCACCGTGCCGTGGAAGTTCAGCCCGTTGGCCGTGGCAACCGGGTTGCTCGAACCGAACTGGATTTGCGCCAGGTCGTCCACCAGATAGGATTCCTCGCCGGGGTCGAGCACCAGCACGCCGTCGCCCGCGATGGCGTTGGCCAGGGTGAAGTTCTGATAACTGACCCCGCTCGCCTCGTTCTCGCCGAACACGAAAGTACCGTCACTCTCGATGGTAATCGTCCCGCTGAGGGTGGTGTTGTGCCGCACCTTCATGGTGCCGCTCTCCACCATCACGCCGCCGGTGAAGGCCAGCTCCGTGTCCGGCACGTCGAACAACAATTCCCCGCCGCCGCGCTGCACCACCGCGCCGCCGCCGATGAAATTGGTGCCGCTGATGGTGATATTGTCGCCGCGGTTGAACACCAGCGCCGCGCCGCTGCCGATAGTGACAACCTTGCTGGTGTCGCTCAGCGCCAGAATACTGCCGGTGCTCCCGCCGTCACCCAGTTGCAGTTCGCCGCTGATAATGGTAGTGGTGCCGGTATAATCGTTAGCCGCGGTCAGCGTCAGCGTGCCGGTGCCGGTCTTCCAGATATCCGCGCCGCTGATGCTGCCACTCTGCGTCGCCGTGCCGCTCGCCACGTGGAAGGTGCCGCTGTCGTTGACGGTGACGGCGTTGCCCAAATCAATGCCGGCATTATAGATCAGCGTGGTCGCGTCGCTCATCGTCAGCGTGCCGCTACCTAGCGCGTGATTGTTTGCCACCGCCAGCCCGCCGCTTTGCAGTTGGCTGTTGCCGCTGTAAGCGCTGCTGGCGCCGCTGAGGGTGGCGGTGCCGCTGCCGATTTTGCTCAGGGCGCCGCTGCCGCTGAGGGTGTTGGTCATGGTGCCGGTGAAATCGAGGTATAGGTCGGATAGGACAGATAGGTCCGATACGCCAGCCGCCGCCGCCGCGGCGAGCACCAAGGCTCCCTCGCTGACGGTGGTGGTGCCGCTGTAGCTGTTGCTGGCGGTCAGCGTCAGTGTCCCGCCGCCGGTCTTCAGCACGCTGCCGTTGCCGCTGATGATTCCCGCCAGGGTCAGGTCCTTGGCCGTGCCCTGTTGGTCCGCGTTTTGGATGGTCAGGATGACGCCGCCGGCCACGTTCACATCATTGACCACACTGTTCAGATCCGCCGCCGCCAGCAGTGTCCCGCTGCCCAAGGCCAGCAGCGTGCCGCTGCTCATGGCGCGGTTATCGCTCACCGCCAGCAGCCCGCCGGCCAGTTCCGTGTTGCCGAGATAACCGTTGCTCGCGCTTAACAGCAGGCTGCCCGCGTTGACGCGGATGCCGCTGGCATGTTCACTGTCCAGCACGCTGTGCCACTCCAGCGCCCCGGCCCCGGCCTTGGTCAGCTTGCCCGGGCCGGCAAAGCGGTTGTCCGCCGCCACCACCAGCGCCGCGTCCCCACCGACTGTGATCACCGTGTCCTGGTTCAGCGTGCTGGCGTTGCCGCTGACCGTCGGGTTGTAGCCCAGCGTCAGCGTCTGCGCCCCGCCGACCGTGAAGTCGCCGCCGATCACCACCCGGTTGCTCACCGTGCGGTCCGCCCCGACCGCCGCCACCTCGGTGGCCGCGCCGATCACCAGGTCGCCGATGCCGACCGCCCCCTTGACCACCACCCCGTTGCTCAGGGTCTCATCCGCGTTGATCCGCAAAGCGCCCTGGTTCAGCGCCAGGCCGCCGCTGAAATTATTCTCCCCGCTGGACAACGTCAGCACCCCGGCCCCCGTCTTGGTCACCCGCAGGGCCGTGCCGCTGTCGTGATAAATCGCCCCGCGCAACTCCAGGTCCGCCCCCGCCTCGTTGGTGAGGCGCAGGTTTTTCTTCAAGTACAACGCCGGCTCGATCCGCGCGTCCGAGTTGTTGGTCAGCGTGATGCTCGCGTCCAGCGTCGCCGCCGACTGGTCCAGCACCAGCGGCGTGCTGTTGTCGCCCGCAATCACAAACTGCTGGTCGGCCGTCCCGCCAAAGCTGATCGACCCCACCGTCCGGCCCGCCGGCAGCCGCGCCGTCAGCGCCGTCGCCTCGTCGCCGAAAATCACCGCGTCGCTCGCCGCGTTGGGCGACTGGTGGTCCCGCCAGTTGTCCACCAGGGTCCAGTCCGTCGCGTCCTCGCCGCTCTGGCCCGTCCAGACAAAGGTGTCCGCGTACGGCACCAACTCGTACCAGCCGCCGCCGACACCGACCAGTTTCGCCCCGTCCCCGTAGCCCGCGAAGCTGATGTTGCCGAACACCTGGGTCGGGTCGCTCACATTGGTCAGCACGATCCGGTCGTCGCCGTTCCCGGTCGCCAACCCGCGCCAGTTCTTGATGAACAGCGCCCCGTCGTTGCTCCAGTCCCCGAAGTCCGCGAAGGTCAGCGTCGTCTGCACCGCTTGGTACTCCCCGGTCAGCTTGAAATTGATCTCCCCGGTCGTCAGCGCCAGCGACAGCGTGCCGACCTCCGCCTGCAAACTCTGGCTGTACTGGTTGAGGTTGATGATGCCGCCGCTCAACAGCAGGTCGCTCACCCGCGACAAGCCGTTCGCCCGGGTCATCTCCAGCACCCCGGACCGCAACACCACCGCGCCGCCGATGCCCGCCCGCAATTCCAGCGTCCCGCCCGCCCCCGTGTCCACGATGATCCGGCTGCCGTCGGTCGCATCCAGAAACCCGCTGCCGTCCATGCCGTTCGCCCCGGACAGCTTCTGGTTGAAATGCAACTCGGTGACCGAGCCGGCCGAATCGATCTGCTGCTTCACCCCCAGATACAGGTCGCCGCCGCCGGTCACCTCCAGCGCGCCGCCGGCGATTTCAAACAGCGCGTCCTCCAGGTACACATCCCGCCCCGCCGTCCGCACCAGCGCCGTGCCGCTGCCGATGTACACCTCGCCCTGGCCGAACGGCGTCACCCGCGCGTACTCCCCGGCCTGCGTGTCCACCCCGCCGATCACCATGTCCTTGCCGCTGAGCGTGGTGGTCACCAGACCGTAATTCTCCACCACCAGCGCGTACTTGGTCTTGTCCGTGTCGTAACCCGCGCCCAGGAAGGCGTCGCCGTTTTCCCAGTTCCCGGTAAAACCGCGGAAGCTCTTGCTGCCGAGCAACTCCAGCTCGCTCGCCATGCCGTTGCGCAGCGCCGCGTAATAGTTATTCCCGCCGTACACCCGCAGGCCGCCATTGATCAGATCATGGTCTGCCCCGAAGGACACCACGGTTTTGCCATACACCGCGTCAGGACTGGACGTGTAGGAGCCGCTGACAAACGGGCTGACCACGTTGAACGTCCGCTGGTTGGTCGTGCCGCCGCTGCCGACCAGATTGGCGTTCAAATCCGAATAACCGCTGCCGGTGAAACTCAGCTTCAGCGTGTCGGAAATCTTGACCCCGCCGGGCACGTCACCCGTTTCCTTCAAGGATTCAAAGGTCAGATTCGAATGCAAATCCAAAAAGTTATCCAGCTTGCGATCCGCCCCATACACTTGGATATAGGAGGCATTCCAGGCGGTGAGCGTCGTATTGCTCCACGCATAAACCCCAATCCGCATGTCCTCGTCATTGACCACATTATCAGCGGCAATCGACAATCGGCCTTCACCGGGATAACCACTGGTATAGGTAGCAATACGGCCGATATTAAAGTTTTTAAAAACATTCCCGGTATTATAAAAACGCGAATAACCGCCGCTGCTGCCCGTCACAGAAATATAGTTCGAGATATCGATAATCTGTGTTTTGTATATCACCAGATAGTCACTCAAAAGCTCATAATCCAAGGTCGAGTTGAATTTCAACGGTTGGTATGAATCCAAGGTCAGCGAGCCGTTACCAACGTTACTCCTAAAAACCAAAGAGTTGTGACCGTTCACAATAATCGGGTTGTGGATGGTGTAATTGCCGCCGTCGGTAGAAACCACGCCGACAACAGCGGAATTCAAAGTCCAAGTACCGGTGCCCAGGGGACCGGATAATATTCCCTGCGAAGGATCAGCCGGGTCTATCAAGACGCTGCTTGCGCCTATACGCAAATTAGCCGCGTTCTCTTTGGCCATCAAAAACCCGCCGCTGAATGTATTTTGTCCCTGCATGGTCAATACGTTGCCATAAGCATAGATCAGGGATTTGGGGTTGCCGTCCCCGCCGTCAACCAGGCGATAATTCGGACCGAAGGTGGTGGCGCCATCCGCAGTTAGCCTGGTGTTCCTGGCAAGAAAACCGTCATCGTCATTCGGATTGTCATCATTCAGGGTAAAGCCACGCGATACAAACCAACCCGCGTCAAAAACCGTGTCATTCGCCAGGACGGCACTGCTACTGAACCGTATATTTGAACTATTAAACGTGATGGTGCCGGTTCCCAAGGCATAGCTATTATTAATCACGACGGTATCCGAAGTTCCCTTCGTGGTAAATCCGCCCGTGAAAGAATTACTGCCGTTAACATAGAGTGTATAATCCCAATTGGTTGAATAATAAACCATCGCGGCCCCAGGTGCAGATTCGCTGATGTGTCCGCTAAGGGTAACACTGGCAGGCCCCACATTGTTTACATATAATCCGCCGCCATCGAGCTTCAATGGGGCGCTGATGGTCAAGGTCGAAGGGGTAAATATATTAAGCCTTGCCTGTGTCCCGTTATAGGCGGCGAAGTTGATCGCGCTGCCGCTGATGGTGAAGCCGGGGCGGTTGGCGCTTTCAATATCAATTCGCCACAGGGTCGGGCTGATGTCCAGTTGGATGTTCTTGCCGCTCAAGGCCGGCGTCACGTCGGCGTCACGGAAAATGGCGATGTGGCCATCGCCGTCCGGCACGTAAACCGTGCTGGAATTGATCACTGCCGGCGTCCAGTTGTTGGTCGTGCTCCATTTGGTGTTGCTGGTGCCGCCCGCACCGACCCATTCGTTGCCGGGATTACCAGCGGTGACCAGTTCCCATGCGGCGGTCGTGCCGCTCCGGGCAATCAGTTCCGCGCCGCGCGTGTAACCGGTGAACGCCACCGCCTCCAGCCGCGCCGCGTTCCAGCCAGTGGTGCCGGTGAACCAGACCCGCTCCGTGGCGTCGGTAACTGAAGCGGTGTTCCAGTAATTATGCGAACCGGTGATGTTCAGATTCACCAGCAGCCCGCCAACAGCAGTCCATCCGCTAATGCTGCCGGAGAAAATCAACTGGCCGGAATCACCCAGCTCCAAGCTGCTGTTACCAACCATGTTAAGATTGCCGAATTGATTGATATACCCGTCCGTATTCACCCGCCCAGCGGTCTCCAACTGCAACGTGTTGTAACTAACCTGGTCATCATTGGTCAGTTGCAGGCGGCTGTTTGTAACTATAAAGGTACCGGCAATCAGTTTATTGACGCTTGGATCCACGGTCAGCGTGTAGCCTGAAGTCCTCACGTACTTCAACGTGCCAATCGTGCCGGTGGTACCCACTGACTTGATTACGGAATCACCTACTCCCGACGCGCCACTCCCGTTACTATTCTCAAAACGCAGATCCATGCGCCCGGGACCCAAATTAAAATTCACATTATCCTCGTTGATTTCCAGTACCCGGCTGCCGAACAAATAAAAAAACAATTCCGAATTGTTATTGTAAAAATTCACATCATCCATTTTGACCGTCCCGCCACCGCCGCCAAAAATTTGGAACCACGACCAGTTCCCGCTGGTATTCGACACCGTCATGCCCCCGGTGAAGGTCACCGTCTTGCCGGCCTGCTGGAAAATCCTCAGTATCGCAATCCCGGCATTACTGGGATTACCAGGGACAAAGGTGATATCGCCGGTACCGAGAAAATTCTCCCCAGCCTTTACCGCGCCAAGCGTGAGGTCCCCGAGGCGAGCGCTGCCATCCACTCCCGCATCCACGCGTAAATTCTCACTGGAATCGCCGTGGCCGATATTCGTTGCCAGAGTTAACCCGCCGGAAAAGGTGTTGTTGCCATCCACCAACTGCAACACGGATACGCCGCCGCCCGTCGGGTATGCCTCCACCCTCAGCCCGCCGGTGCCTTGCAAACTGCGGCCGGCACCAATGTTAAAGGTGAGGGTGGCCGCGACCGAATCCCAGAGCGCGATGGTCTTATCCACGTCCAGCGTAATAACATCCTTGGCGGGATCCCCGCTCGCGGCCAGCGCCAGGCTGTAATTCACACTGCCAGCGCCTTGGATTCGCAAGGTGCTGCTGTTCCAGATCAACTGGTTCTTGATGCTGCGCGCCGCAGCGGTGGCGTTGTTGCCGCTGATGGCGGCGTTTTCCGCGTTGATGACCAGCGGCCCGCTGCCGAGGGCCGCCGTACCGCCGATTTGCAGCCAGGCGTCGGCATGATTCAGGAAGGTGGTGCCGGTGAAATACGTGCCGGTGCCGATCGGCGCGCTGGAGCCGCTGACATTGCCGTACATGGTGTAGGTGCCGCTGTTGGCGCTCAGCCGCCAAATGCCCGCGCCGTCCACATTGAGATTGCCGCTGCCGCTGATGACGCCGCTGATGCTCAAGATGCTGCTGGTATTGCTGCCCTGCAAGGACAGGCCGTGCCCGGTAATGCGCAACTGCTGCGGAGACAGCGTCAGCGTGCGCGCGGAAGCGCCCATGTCGATCACCCCGGCCGCGCCGTTGTTGTCAAACAACCACGGGCCGCCACTGATACTGAAGTTCCCCGCCGTGGCGTCATCGGTGACTGTCAGCCGGCCAAGGGTGGTGGCCGCGTAAGTCCGGGTCATGCTGTCATACTGGCCGTAGTTGAAATAAATGCCCTTGCCCGCCAGATTGGCGTCCAGCCCGCCAAAGACCATCTCGACGCCAACGCCGTCCGGCTTGCGGTTCATGTCCCAGTTGCCGCCATCCTCAGCGCTGGTATTGTACTTTTTATCGTAACCCTCGCCGAAATCCGCCTGCGCGTTCCATTCGTAACGGGTGGCAGTCTCATTCACCAGCACAGGCCGCAACTCGTAACGCCCGTCGCCGTAAGCCACCACTTCATTGCCCAAGGCCCAGTTATAACCCGTCAGCTTGAGGCGGTCGAACCACTCCGCGCCGGAAATGTCCGCGTCAAACAACAGGTGATCCTTGCCGTCCTGCCAGCCGCGTACCAGCAAATTGCCCAGGCCGCCGCGGGTGCTGCCGGAAAAATACAACTCGCCCGAAGTGATTGCGCTGCCGCTATAAGATCCGTAGTACTCAACGCCGCTCAGCACCAAGTTGGACGAATCGCCCCAGACGGCGCTGTCCGTCCAGGCCAGGTCGGCAAACTCCGCCGCGTAACCGCCGCTGTACAAGGCCGCCCGCGAGGACAGGGTCAACCCGCTGCCCAAGCGGATTTGATGGTCGGCGGCCAGCGCCAGCAAGGTTCTTTGATCCACGTAAATTTCCGCCGCGCCGAAATTCAGCACGCCGGGCGCCAGTGCGACCGCCGCATCCTCGCCGCTGTTGCCCGCCCGCAATACCAGCCTTCCCACACCCGCCGCCATGCCGGTGCCGCTCACCAAGCTGACACTGTTCGTGTACATCGAGTAATCCTGCCCATAGATTTCGACATAATGTCCGCCATAATAATCGTAGTTGCTGCCCGACAGATATGCGGGGGCGACCAGGTGAAGCTCCGGCGCGTTGAGGAAGCTGCCGCCGTTGAACACCACATCGCCGTGCAGAATGAACTGGCTCTGCTTGCCGGCGCCGGAAAGATGGGCGCCGCCATCCAGCACCGCGCCGGCCTCGATCCGGGTTTCGGTCACGCCGTAAAGGTACATGCCACCGTCGGGATAGATCGGATTATCCACCCGCGGCAGGGACAGCACCTCGAACGTGGCGCCATAATCCAGGGTAATCCCGCCCTGCAACGAAACCCAACCCTCTGTCAGCTCGGTATAGGTGTAGTGGCTCCAATTATAATCATCACGGCCGCCGATAATTCCGGCAAAAACCTGCAACCGGCTGCTCGGCCCGCTGATGTTGAGGTCGCCGGTGCCGAGTGGGTTGTGCCCCGGGTCGGCGGCGCCGAAGGTGAAGTGGCCGTTGCCGTTGCCCGCCAGCACGCTGCCGGCGCTGAGGGTGAACTCGGTAAAGGTGTTGTCGGCGCCCAGGAGGTTGAGGGTGCCCGCGCCGGTCTTGGCGAACTTCCCGCTGCCGCCAAAGTTGATATTTTCGCCGAAGGTCAGCGTCGCCTGCGGCGACACATCCACGGTGCGGTCGCTCGCCAGGTCGATCCGGCCCGCCCCGTCCAGGTACAATTCATAATTACCGACCATATACAAGGAGTTGCTGTCCCACGCCAGGTCGTTGGCCACCTTGCGGTCCGCGCCCACCGCCTCCAGCGTCACGCCGGCGGTCGGTGACGCGCTGTCGCCCAGCGTCAGCGTGCCGCTGCCGAGAGCCAGGTCGTGGCCCACCTGCAAAATACCCGACTTGACCGTGACCCCGCCGTCAAAACTGTTGCCGCCGCCCAGATACAGCGTGCCGAGGCCGGTCTTGACCAGTCCCGTGCCGGCCCCGCCGAAGGAGCGCAAAATCTCCACCCGTTTGCCCGCCTCCGCGCTGACCGACAGATTGTAACCGTTGGTGGCCAGCGTGTACGCCTCGCCCAGCACCAGCCGCCCGGCGGCGGCATCCAACGTCAAATCGCCGTCCAGCGCCAGGTCGGCATCCACCTGCAAAGTCATGTCCCCGTTCACCGTGATAGCGGCGTCGGCCCCGCCGAACACCAGGCTGGTGACACCCGTCGGCCCGGACAACACCAGGGTTTTCTGCCCGCCGATGGTACCGAACAGTTGGTTCAACTTATAATTGCCGCCCAGGGTGACCGTCCGCAAATCGCCGCTGATAGTGGTGAAAGTCGCGCTGTCGTAACTTCCCGCCGCCCCCGGCACGCTGGCCGGATTCCAATTGTCCGCCACCCCCCACTCGCCGCCGTTCGGATTAATCCAGGTTTGCGCGTGCCCGCCAACGGCCAGCAGGACGGATAAGGTTATCAGGGTGATCGGGTTATGGGTATGGTGCTTCATGGTGATTTGGGGTTATATTAGATAAAATTCCGGATACGGCAGAGCCGAAGTCAAGCGGCCGGGCCGTTGGGGGTAAATGTTTGCGGCCGCCCGGGCGGGCCGCCGACGCGACGCGATGCTAGGCGACACTGGCGTGTCGCCGCTGGCGGTGGCGACGGAATTAACCTCCGTCAACCGTATTGGGAACGGGCGCGAAAAAAACTTGCAATTCCCTATGCGAGCAAAATTTGCCTTAAACGCGGCAAGCGGCAAGCGGCAAGCGGCAAGCGGCAAGCGGCAAGCGGCAAGCGGCAAGCGGCAAGCGGCAAGCGGCAAGCGGCAAGCGGCAAGCGGCAAGCGGCAAGCGGCAAGCG
>JAISDC010000231.1 GCA_031265105.1 Verrucomicrobiales bacterium
CGGTCAACATTGGCGGCGTTGAAGATTTTCAAGCGGGCCTTGATGCTGTCGGTGTTGCCGTTGGTGTAAAAATCCCGCAGCCAGACGCTGTAGGCGTCGTATTTGGCGGGGATGAAGTCACGGACTTGGGTTCTCATGGTGGGATTCCTTTATAACTAATTATGGTTGAGCGGGTTAATGTTGTTTAGTTGGCTTCCCGTACCGCTAATCCGGGAGCCAAAATCGGTAATCTTAGCGCTAAAGCCACTCAGCTTAGCGCTAAAGTCGCCCGCCTTAGCGCTAAGGCGACCCAGCTTAGCGCTAACGCGGACTGGTTTAGCGCTAAGATCAACGGGCTTAGCGCTAAGCTGAAGCTCTTTAGCGCTAAGGCAAACTAGCTTAGCGCTAAGGCGGAGCACCTTAGCGCTAAGCCGAGGGAAATGAGTATCAGTGCAGCAAGCTAGTGCTCGTTGGTGCGAGTCTGCGAGTCTGCGAGTCTGCGAGTCTGCGAGTCTGCGAGTCTGCGAGTCTGCGAGTCTGCGAGTCTGCGAGTCTGCGAGTTTAATATGGGGGCAAACACAAGGGGGCAATCTAGTGTTGACCCGGCGGGTGTCAACGTTTTTTTAGCTTCATTAACGCAAAGACGCAAAGGAACAAAGAATTTTTTACCGGGAGATCACGGAGTTCATGGAGGTTGTTAAAAAAATAATCTCCATGTTCTCCATGATCTCCCTGTAAAAAAAAATTCTTTGCGCCTTCGCCCCTTCGCGTTAACGAAGCTCTCTTGCCCCGCCCCCGCCGGGCCGCTATAACTACCCCCATGCCGCCCGTCGCCAGCATCCGCCACTACCGCTTCGTCCAGGACGCCTGGGACGACGGCATGGCGGCCTGGTTGCGCGCCCACGCCGCGGCGGCCTTGCGCGGCGAGCAGGCGCTGGTGGTGGTGGCCGACCCGGCGCAGGCGGCGTGGTTGCGGCAACGGTCACTGGCGGCGGGGATTGCCTTGCTGGGCGTAAAATTCCTCACCGCCGCCGAGTTGCGCCGCGAACTGGCCGTCGCCCTGGACGAGCCGCACCGGCTGCTGGGCCGGGAGAGCCTGGAATTTTTGCTCAAGCTGGCGGCGTTGGCGCGCCGGGATTACGCGACCCGCTCGGTGGCGCTGGCCCCGGCCCAATGCCTGCAAGCCCTCGACGACCTCGGCCGCGCCGGCTGGTCCGGCGAGGAAGCCGACCTCGGCGCCGTGCCCTCCCCCGCGCGCGACTGGCTGCGCGTCCTGGCCGCCAGCGGCGCCTGGGCCCCCGAAATCGACCGCCAACTAACCGCCAAATCATCAATCATCAATCATCAATTAAAAATTCCACCCACCCACCTCTGCTGCTGGGCGTGGGACCGCGAGCTGGGCGCGGAGTGGCGGCTGCTCTCGGCGGCGCTGACGGTGGCGCGCGACACCGTGTTCTTCGTCCCCTCGCCGCTGGAGGATTTTGAATACGACTGGCTCGCCGACCTGGAGCGCCTCACCGGCGCGACGGCGCAACCCTGCGCCGACTCCGGCTTCGTCTCCGCCAACGACGGGCTGACCGCCTGGCTGTTCCAACGCGACGGCGCGCCGCCCGCCCGCCCGCTGCCGACGCTGCTCATCGGCGCGCGCGCGGACGACGAACTGGCGCTGCTGGAGCGCGCCGTGTGGCGCTGCCTGGAGGACGGCGGCGGCGACGGGCCGATCGGCGTGGTGTTCCCGCGCCGCACCGCGCTGTCGCGGCGGCTGCTGGAGCGCTTGACCGCGGCGGCGCTGCCGGTGACCGACCGCATCCGCGACCCGTTGCCGGCGGACTGGGCCGCGGTGTTGCAACAACAGTTGGCAGCGTATTACTTGCGCGGCTGCCAGGTGGACGAGTTCCTGGCGCTGGCGGCGGCCTGGCACCTCGCCGACGGCGCGTTGGCCCCCGCGCGGCTGCGGCAAAAACTAACGGCGCTGTTCGCGCGCCGCCTGACCCGCCACACGCCCACCCTGCTCGCCGCCGCCGCTGACCATGACGCGACGCTGGCCCCCGCGCGCGAACTGGCGCTGACGCTGGGCGAGTGGCCCGCCGCCGCGCCGTGGGAGGAATTGAAAGACCGCTGGCAGCGGGCGGTGAAAGTGTTGCGCGTCACCACCGACGCGCTGGAGCCGCTGTGGTCGCGCCTCGACGCGGTGCTGACCGGGCGGGTGGTGGACGGCGCGGCGTTCCTGGAATACGTCCACGGCCTGCTCAAGCCGGCGCGGCTGTCACCGTCAGCGTCGCCGGTGTTCGCCAACATTGAGCTCGTCACCCTGCGGCAGGCGGCGGGCCGCGTCTGGCGGCGCCTGATTTTCGCCGAGTCCAACGAGGGCGGCTGGCCGCTGCCCGCGCGGGAAAACCCGTTCCTGCCCGACCCGGCGCGCGCGCAACTCAACCGCCGGCGCGGGACCGGCCACGGCTGGCTGTTCACCGCCCGCCAGCGGCAGCGGCTCGAGGACAAGCGGTTGCGCGACGCGCTGGACAATTGCGCCGGCGCCGTCATCTTCACCGCGTCGGCCGCCGACCCGGCGCGGCCCGGCCAGCCGTCGCACCCCAACAGCGTGCTGGCGCAACTGCTGCTGTTGCAAGGCGGGCCGGGCGTCTCGCCGCTGGACACTTGGCGGCGGCAAGTGGTGACCGTCAGCGCGCCGCCGGCCGCCGACGCACTGGACGCGGCGGAAACCGCGCGGCTGGCGGATATCGCGGCGCGCCGCAACGACCCGGCGCGGCCGTTCGACGAATATTCGTTTTGCTACCCGGCCTCACTGTCAGCGGGCGAGCCGTGGAGCGTCACCAAACTGGAAGGCGTGCGCGACCGCGCGGCGACCACGGCGCTGACGTTGCTGTTCAAGGCCGAGGCCGCCGCCGCCGCCGACTTCCAGCGTAACGAGGCGCTCGCCGCCGGCACGCTGACGCACCGCTGGATTGAGCGTTACCTCGCCGGCGGCGTCCCGCCGGAGTCGGCGCTGACGGCGCGGCTGGCGGCGTTGGAGCGGGAGTTGCGCCGCGAGCTGGGGGTTAGCGGGCTGTGGCTGGAAACCCTGTTCAACTCGGCGCGCTGGATGACCGGCGAACTGCTGGCGCTAACCTATCGCGAGGGACTGGCCGCGGCGCCGGCGGTGCGGTCGGAGCAGGCGGTCACCGGCGTGGTGTCAACGTCAGCGGGCCGGCTGGCGTTGCGCGGCAAGTTCGACCTGGTGCTCGCGGACGGCGACCACTGGCGGGTGTTCGATTTCAAGACCGGCAAGCGCGACGCGCCGACTGACCGGCAACTGGCGCGCGGCGAGGGCTTGCAATTCGGCGCGTACCTGCTGCTGGCGCTGACGCTGGGCGCGCGGACCGCGTCGGTGCAATGCCTCAGCCCCCGGCGCGGCGAGGGCCGCACGCTGACGCTGACGGCGCTGGACGCGGCGGCGCAAGGCTTGGCGCGCGCGGCGCGGGCGCAACAAACCCTGACCTTCGGCCTCAGCGCCAAAACCGAGCGCGGCGCGCGGGCGGAGCGGCTGCCGCTGGCGTGCGTGCCGGCGGCGCCGGCGGTGTTGCAACAGAAAGCGGCGCTGACCTTCGGCGCCGCGGAGGAGGCGGGCGATGAGCAAGACGACTAACCCACCCGCGCTGGCCGACCACGCTGACCGTCAGCGGTTTGTCAGCGAACTGGACCGGAACTTCTGCGTCGCGGCCAGCGCCGGCGCGGGGAAAACCACGGCGATTGTCAACCGCGTGGTCGCGCTCGCGCAGGGCGCTGACGGTGAGCGCGACCTCGCGCGGCTGGTGGTGGCGACCTACACCAGGGCCGCGGCGGAGGAGTTGCGCGCGCGGGCGCGGACGGCGCTGTTTCAAAGCCTGCCGGCGCAAGGCGGTCACCGTCAGCGGGTGCTGGCGGCGTTCGGGCGAACCTTCTTCGGCACCATCCACAGCTTCTGCCTCGACCTGCTGCGCGCGGAGGGGCGGCACCTCGGACTGCCGGCGGATTTGGAATTGCTGGAGGAAAGCGACGAGCGGCTGTGGACGCGCTTCGCCGAGCAGGCCGCGGACGCGACCGACCACCCGGCGCCGCGGCAGGTGTTCCGGCACTACACCTTCGACCAGATTTTGCGGCTGGCGAAAATCCTCGACGCGCCGGCGGCGGAATTTTTCGCCGCGTCCGCGCCGCCGCCGGACGCGCCGCCGCTCACGGTCAGCGGCTTGCTGGAGTTCAAGCCCAAACAACAGCGCGGCATGGAGACGACGGCGGCGCATATCCGGCGACTGTCAGCGTGGTGCGCGCAATTCCGCGCCGGCGAAGGGTTTCTGGGCATCCCGACGTTTGAAAAAGGCAACAGCGAGTTTCTTGCGGCGGTCAACGCGACGTTCCGCCCGTATGTCGCGTGGCTGAACGCGCACGCGGCGAAGCTGGCGGCGCAAGTGGCGGTGCAATACCGCGACTACCGCGCCGCGCGCGGGCTGGTGAGTTTCGACGACATGGTGACCTGGGCGCAACAACTGCTGGCGGACGCGGCGGTGCGGCGGCGCTTGCAGGAGCGCGAATTAATCATCGTGCTCGACGAGGCGCAGGATACGCACCCGGCGATGTTCCGCGTGCTGACCGAACTGGCGCGGCCCGCCGGCAGCGAGCCGGACGCCTGGCCGGCGCGCGCCGACGCGGCGCCGCCGGCGGCGGGGCGCTTCTGCTTCGTCGGCGACGAGCAGCAAATGATTTATAGCCAGCGCGCGGATTTGGCGCTGTATCACCAGTACGTCACCGCGTTCCGCGCGGGGCGCGGCGGCGAGCTGCTGGATTTTTCCGTGACCATGCGCTGTCCGCTGACGGTCATCAACGCGGTGAACGCCATCTTCAGCGGGCGGCTCGACCAGCCGCTGGTCAAGTTCAAGACCCTGCGCGCGCGGCCCGGCGCCGCTGACGGCGCGGTGGTCGTGGTGCCGCTGACGGCGGACGCCGCGCCGCCGCGCACCGACACCGAAAAACGCCGCGCCGAGTTCGCGCAAGTGGCGGATTGGTTGCTAGCCAAGGGCGCCGGCGGGCTGGGCGCCGGCGGCTGGGACGAGGTGGCCGTGCTGGCCCCGCGCCGCGACTGGCTGGCGGCGATGGCGGCGGCGCTGCGGGCGCGCGGGTTGCCGTGCCGGCTGGTGTCGAGCCGCGCGCGGCGGCGGGAGTTGCCGGCCTATGCGTGGCCGGTGGCGCTGCTGCACACGCTGACGCAGCCGGACGACCGCTTCGAGTTGATTGGCGTGCTGCGCGACATTTTCGGCGTGGCGGACGCGGAGCTGCTGGCGGCGCACCGCGCGACACCATCCGGGCTGGAGTTGTCCGCCAACCCGGCGGGCTGTCCGCTGACGGCGGGCGCGCTGGAGCTGTTGCGCGGCTTGCGTCGCACGGCCACCGGCAGCGGGTGCCTGGCGTTGGCGCGAAAAATTTTGGCGCGTACCAAGTTGGCCGGGCGCATCCGGGCGAGCGGCGGCGACCCGCTGCCGCTGGCGGAGTTCGAGCATTCGGCGCGCGCCGCTGACCTTGACGGCGTCGGCTGGCTCGACTGGCTGGAAAACTTGCGCCGCGAACTGGAGCGGGAGCCGCCGCCGGCGGACGGCGGCGCGGGGGAAATCCAGTTGCTGACCTGCCACAAATCGAAGGGCTTGCAATGGCCGGTGGTGGTGCCCATCGGCTTCGGCAGCGGGCAGCGGCCGCCGCCCGTGGAGTATCCGCAGGTGGGCAAAGTGAACGGCCAGTGGGCGGCGCATTTCGACGCCTGCACGCGCGCGCCGGCGGACACTGACGATGAGACGCGGCGCTTGTTTTACGTCACGCTGACCCGCGCGCAACGGCTGCTGGCGCTGCCGGACAGCAGCGCGTGGTACCGCACGAAAACGGGTTTTGCCAAGGGCAGTTTCGCGGCGCTGGTTCGCTGGGACGAACTGGACCCGCTGACGCTGGCGGGCGGGAGCATCGTCACCGTCAGCGACCGGACGGCGGACGGGGCGGTCGCGGCGCCGCTGGCCGCGGCGCCGGCGCCGGCGGCCCGGGCGGCGGCCCACGCAACCTGGCGGCGGGGTCTGCCGCACCCGCTGGCGCGCCCCACGTCCGCCGCCGACGCGGACGCGGACGGCGCGGAGCGCACGACGCCGGCGGACGCGCCGACCGGCGGCCTGGAATACGGCACGTGGTGGCATCAGTTGATGCGGGATTTCCCGTGGCGGTCACCGGCAGCGGCGCGGGAGTTATATTTGGACGCGCAAGTCGAGACGGCACCAGCGCGGTTCCGTCAGCGCGGCAAGCAGGAGGTAGCGCGGTTGCTGCGGTCGGCGTTGTTGAAAAAATTGACCGCGGACGGCGCGATATTTTTGCCGGAGACGCCGTTCAGCGCGCTGACCGCGCCCGGCACGGCGCTGGAGGGCGTGATTGACCTGGTGGTGGTCGGCGCTGACGGTGACTGCGTGGTGGCGGACTGGAAGACCAATCACCGGCGGCGGGAAGAAAGCGACGCGGATTTTCACCGGCGGCTGCGCGAGATTTACGCGCCGCAACTGCGCGCCTACGCGGATTTGCTGACGCGGCAATTTCACCGCACGGTCAGCGGCTGCTGGTTGTACGCCACCGTCAGCGGCTCAATAATCGAAATCAATGCCGCGTGAGCGCGAGGCGCTGCTGTTGCCGCGGCGCTTGCTGGCAGACAGCGGCGGCTTCAGCTTGACCGGCTCGGCGGGGCCGATGACCTCGAAGCCCTTGAGGCGGAACACCTCGACAAAGAGGTCGTAGTTGGGGTCGTAACCCTTGTAAGGCGCGAACTCGCCGTACAGTTTGTATTCGTAATGGTCGTCGCCGTTGATGTTGTTGAGGAAGCGGCTGGGAATCATGCGGACGCCCGGTTGTTCCTCGATGATGGTCCAGCGGCCTTTGCGATAGGTTTCCTGTTCCCGCCAGACCCAGCCCCATTCGGTGTAACGCTCGGTCACGACTCGGTGGCCGATGTACGCCGGGCCGGTGCAGTCGCCGTGCCGGCTGGGCATGACCTTGGGCGGCGCGGGCGCCGACGCGCTGACGGTGGGAACGGCGGCGGGAGCAGCGGGAGCAGGAGCGGGGGCGACGCTGCCGGTGACTGCCGCGGTCGGGTCAGCGTCAGCAGCCGGTTCTTGCGCCCCGACGGTCAGCGCGCTGATGATGAGCAATGGGATGACAGGTAAGATTTTCATTGGTGCCACTTTCCACCGGGCGAGGAGAGGAAGGGCAGGCCGCCGCGGGAGTAGTCGGTCTTGCCGATGGCGCCGATCATGGGCACGCCGGTGCGGCGGCGCCACTCGGCGGAATAAGACTCGCCGCTGTGGCAGCCCCAGCTTTTCACGTAAGCTCCCTTGGCGAAACTGTCGCGGTCGAGGTCGCGCAGGTCGTTTTGATGCAGGATGCCGTAGGCGGGCGAGGCGCCGCCGAGGTCGCTGCTGTAATCGAACATGATGCACAGCATGTTGGAATGGCCGAAGTATTCAAAGCGGGAGATTTTGAGCCGGTCGCGGTCCTGGCCTTTGTTGAGATAATTAATCAATTCCCGGCTGGTGTCGAACCAGAACAGCGTGGCGCCGGTCTTGGCGGCCGCGGCCTGAATCGCGGCCAGGTAATCGACGCGGTCCTCCCGGCCGCGGGCGACATAGGCGGGCCGGTACACCAGCCAGGTGAGACGGTCGGCGTCGGTCAGCGTCGGCCGGATTTGACTGAGGCGCAGGGCGGCGGTGTCAATGAAGTTGCCCCAGTAACGGTCGTGCGGCCTGGGCTTGGTTTTCTCGTGATAAATGAGCGCGCAACCGCCGCTGACGATGATTTGCTCGGCGGCGCTGACCGTGACGGCGCACAGGAACAACCAGCCGCAGACGAAGCGAAGAATGGGGGGCATAAGGTTAATTCAAAATTCAAAACGCAAAGATAGGCGATTCGCGGGGAAAGGCAACGGGATTGTGACTCCCGGTAAATAAGGAGCCAAACAACAACGCTGACCATGACTGGCACGGTCAGCGTTATTTGGTAATCGTGATTAAAGTCAGTCGCCGAAGCTGATGCCGATGTTGCGGCAGGTCTTGACCAATTGGCTGTCCGGCTTGACGTTTCTCAGGTGACTGACGGCTTCGATAATCGGCACGTCGGTGATTTCATCGTTGCGGTAGCTGACCATGTGGCCGAATTTGCCCTTGGCAATCAACTCCACGGCCGCGACGCCGAACGAACTGCCGAGGATGCGGTCAAGCGCGGTCGGGGCACCGCCGCGCTGCAAGTGGCCGAGCACGGTGCAGCGCGTTTCCTTGCCGGTCTTCTCGGCGATGGTACCGGCCACGTAGTCGCCGATGCCGCCGAGCGCCGCCTCGCCCTTGCGTCCCTGCGCGTCCTTGGTGGCGTAGCTGCCGTCGCTTTTTTTCGCGCCTTCAGCGACCACAATCATGGTGGTAAAATAGCCGTTGGCGTCGCGTTTTTGCACCACGTCGCAAACTTTGTCGATGTCGAAGGGGATTTCCGGCAACAGGATGATGTCCGCGCCGCCGGCCAGTCCGCCGTGCAGGGCAATCCAGCCCGCGTAACGGCCCATGACCTCGACCACCATGCAGCGCTTGTGGCTGCGGGCGGTGGTGTAGAGCTTGTCCATCGAATCCACCACGCAGGAGATGGCGGAGTCGAACCCGAACGTCATCGAGGTGGCCTGGATGTCGTTGTCGATGGTTTTCGGCACGCCGATGGTCTTGATGCCGTTTTCAAAAAGTTGCTGCGCGGTGCTGAGCGAGCCGTCGCCGCCGATGCAGACCACGGCCTCAATGCCGAGGCCCTCGATGGTTTCCCTGGCTTCGCTGATGATGGCGGGGTCGAGTTCGGCCTTGTTGCCGTGGCCGATTTTGGCGACAAACCGGCCCTTGTTGGTGGTGCCGAGGATGGTGCCGCCGAGTTGCATGATGCCGTCGGTGGCGCCGGTGTCCAGGATGCGATAGCGCACCGGCGACAACATGCCCTCGTAGCCGTCGGTAAAGCCGATTACTTCCCAGTCATGGTGGGCCGCCGCGTGCACCACGCCGCGAATCACCGCGTTGAGGCCGGGACAGTCCCCGCCGCTTGTCAGAACAGCAATACGTTTTGAAACCATGCGTCCGAGTATAGGGAAAATTTTAAATTTGCCAGCGAATTGTGCTGAAAGGCCCAAATAATTCACACGCCGCGCCGCCGCGGCTCCCAGATGAATTTATGCAACTGGAGTTGGAAACGCACGGGCAGCGCGTCGGCCAGCAGCCACTCGACCAGTTGCCGCGGCTCGAGGTTGCCGAACACGGGGGCAAACAGCACGGCGCGCACCTTGTCCGGCAAGGCGTAATGCCGCACCTGCTCCCGCGCCCATTCGTAGTCGGCGCGGGAGGCGATGACGCACTTGACCTCGTCGTTGGCGGTCAGATACGGGATATTCTCCCAGCGGTTCCGGTCGCTCATCCCGCTGTCCGGGCATTTCAAATCCACGATGCGCGTCACGCGGGGGTCAACCGCGGAAATGTCGCGGTGCCCGGCGGTTTCCAGCAACACCCGGTGGCCGCGTTCCAGCAGCTTCACCAGCAGCGCCGGCGCGGCGGGCTGCAACAGCGGCTCGCCGCCGGTCAGCTCGACCAGCGGGCAGTTGAATTTGGCCACCGCCGCCAGAATGTCGTCCAGCGACATTTTTTCGCCCTCGTGAAAAGCGTAGGTCGTGTCGCACCACGAACAGCGCAGGTCGCAAAACGCCAGCCGCACAAACACACAGGGCAGGCCCGCGAAAGTGCTCTCGCCTTGGATGCTTTGGTAAATCTCGTTGACCGTCAGCGTCATGGCTTGGCCGGCTCCGGTTTTTCCGTGCGAATAATCAGCCGCTCCAAGCCCAGCGCCCGCGCCGCGTCCATCACCTCGACCACCTTGCCGAAGTCACAGCCGTAGTCGCCCTGCAAAATCACCCGGCCGTCCGGCACCGCGCGCTGCCAGTCCGCCAGCCGCGACTTGAGCTGCGTCAGCGTCACCGGGGCGCGGCCCTCGAACAACTCGCCCTGGCGGTTGATGGAAACGGTCAGCTCATTGGGCTGCTGGTCCATGCTCTTGGCGGTGCCCATTTTCGGCAACTTCACATCAATGCCGGCATTGTGAATCATCGACAGCGACACCATCATGAACGTCGCCAGCAAAAAAAACATGATGTCGATGAACGGGATGATTTCCAGCCGCGGCCTGACCCTGGCCCAGGGAGTTTGCAGACGCGCCATGGTCACTCCTTCACCAGCAGCTCCAGCCGCGTCATGGCCGATTCCAGTTGCCGGCGGATTTTTTCCAGCCGCGCGCTCAGCCAGTTCAGCGGCACAATGGCCACAATGGCCACCGACAGCCCGAAGCACACCGCAATCAGGCATTCGGAAATGCTGCCGGTGATAGTCAGTTCACTGCTGGCGATAGTGCCGGCGCCAACCACGTCGAACGCGCGAATCATGCCGATCACCGTGCCGAGCAACCCGAGCAGCGGCCCCAACGTCACGGCGGTGTCCAGCACCACCAGACCGCGGTTGTTGCGGTCGAGCTCCGCGCTGGCTGCCTCCAGCATCGCCTCGGTCAGCGAGGTCGCGCGGTGTTTCAGTCCCTCCATTAACACCCGCGCCACCGGGTCCTCGGAATGCTCGCCGGCGCTGACCGCGGCGGCCAGGTCGCCCTTTTCGACTTGCAAAAAAATCCGTTGCGCCGCGCCGGAATCGCGCCGCGCCGCCTGCATCCACAAAAAGACGCCGCGTTCCAGAATCACCCCGGTGGTGACGATGGACAGCGCCAGAATCGGCCACATAATCGGCCCGCCCTTGAGAAACAATTCAATCATGCGGGAAAATATGCCGCCAACGTCAGCGCCGCACAATACGAAAGAACGCGCCGCCCTCAGCGCCGCCGGCAATCCGCGCACGCCCCGTACAGCGTGATTTCATGGTCGTCCATGACAAAACCCGCCGGCACCATCCGGCGCATGGAACCGGCGCAGGCCGGCACCTCGAACACCCGCCGACAGCGCCGGCAGACAAAATGATGATGATGACGCTTGCCCGCCTTTTCATAACGCGGCGCCTCCGCCGGCAACGCCACCGGTTGAATCACCCCTTCCCGCGCCAGGGCGTTCAACGCGCGATAAACCGTCGCCAGACTCAGCGACGGCACCTCCCGCCGCGCCAGCCGCAGCACCTCGCCGGGCAGCAGCGGCGGCGCGTGTTGCTCGAACACCAGCCGGATCGCGTCCCGTTGTTTCGTCTCGCGTTGCACCCCGCCAAGTTAGCAAACGCGCGCCGATAGTTCAACCGCGGGCCGGCGCTTTGATTGGTTTTTTACCACCAAGACACCAAGGCACGAAGGTGTTGCGGTAAAAAACTAAAAAAAATCTTGCGCAAACCAGCCGGATTCCATATCGTCCCATCGTCAAATCGCGTTATCGAAACTAACTGAAGCCGACTAGGCAGAAGAGAACCCTCGATAACCCGCTGAAGATGAGAAACCTAAGTCATAACGTAAGTGAACCGCGCTCACGCGCTCACGCGCTCACGCGCTCCGTATGACTCCTGCCCCGACTTTCTAATTTCCCGGCGGAATTTTAACCGTTTCATTCCCCATGTGGTTGTCAACTCCCGTCACGGATTGACCAAATCCGCCAACAGAGAGGTCTTCTCCGCCGTCAGAGAAGACGTCTCCGTTAACAGAGAAGGCTTCTCCGTTGTCAGAGAAGACGTCTCCGTTAACAGAGAAGACCTCTCCATCGTCAGAGAAGGCTTCTCCGTTAACAGAGAAGACCTCTCTGTTGTCAGAGAAGGCTTCTCCGTCGTCAGAGAAGACGTCTCTGTTGCCAGAGAAGACCTCTCTGAACCCGTTTTTACCCCTTTCAACCCCATATCAACCAACAACTAAAGGAACCCAACCATGTCCACCCAATTCATTAAATCTCTCACCCGCAATTACTTGCCTTCCAACGAAGACCAAGCCTTCCTCTGGCTCCTCAACTTCAAGACCGAGCTGCCGCGCTTCTCCAACTAAACCGTCATTAAACCAACTAGATAGTGTAGTCACGAGACCGAAGAATAATCTGTACATTGGGAGTCGCGGATGATAAGTTGAGCGGATGAAGGCAGACTATCATCGACATGACATCAGTGACCGGGTATGGGCGAT
>JAISDC010000232.1 GCA_031265105.1 Verrucomicrobiales bacterium
GGTGCCGGTGACGGTGATGGAGCCGCCCGCGCCGGTGTCACTGTTGACGCTGAGGTTGACGGTGCCGGTGTGGGTCATGTTGTCGAAGATGACTTCGTAGTCGCCGATGTTCCATACGCCGTGGTTTTCGCCGTAGTTGCCGTGGCTGTTTTTGTTGAAGGTCCAGGTGCTGTCTTCGCCGGTGATGAGGTTGCCGCCGTGGTAGCCGCCTTGGCCGGTGGCGCCGGTGTCGAGGGTGATGGTGACGGCGGCATCGTCGTTCTGCGCGATGTCGCCGAGGATGGCGCTGTCGCTGCCGCTGACGATGACATCGATAACCGCATTGTCGTTGCCGGTGAGGTCGCCGATGATGACGCCGCCGTTGCTGCCGGTGATGATGATGACGGCCTCGTCGTTGGCGGTGACATCACCGGTCAAGGCGCTGTCGTCGAGGGTGACGACGGTGAGGCTGGTGCCGCTGCCGGTGAGGTCGCCGGTGACGGCGCTTTGCGTGAGGTTGACGGTCAGGCCGTCGGTGCCGGGGCTGAGGTTGGTGATGGCGCCGTCCAGGGTGCTGTCGGTCAGGTTCAGGGTGTAGCCGTAGTCGTAGTTGCCGCTTATGTTGGTGCCGCTATCCACGGCGACAACATCGCCTGTGACCACCGCCCCGGCTTGAAAGGTGAGCGAAGGATTCTGGAAGCCTGCTATCCTCACGGCCAGACCTTGTGTCGCGGTCACGGAGCCGCCGTTGAACACGACCGGGCCGTGTTCCACCGAAGACGCGTTGCCCAAGCCACTGAGATAAATGCCCGCTGCATCCGTGCCGGTCGTCCTGATGACCACATCGGTAAACACGGTTTCGCCGCCGCCGTAGCCGTGAAGCATAAAACCATCCGCGCCAGACCCGCTGGTTTCAATCGTGCCGCTGGTCAGGTGCCAGATGCTATCCCGCGAGTTGCCCCGGTCTGCGCCCCTGGCCCGGTCACCATCAGTCCTGATGACGAAATCGGTGACATCCATCACCACCCCGCCGGAGCTTTGCAACCCGGCTGCATTCCACCCGTGGGTGGTAACCCGCAAGCCGTTGCCGCTGAATGAAGTGCCCAAGGTGGTGCCACTGCCTTCGCTGGCGATACCTTGTGAGTTTTCCCCGTAGGTAACAATGGTCAGGTTGTTGAACCGCACGACCGGGATATTCATGTAAGCTCCGTGAATGCCATCCGCGTCCGAGCCGCTGGTGGTGATGCTGACATCGTTCAGTTCCACGCTGGCGTGGTAGTCCGGCAAGATACCGTGAGCGCCGTCGCCCTCGGTACTAATGACCACCCGGGTCAACGCGCCGGTCGCGGTGCCGGTCAGCACGACGCCCCGGCCGCCGGAACCCGTGGTGGTGATGGCGCTGTCGGTTAACTCTATCCGGCCATAATTGCCAGCGTAAGCGCCATACCTGCCATTGTTGGTGTCAAAGGTGGCGCTGAGGGTGATGTTGGTGCCTTGATACAGTGTCTGGTTGCTGATGACTTGCAGGGCGGCTTGGTTGGCGATGCTTTCGTAGGTCTGGCCGGTTTCCGTCACGGTGCCACTGTTGACGTATTTGTTTTGCGCGAAGACGTTCAACGCGGTGAAGTAAGCGAGCAAATACACGCTCGCTCTGATGCCGAGCCGCTTGGCGGCGAAGCAAACACTGAGGGCGCAGAGGGTTAGGAGGGTTAGTTTGGGGTTCATGTTGGTGTTTTCTATTGTTGGTTTGGTTGGTTGAAAACTTTTAATGGCCACGAAAGAACGCAAGGAACGCAAAGTGATCTCTATTTAATAAATTCTTTGTGTGCTTGGTTCCTTGGCGTCTTTGCGTTGAGGTGGCTGGTTAGAGTTTGGTTTCTTCGACACTGATGGTGTCGCGGACGGCGCGGATGTTGGCGTCGGAGAGGACGGTGTCGCCATCAGTGAAGCCGGTATTGCCACCGGCACTGCCGGATGGGGAACGAAACGGGTGAAATTTGGCTGAGAAATTAAAGAGTCAAGGCAGAAGTCATAATGAGCGCGTGAGCGCGTGAGCGCGTGAGCGCGTGAGCGCGTGAGCGCGATTCACTTACGTTATGACTTAGGTCGTTCATCTTCAGCGGGTTATCAGGGTTTTACTTTGGCTTAGGCTACTGGGCTTTCTTGGTAGTTAGTAGATAGCATGTAGTAGGTAGCAGCTGTTTTTCCCGATAACGGGGTGGGACATTATATAATCAGGCGGACTTGCGCAAGTTTTTTTTTTAAACTCACGGATTATTTTTTGGTTTGGATTAATTGGCGCCTTTGGGGTCGGCGGAGAAACGGAATTTTTCCAACCGCTCGCGCAGGGCCGGGTATTTCATCAGCAGCGGGTCATGGTCAATCAATTGGTTGCTTGCCTCCCGCGCCTGCGACAGCAATAACATGTCCCGTCCCAGATTCGCCACCCGCAGCGGCGGCAGGCCGCTTTGTTCCGTGCCGAGGATGTTCCCCGGCCCGCGGATTTTCAAATCCTCCTCCGCCAGCACAAAGCCGTCCTGCGATTCTTCCATGATTTTCAACCGCTGCCAGCCCTCCGGCGTCTTCGGGTCGCCCACCAGCACGCAATACGACTGCGCCGCCCCGCGCCCGACGCGGCCGCGCAACTGGTGCAGTTGCGCCAGCCCGAAGCGTTCGGCGTGCTCGATGACCATCATGGTCGCCGTCGGCACGTCCACGCCGACCTCGATGACCGAGGTCGCCACCATCACGTGCCGCTGACCGTGCCGAAACTGGCTCATCGCCGCGCTCTTTTCGTCGGGGTCCATTTTGCCGTGCAACATCACCACCTCGCGCTCGCCGAAAACTTTCTGCAATTCCTTGAACGCGGCCTGCACCGATTTCAAATCCACCTTCTCGCTCTCCTCCAGCAGCGGGTACACGATGTACGCCTGGCGGCCCGCGGCGATTTCCCGGCGGATGAAATTCCACACCTTCGGCAACTCCGCCGCCGCCCGCAGCACGGTCTTGATGCCCTTCCGTCCGGGCGGCAACTCGTCCAGCACGCTGACATCGAGGTCGCCGTACAAGGTGAGGCACAGCGTCCGCGGAATCGGCGTCGCCGTCATCACCAGCAAATCGGGATGCCGCCCCTTCGCCAAAAACGCCCGCCGCTGGTTCACGCCGAACTTGTGCTGCTCGTCAATCACGCCCAGCCCGATGTTGGCCAGCGCCGCCTTGTCCTGGAACAAGGCGTGCGTCCCCACATACACAATGCCCCGCTGACGGTCAAACAACGCCGCGTCGCCGCTTTTCCGGCTGCGCGTGAAAATCCGCACGCTGACGCCGAGCGGCTCCAGCAACCGGTGCAAATTCCGGTAATGCTGCTCCGCCAACGTCTCCGTCGGCGCCAGCAGCGCGGCGTTCTCCCCGCGCTCCAGCGTCCGCAACATCGCGTAGGCCGCCGCCAGCGTCTTGCCCGAGCCGACATCGCCCTGCAACAGCCGGTTCATCGGCCGCGGCGCGGCGAGGTCGCGGTCCAGCTCGGCGAACACCCGCGCCTGCGCCCGGGTCGGCGTGAACGGCAGCGAGCGCAGGAACGGCTCCCGCAGCGACTGACTGTCAGCGCCGCGGACTTTCGCGAACTGTTTCGCCTCGCGCCGCCGCAACGCCAGCAGCACCTGCATCGCGAACAACTCGTCGAACGCCAGCCGCCGCCGGCACGCCTCCTGTTGGGCGAAACTTTCAGGAAAATGAATCCCGCGCATCGCCGTGTCGATATCCGGCAGCCCTGCCGGCACGGGATGAATTTCCGGGAACCGCAGGTCGTGCTTGAACAACAACTCATGCATCGCCAAGCGGATGGCCCGCTGGTTCAGGCCGCTGGTGGACGGGTAAATCGGCACAATGCGGTTCATGTGGATGGCGTCGTGCTCGTCGTGCGCCACCAGTTCAAAATCGGGATGCGCCAGCTTGCGCTGCCGGCCGCTGACGGTGAGCCGGCCGTAGGCAATCAATTCCCGCCCCTCGGTCAGGTAAGTTTTCAGGAACGGCATGTTGTACCAGACCAACGGCAGCGCGTACGCACCGTCCAGCGCCCGCAGCGTCAGCGTAAAGCAACCCCGTCCCCCGCGCCAGCGCGCCGCCTTGGGCGACTCCACCCGGCCGTGCACCAGCACCGGTTCATCGGGATTTACCTCGTCGGGATTCAACCAATGCGTCCGGTCCTCGTAACGTCGCGGGAAATGAAACAACAAATCGCCGGGTTCCTGTAACCCCAGCCTGTCGGCAACCGATTCCATCGTGGCTTTGCGCACGCGCTTGAGTATAGGAAAAAAATTCAAATCGCAAAACTCAAATCGCACAAGCTGAGACAAATCCCGCTGACCATGCCCTCGCGTGAGCGGATGGATTCACTACGCTGTGGGTGGCGCAGCGCTTGGTTTTTTTCCGTAGGCCGTCGAAGAAAGCGGCAGGGGACTGCCGCACTCCAAAGCGCTACGCGCCGCAGCGACATGGCCGTTGCGTTTTTGCGAAACGCTGTTGCTGGCCCCACTGGGAGCGCCGGCTTCCAGCCGGCAACGAAGCGGGCGAGACGCCCGCGCTCCATAGGCCGGCAGGATGGGGCGGCAGCGCAAACAAATCTCGCGCAGAGCCGCAGAGCCGCGGAGTTAATTTAATTAAAAAACTCTG
>JAISDC010000073.1 GCA_031265105.1 Verrucomicrobiales bacterium
AATAGCGACTGCGCGCGACGTTTTTATTTCACTCCTACGGAGTTGGTTCGTCGTAACAACAGCTACCGCCGGTTGACACCGGCGGCTATCAATATTTCATCCCTGCGGGATTATGCAGCTTCCCCCGTCCCCAAGGGGCGCCTACTCATGGATGATGGAATAGCCTGCTGAAGAGAACCCCGGCGTGGTCATCGGGAGCGCCGGCGTGGTCATCGGGAGCGCCGGCGCGGTCATCGGGAACCCCGGCGTGGTCATCAGGGGAGACCGGCGCGGTCATCAGGAGCACCGGCGCGGTCGTCAGGGGAGGTCGGCGCGGTCGTCGGGAGCAGCGGCGCGGTCGTCGAGAGCACCGGCGCGGTCATCAGGGGAGGCCGGCGCGGTCATCGAGAGCAGCTGCGTGGTCATCGAGAGCAGCGGTGTGGTCGTCGAGAGCACCGGCGTGGTCATCGGGGAACCCCGGCGTAATCGTCGGGAGCAGCGGTGTGGTCGTCGGGAGCAGCGGCGTGGTCGTCGAGAGCACCGGCGTGGTCGTCGGGAGAGGCCGGTGTAATCGTCGGGAGCAGCGGCGTGGTCATCAAGAGAGGCCGGTGTAATCGTCGAGAGCAGCGGCGTAATCGTCGGGAGCGGCGGTGTAATCGCCAAACGCGCGCTCTTTGACATCAAAATGTTGGATAAACGGTTGCTTCCCCCGCGCTTTGCCGTATCAAGAGCGCGTCATTTAATCGAAGGACAATATCTCATGGCCACCAAAGCACACCTTTACGCCAACTACACCCGCTTGCCGTTGGCCGACCTGCGCCCGCTGACCGACCAGGCCGAGACGCGCGAGTATCAAGCTCAAGGCTTGGTGAAGGACGAACCCTACGGCGTGCCGCGCCAGATTTTCATCATCACCGCCCGGCGCACCTTGCAAATCGAGGAAGAAAGTGTATAAAAGATTTCCCCGGCCGCCGGTCGCGGTCGGGGTTTATCATAGCATGCCCAAGTCTGGGGCATGGTCCACCCCCGACCGGGTAACACCGGTCGGGGGCTTTTTTATGGTTGCCGCCGCGCGGGAATTTTATGAACCGCGGAGGCGCGGAGACGCGGAGTTTTTTTTATTAAATTAACTCTCCGCGCCTCCGCGCCTTTGATTCGCTTCGCTAGTGTCGTTAGAGCGGGCGCGTAATAGCCCGCTAAGGTGTTGCGTCTCCGCGTTGAATGTGCTTTTAGAAATCCCGCCATACTCCCGGTACCAGGCGCAAAACTTCCGTATTCCTTCCTCGACGCTGACGGTGGGCCGGAAGCCGGTGGCGGCGGTCAGCGAGTCTATGTCAGCGGCGGTTTCCAGCACGTCGCCGGGTTGCATGGGGAGGTTTTCGCGGATGGCGGTTTGGCCGAGGGCGGCTTCGATGGCGGCGATGAGGCGCGACAGTTCGACGGGCTGGTTATTGCCGATGTTGTGCAGGCGGAACGGGGCGCTGCTGGTGGCGGGGTCGGGGCGCGCGGCGTCCCAGTCATGGTCAGCGGCGGGGATGACGTCGCAGATTTTTATCACGCCGCTGACGATGTCGTCGATGTAGGTGAAGTCGCGCCGCAGGTGGCCGTGGTTGAATACCCGGATCGGCTGACCGGCGAGAATGGCTTTGGTGAACAGCCACGGCGCCATGTCGGGCCGGCCCCACGGGCCATAGACGGTGAAGAAGCGCAGGCCGGTGACCGGGAGGCGATACAGGTGGCTGTAGGCGTGGGCCATCAATTCGCCCGCTTTTTTGGTCGCGGCGTAGAGGCTGGCCGGGTGGTCGGCGGGGTCGCTGACGGTGAACGGGATGTTGCGGTTGAGGCCGTAAACCGAGCTGGAGCTGGCGAAGACCAGATGCTCGACCGGATGACGGCGGCAGGCTTCGAGGAGGTTGAGGAAGCCGGACACGTTGCTGTCCGTGTAAGCGCGCGGGTTGGTCAGCGAGTAGCGCACGCCGGCCTGGGCGGCGAGGTGGATGACGCGCCGGAAGCCGCTGCGCGCGAACAGGTCGCTGACGGCGGCGTGGTCGGTCAGTTCGATTTGGGCAAAGCGGAAGCCCGCCGACGGCGTGAGCCGCGCCAGCCGCGCCCGCTTCAACGCCGGGTCGTAGTAATCGTTCAGGTTGTCGAGGCCGACCACCGCGTGGCCGGCGGCCAGCAGGCGGTGGGCGACGTGGCTGCCGATGAAGCCCGCGGCGCCGGTGACGAGGTATTGCATGGTCAGCGGAGGTTAAATAAAAACGCGGCAAGTAAAAAGTAAAATTGCGGCGGCCAGCGACGGCGGCGCGCCTCCGCCATTGACAAGCGGCGGGGCGGCTTGCTTCAATAAGCGCCTATGGCCGGACACAGTCACGCGGCGAACGTCGCCCGCAGAAAAAACGCCGTGGACGCGGTGCGCGCGAAGATTTTTTCCAAGTTCTCGCGCGAAATCACCGTCGCGGCGAAACTCGGCGGCGGTGATCCCAATTTCAACCCGCGCCTGCGCGCCGCCATCAGCGCCGCCCGCGGCGAATCCATGCCGAATGACAAAATCGACCACGCTGTGAAGAAAGGCGTCGGCGGCGCGGACGGCGCGAATTACGAGCAGTTGACTTACGAAGGCTACGGGCCGGGCGGCGTGGCGCTGCTGGTGGAGACGCTCAGTGACAACAAGAATCGCACCGCGGCCGAAATCCGCGCGGTGTTCACCAAGTTCAACGGCAGCCTCGGCGCGCCCGGCAGTGTGGCGTGGATGTTCAAGAAGAAGGCGCTGTTCATGGTCAGCGGCGCCGGCGAGGACACCGTACTCGAGGCCACGCTCGACGCCGGGCCGGACGACTTGCGCCCCGCCGCCGACGGCCAGGTGGAGCTTATCGCCGCGCCGGAGAAATTCGACGCGCTGGAACAGGCGCTCAAGGCCGCCGGCCTCACCGTCAGCGCCGGCAAGCTGACCTTCATCCCCGACAACAGCGTGTCCGTCACCGACCCCGGCGCCGCCCGCGCGCTGCTGACGCTGATTGAGAAACTAGAGGATCACGACGACGTGCAGAACGTCCACGCCAACTACGACCTGCCCGAGGAAATCCTCAATCAAATCAACCGGCTCGCCGCAACGCCCTGACGCCGGCATAAAAAATCAGGCGACTTGTTACAGTCGCCTGATCTCTTAACAACCCGCCTAACGAAAGAAAGGAACCCCCTATGGTTAACCCTTCGCCAGGCCGCGGTTAAGTTGGACTACGATTGAACATTACGACGACGGCCGCGCATGGTCAACAATAATATGCCCAACCCCGCGCCGATGAGGAACCAGGTGGCGGGTTCCGGGACGGCGGCGGTGGTGAAGGTCAGTTGGCCGCCTGCCACGCTGAAGGTGCCCTCGACGCCTCCTGCCGCGTCAAAGGTAGCGTCTAGTTGCACGTTTTGCGCAGCAAGGCCGGTCCAATCAATGATCACATAGCTCTGTCCATCGGCCAAAGTCACCTGGCTGAAGTCCACCCAGAAATCCTCCGTGAAGATCAAATCATCGACAGCGCCCTCCAGCAGCAACGCCTCACCGGTGTAAATCAAGTCCATGCCTTCCAGTTCGATCCGTTCACCGGCCCGGAGAGTCTGGCCGCCGGTGTAAAAGTAGGAACTGTCCGCGTAAAAGCTCCCGGCCTCGTAAACCACGCCGCCGCTGCCGGCCTTGATAGAATCGTGAAGGGTAACCTGATCGGCCCGCACGGTGCCGCTGAGCGTCATCGAAGCATTATACCCGCTGCCAACGCTGAGTTCGCCATCAATGTCCAGACGACCATTGCCGCTGATAGAGACAGTCCCTAAACTGAATTCGGCATCGCCACCAACGTGAACCGAGCCGTTATCGGTAATTGTCAGGACGCTGCCGTCCTTGACGCTCAACCCATCGGTTTCCCAATGGCCGCTATCACTGACCAGGACGGTGCCGACACCACTGTAGTAATAGTACGATCCTCCAACAGCGCCATATCCGCTCCGCAGCGAACCGCTCTCGGCAATGACCAGCGAGCCAACCCCGTCGAAGGCGTTGCTTATACCGAAAGTATTATTATACCGCACGTAGCCGTTGCCGTTGATCAAAATACTGCCGGTGCTGTCGCTGGAATTACTGATGACCGTGCCGTGCCCCGTGACGGTCAAAGCTCCGTGAATATCCAAATAATACCCATCAACCTCCCAATAGCCGTGGTCGCTCACGATGGCAGTACCGCCGCGACGGACAGAGGACAGAGCGGCATAAGCCGAGCCATTACCGGTAATGAGCAAAGTTCCCTCACCGCCACTATCCGTACCAACATCCAGATCATTGTAATCGACTCGGACGCTGTCAATGACGGCGGTGCCGCCATTGATAATTTGAGCCCATTCGCTTGGAGCGACGGAAGGCACACCATTGCTCCAATTGGCGCTCTCCGACCAGTCGCCGGTACCGGGGTTGCTCCATTCGGTGTCCGCCACAGAGACATTCAACGCGGCGGCGCAGAGGGTTAATATTAGGGTTAGGGTTTTCAGTATGGGTGTTTTCATAAGGATTTTAATTAGGTTTTAATGGCCGCGAAAGAACGCAGAGAACGCAGAGATTTTTTAAAGGTTTTTCTTTGCGTTCCTTGCGTT